>NZ_JBVAYZ010000014.1:0-103672 GCF_055412865.1 Pseudarthrobacter ribosi | reverse complement strand
TGGTACTGCACCCGGGAGGGTGTGGGAGAGTAGGTCACCGCCGGAACATCATTAAACGGTCGAGAGCCCCAACCACACGGTCGGGGCTCTCCCGCATTTAACGGGGAATCAAGGTGGAGCATGTTCTCCACCCACCGCCGCAGCCACCGGCACGCAACCCCCGCCGGGCCGGCCCTTGGTGCATGATCCAGGTTCCCAAGTACCCGTGCCTGCGCGGCTGGAGCCCAGCGGCGTCAGAGAGGCCGGTGGGGCCCCGCAGCGCGGGAGGCCGCCGTCGTCCGGCTGCAAGGGGTCCGGGAGCGTCGCCCGCGATCATGCAGGATCTGCGGGAGCATCAGGGCGGACCCTGCCCCAGCTGAGGGCGCGTCCGCTGTTGGCGAAATATGGCCCCGAAAGGCGTCGATTCCCGGGTTTTTCCTCGAAAAAGGCCGAAAACACGCGGAATTTGCCACCTCGGCGGCGGCAAGCTGGTAAGTTTTCGGACAGTGGCTTGTACGCATGCCGTGTGCAGGCTCCAGAAATCATGACAGTCCAGGAGGACATAAATGGCTAAGAACCGTAGTGAACTTGTTGCAGAGGTAGCAGGCAAGGCCGGCACCAGCCAGGCAGCCGTCAACTCCGTGCTGGATGCACTGTTCGAGGTCTTCGAGACCTCTGTCGCCGCGGGCGAAAAGATCACCATCCCGGGCTGGCTCGCAGTTGAGCGCACCGACCGTGCAGCTCGCACCGGCCGCAACCCGCAGACGGGCGAGACCATCCAGATCGCCGCAGGCCACAGCGTCAAGCTGACTGCCGGCTCGAAGCTGAAGGCCGCGGTCTCCAAGAAGAAGTAGTCTTCTGTGAACGCTTGAAAGGAGCGGCGGCCCTCTGGGCCGCCGCTCCTTTTTCGTTAAGCGCCGTGCCCGGGCAGATGGCGGGCAGCGCTCGATTCGGCGGGCAGGCGGGCGTAGCGGACAATGGAACTGTGCCTTCCGCAGCAAATCCCCGTGCCACCACCGCCGCTCCCATCCCGACCGGGGGAGGGCGGGGCGCCGTTGCGGGTTCCGGCAAAGTCTCCCGGGCCTGGCTGTTCGCCGGCCTTGCGGCGCTGTTCTTGGGACTCGTTGCCGCGCTGGTGTTCTCCGGCGCCGCAGCCGCCCGCGAGGTCTCCGACCCGGGCGCCCTGGTCCGCTGGGGCCTGCCGGTCAGCAAAGCCGTGCATAACATTGCGCTGGCCACCGTGATCGGCGGCTTGCTCTTCGCCGTCGGAATCCTGCCCCGCTCCCACGCCGGCTCCCGGTCCAAAGACAACGACGCCCCGGAACATCCGGCCTTCACCCGGACGCTGGCGGTCGCCGCCGCCGCCGGGGCCGTCTGGACGCTGTCGGCGATTGCGGTGCTGGTGCTGAGCTACTCGGACATCGCCGGACAGGCGATCTCCGGGGATCCGGAATTCACCCGCTCCCTGGTCTATTTCATGACCGACCTCGAGACCGGGCGCGCTTGGCTGGCCGTTGTTGTCATCGCCGCCGTGGTCACGACGGCCCTCTTTGGGGTCCGCTCCCGGGGGGCCCTGGCGGCAACCCTGATGCTGTCCCTCATCGGGCTCGTCCCGTCGGCGCTGATCGGGCACTCCGCCAGCTCCGCTGACCACGAAGGCGCCATCAACTCGCTCGGCCTGCACCTGGTCGGGGTATCGGCCTGGGTCGGCGGCATCATCACGCTGGCCCTGCTCTCCGGCACCCTAGGAGGCGCCGCGTCCGGCGCGAAGTCCGGCAGCCGCCCTGATATCACCGAGCCGACGTTCCGGCGCTTCTCCGACCTGGCCGGCTTCGCCTTCGTCCTCGTCTTCGCCTCCGGCGTGATCAACTCCAGCATCCGCCTCACTTCCTGGAACGACCTCTTCGGCTCGGCCTACGGGCAGCTGATCCTTGCCAAGGCAGCGGCGACCCTCGTCCTTGGCGGCATCGGCCTGATGCACCGGAGCTGGGTCATCCCCCAGCTGGGCAGCCAGGTCGGGGGGCTGTCCGCCCGCCGCGTGCTCTGGCAGCTCGTCGTGGCGGAGCTGCTGATCATGGGGGCGACGTCGGGCATCGCCGTCGCGCTCGGCCGCTCGGCGCCGCCGCAGGGCGAGGCCCTGGCGCCGAATGCCTCACCGGCCTTTATCGTCTCGGGCTACGAACTTCCTCCGGAGCTCACCCCGGAACGCTGGCTGACCGAATGGCGCCTCGACTGGCTCTGGGTCGCCGTCGCGGTCTTTGGCCTGGTGGCCTATATCCTCGGCCTGCGGAAGGTGCTCCGGCGCGGTGACTCCTGGTCGTGGTTCCGGACCGTCAACTGGGTGATCGGGCTCGGGGTGCTTACGTATGTGACTTCCGGTCCGCCGGCGGTCTACGGCCGGGTGCTGTTCTCGGCGCACATGGTGGACCACATGGCTCTGACCATGGTGGCCCCCATTTTCCTGGTTCTTGGCGCCCCCGTGACGCTGGCCCTGCGTGCGCTCACGGCGCGCCGCGACAGTTCCCGCGGCCCGCGCGAATGGCTGCTGATCGTCATCCACTCGAAGTTCTCCCAGCTGGTGACGCACCCGCTGTTCGCCGCCGCCAACTTCGCCGGCTCGATCGTGCTGTTCTACTATTCGGACGCGTTCGGCTACGCCATGCGTGACCACATCGGCCACGAGCTGATGAACCTGCACTTCGCCCTCACCGGCTACATCTTCGTGCTCACCATGATCGGCACCGACCCGCTGCCCCGGCGCGCGCCCTACCCCATGCGGCTGATGCTCCTGCTGGCCACCATGGGCTTCCATGCCTTCTTCGGCGTCGCGATCATGGGTGGCACCGGGCTGCTGGCCGCAGACTACTTCGGCAACCTCGGCCGCACCTGGGGCCCGTCAGCGCTGCTGGACCAGCAGCTGGGAGGCGCCGTGGCCTGGGGCATCGGCGAAGTGCCCACGCTGCTGGTGGCGATCGGCGTCGCCGTCCAGTGGTCCCGTTCCGACGCGCGCGAGTCCAAGCGCACCGACCGGGCGGCGGACAGGAATAACGACGCCGATCTCACTGCTTACAACGATATGTTTGCCAAGCTGGCCGAGCGCGATGCCCGGCTGGCCGAACGCAACTCAAAGCTGGAAGGACGCTCATGACCGAAACCGTACGCACCCACCTCCGGGTCCGGGCCTCCGAGCTGGTGGGCCGCAACTGGCTCAACACCGGCGGGAAATCCCTGGACCTGGAATCCCTGCGCGGCAAGATCGTGCTGCTCGACTTCTGGACGTTCTGCTGCATCAACTGCCTGCACGTGCTGGACGAACTCCGCCCGCTCGAGCAGCAGTACTCAGACGTCCTGGTGACGGTCGGTGTGCACTCCCCGAAGTTCGAGCACGAGGCTGATCCGGTGGCCCTGGCCGCCGCCGTCGAACGCTACGAGATCCGCCACCCGGTCCTGGACGATCCTGAGCTGGACACGTGGAAGGCCTACACGGCGCGGGCCTGGCCCACGCTGGTCGTCATCGACCCCGAGGGCTACATCGTGGCGCACCTCTCCGGCGAAGGCCATGCCGATGGCCTCGCCGTGCTCATCCCGGAATTGATCGCCGAGCACGAGGCCAAGGGCACGCTGCACCGCGGCGACGGGCCGTATGTGGCGCCGGAGCCGACGTCGGGCACCCTGCGGTTCCCCGGCAAGGCCCTGTTCCTCCCCGACGGCCGCGGCGTTGGAAGCTCATCAGCGGCGGGTTCCTGGCTGGTCACCGACACCGGGCACCACCGCCTCGTGGAGCTCTCCACCGACTTCCAGACCGTGCTGGCCACGTACGGCTCCGGCGAGAAGGGCCATGCCGACGGCAACGCCGCCACGGCCCGCTTCAACGAACCCCAGGGCCTGGTCCTGCTCCCGGAGGACGTCGCCGCCGAGACCGGCTACGACGTCGTGATTGCCGACTCCGTGAACCACCGCCTGCGCGGACTGTCCCTCGCGGACGGGACCGCCAGGACCTTGGCCGGCAACGGCGTGCAGCGGCTCCTCGAGACGGGACCGGCCCGGGTGGACGAGGAAGGCGCCGCCTACGGTGCCCGGCTGGAACCGGATCCGCTGCAGGTCTCCCTCAGCTCGCCCTGGGACGTGGTCTGGTCCACCAAACTGCATGCCGTCGTCGTCGCCATGGCCGGCGTGCACCAGGTCTTCAGCTTCGACCCGCGCTCGGGCGCCGTGTCCATCATCGCCGGCAACGGCCTCGAAGGCCTGCTCGACGGCCCGGCCGAGGAAGCCTGGTTCGCCCAGTCCTCCGGCCTCGCCGAGGACGCCGACGGCAACATCTGGGTGGCGGACTCCGAAACCTCGGCGCTACGCAAGCTCGTGATCGGCGACGGCGGTGCCATCGCCGTTGAGTCCGCCGTCGGCAAGGGCCTGTTCGACTTCGGCTTCCGCGACGGGAAGGCCTCCGAAGCCCGGCTGCAGCACCCGCTGGGCGTCACCGTGCTGCCGGATGGCTCGGTCGCGATCGCGGACACCTACAACGGTGCCGTCCGCCGCTACGATCCCGTCTCGGGCACGGTCTCCACCCTGGCGCGCGGGCTGTCCGAACCCTCCGACGTGATTGTGGACCACACCCAGGTCGCCGGCGCCGAGCCGCTGCTGGTGGTGGTGGAGGCGAACAAGCACCAGCTCGTCTACGTGCCGATCCCCAAGGAAGCGCAGCAGGTGGATGAAGGCGCGGCCCAGACCCACCGGCCCAAGACCCCCGTGGCCCCCGGGCTGCTTGAGCTGTCGGTCCGCTTCACCGCACCCACCGGCCAGAAACTGGACGACCGCTGGGGCGACCCGACCCAGCTGAAGATCTCCTCCACCCCGCCGGAACTGCTGCTGGCCGGCGGCGGAACTTCGGTGGGACTGGTCCGCACCCTGAAACTTTCCGCCGACGTGCCGGAGGGCGTGCTGCACATCACCGCCCGCGCCGCTGCCTGCGACGGCCCGGAGGACGCGGACGGCGAGATCCCCGACCACGCGGCGTGCCACCTGTACCAGCAGGACTGGGGCATCCCCGTGCTGCTGCAGGCCGACGGCGACACCGAGCTGGTGCTGGACCTGCGCGGCATGGACTGACCGCCGCCGAAATGGGCCCGGCTTAGGCTGCTGTTCGTGACTCGGCGTCACGGACAGCAGCTTTTTGGCTTAAACCGGGCACCGGATCCGCGGAATCCCGGAGTTTCACGGTGCTGGCGGCCGCAAAACGCTGCGCCGGGTGACGTGAAGATCTCCACATAGCGGGTCAACGGGCTCCCGGCACGGTGGGGGCCGGCGTAACGATTGCCCCATGGATGTCTTCAGGGCCTTGGCCGTCTGCGGGGGAGCGGCCCGGCGGCCTGCCCTGGCCCGCTTGGGGATCGACGACGCCGCCCTGCGGCGGGCGGTGAGGGCCGGCGTTCTGCAGCCGGTCCGGGGTCTCTATGCGCTCCCGACGGCGGCCCCGGACCATGTGGCGCTGTTGCAGCACCGGCAGCTCCTCACGTGCAGCAGCGCGGTGCCCTTCTACGGGCTCTGGTGTGTGAACTCCGCCGGTCCGCTCCATGTGCATCACAGGCGCGGTGAAGCCTTCGAGGGGCAGACCGGGCACTACGGACTGCTCCTCGAGCCGCACCCCTGTCGGCCGGTTGCTGCCCTCGGTGACGTGCTCATCCACGCGCTGAGGTGCCTGCCGTTCGCTGAAGCCCTGGTCATGGTGGAGTGCGCGGTGGGCCGGGGCGATATGACAGTCGGGTTCCTGCGGGACCGACTCCCCGGGAAGCGCAACGGCCGCGCCCGCCAGGTCCTCACCTGGGTGGACCGCGGAGCCGAATCCCTGCTGGAGACCCTCGCCAGGACGTATTTCCGCCAGGCCGGCATCAGGGTGGAAACGCAGGTCTACATTGACGGTGTCGGATATGTGGATCTCCTGCTGGAGGGCACACTGATTGTGGAGCTGGATGGGCGCCATCACGGTGGGTGGGTCCAGATCAAGAAAGACCATCGGCGCGATAACGTGTCCACGGTTCGGGGCTACTCCGTGCTCCGCTACTACTACGAGGACGTTGTGTACAACCCCGCGCGGATGCTGGCCGAGGTCCTGGCAGTCCTCGGCCGGGCGCCCGGGCCGGTGAAGGCGTCACGGCAGGGAGGTTCTTGGCCGCTTGGAACAACGGATTTCCCGGAATGACGGGGTGCGGTGCGGCCGTCGGGGTCAAAAGACCGCCCGGCGTGACGACAGTGCTGCCGCCACTGCCGCCGCTGGGGCCTGCGCGGACTAGTAGGTCAGGAGCGGGGTGACCTTGACGGTGTCAGCGTCAATGTCCAGGCGCACGGTGAAGCTGAAATCGTGGACGGTGTTCAGGTATGTCACAGCGCCGGTGAACAGATCCACCTGCTGGGCCTCGATCCGCGCTTTGCCGTTCAGGGGCGCCACCACCCAGCGTCCGCCGAAGGGTTCGATGCTGACCTTGGGGTAATCGGTGATGCTCCAGTCGATGGTGCCGTCCATGACCCGGTTGTTGGTGGTGTGGTAAAAAGGGCAGTCCGGCTGGAGCTGCTGCTGCTTGTCGGCGGTGTCGGCGCAGGTGTCCAGGAACTCGTTCACTTTGCCGCCCACCGCTTCTTTCAGCCCGTCGGTGGCTTCCGTCATCAGGTTCAGCGGTGCCACGGGGACGCCCCGCCCGGACACGGTGGCTTTGGTGGGTGGGGCGGAGAAGTATTGACCGGCCAGGGAGGCCTCGTACTCGCCGGGGTAGAAGACGGCGAAGGTGTTGCGGCCGTTGGGCATGTTCACCGGGACCCCGTTGAGGGTGGCCTCGCTGGCGTTGACCACCGTGACGTCCAGGACCGGGAGGGCGGCGGGGACAAGGGCCCATTTGTGGAAGAACAGCCATTCGGTGCCGGACCTCTCCAACAGGAACTCGGTCCGCAGCTCGCTGCCGTCAATCGTGTACTCGATCGGCACCATCACTTGGTTGTTGCCGCGGTCCTCGGCGTCGCCGTACCTGATGCCGCTGATCCGTGCGGTGGCGGTCTGCAGCGCCGTGCCGTCCAGCATGGCGGCGTTGCTCTGGGGAACGGAAGCGCTCAGCAGGCCAAGGGCTTTCTCGCCTTCGCCCTTCTGCAGGGCATCGAGATATTCACGGACAGGCTGCTGCGGGCTCGCAATGGAGTTGTTCACGACGTTGATCGCAACGATGCCTCCGGCCACGGCAAGCATCAGGACCAGCAGCCATGCGGCTGCGATCCTGACCAACGCCTGACTCATTTGCACTCACCTTACGATACCTGCACCCCAGAGGAATCCTCTTGTCACGCGGGCTCCATGTGACAAGGCCCGCCTAGCGGCGGCGCTTGGAGGCGGTGCCGAAGACGCCGCGCAGCAGTTCGCGGCCGAGCTGCGTCCCGAGCGAGCGGGCCATGCTCTTGAGCCCGCCGCCGAGGGCGCCGCCCAGCACCCCGGCAAGGTCTCCGGCCATGCCGCCGTCGTCCGCCGGCTGCCGTTGCGGCGGCTGCCTGGGTGACCGCCGGGGCTCCTGCCGGGCCTCCCGGCTCGGCTCCTGACGGTCAGGTGCCGCAGCGGGCCGGCTGCTGGGGCGGCCCAGGATTTCCTCCTCGATCCGGCGTGCCTCGGCGTCGACGTCGGAGCTGCCGCCGCCGTTGCCGGGGGCCGGGACCGTCGCAGCGGTGTCCGCCGTGGCCTTCCCGGAGATCTTCTCGTAGGCGGAGACGTTGTCGACGGCGGTGCCGTACTTGGGAAGCAGCGCCGAGCCGGCCACGGTGCTGGAGATCAGGGCGTCGGCGCTGGGGCCCATGACGGATTCCGGCGCGCGCAGGCGGGTGAGTGCCACCGGCGTCGGGGCGCCCTTCTCGTTCATGACGGTGATGACGGCCTCGCCGATCCCGGCGGAGGTGAGGGTTTCCTCAAGGTCGTAGTCGCTTATCGGGAACGTGGAGACGGTGGCTTTGAGCGCCTTGGCGTCCTCCGGCGTGTAGGCGCGGAGGGCGTGCTGCACGCGGTTGGCGAGCTGCCCCAGGATTTCTGCGGGGACATCCTTGGGGGTCTGGGTGACGAAGAAGATGCCGACGCCCTTGGACCGGATCAGCCGCACGGTGGTGGTGATGGCATCCAGGAACGCCTTCGAGGCGCCGTTGAACAGCAGGTGGGCCTCGTCCAGGAAAAACACCAGTTTGGGCTTGTCCAGGTCGCCGGCCTCGGGCAGGTCCTCGAACAGGTCGGCCAGCAGCCACATCAGGAAGGTGGAGAACAGCATCGGCTTGGTCTGCAGGGTGGGCAGCTCCAGGCAGGTGATGACGCCGCGTCCGTCCGGGGCGGTGCGCATCAGTTCGGCGGTGTCGAACTCGGGTTCGCCGAAGAACTTCTCCATGCCCTGCGCCTCGAGGGTGATGAGTTCCCGGAGGATCACACCGGCGGTCGACTTGGACAGTCCGCCGAGTTCCGCGAGCTCGTCCTTGCCTTCGGCGGAGGTGAGGAACTGGATGACGGCGCGCAGGTCCTTCAGGTCGATCAGTTCGAGGTTGTTCTTGTCCGCGAAATGGAAGACCAGCTGCAGGCTCGATTCCTGCGTGTCGTTGAGCTCCATGATGCGGGAGAGCAGGATGGGGCCGAAGGACGTGATGGTGGCGCGGACCGGGATGCCGTTGCCGTCGCCGCCCAGGGCCAGGAATTCCACCGGGAACGTCTTGCCGGACCAGGGCTGGCCGATCCCGGCCGTGCGGGCCATCAGTTTTTCGCTGCCCGTGGCGGCCGTGGCGAGCCCGGACAGATCGCCTTTGATATCCGCCAGAAACACCGGGACGCCGGCGGTGGAGAGCTGTTCGGCCATCATGTGCAGCGTGACGGTCTTGCCCGTGCCGGTTGCCCCGGCCACCAGCCCGTGGCGGTTCATCATGGACAGCGGCAGCCGGACGGGGGCTTCCTTGTGGACTTCGCCGTCGATGATCGCGGCGCCCAGCTCGATCGTGGGGCCCTCGAGGGTGTAACCCTTCTGGAGGGTGGCAACTTTGTCTGCAGTGGATTTGATGGCCATGCGGACAGCTTAGCCGGGTCCGGCAATCCGGACCCGGCTCCGGCAGATGTTGCGGCGGCGCTACCCGGCGGGGGCCTTGAGGACTTCCGGCGCCACGTCCTCGCTGGACTGCGGGTTAGCGTGCGGCTTCGAGCTCGGCGTACGTGGCGTCATCCAGCACGACGCCGGCAGCGGCCAGGTTCTCTTCGAGGTGCTGGATCGAGCCGGTGCCGGGAATAGGCATCATGACGGGGGAGCGGCGCAGCAGCCAGGCCAGGGCCACCTGGGACGTGGTGGCGCCGAGCCGTTGGGCGGCGGCATCCAGCGGGCCGCCGGGCTGGGCCAGCTCCCCGGCGGAGATCGGCGCCCAGGGGATGAAGCCGATCCCGTTCTCCTCGGCGTAGTTGAGCACGTCCTCGGAGCTGCGGTCGGTCAGGTTGTAGCGGTTCTGCACGGTCGAGACGGTGAAGTACTTCCCGGCCTCCTCGAGTTCGGCGACGCTGACCTGGGACAAACCCAGGGCCTTCACCTTGCCCTCCTTCTGCAGGTCACGAAGCACGGTGAACTGCTCCTCCGGATCCACTTTGGGGTCGATCCGGTGCAGCTGCAGCAGGTCGAGCGAATCGACCCTGAGCTTGCGCAGGCTCAGCTCGGTCTGCTGGCGGAGGTATTCGGCGCGGCCCAGCGGCACCCATTCGTGCGGGCCGGTGCGCGTGAAGCCGACCTTGGTGGCGATCCGCAGACCGTCCCTGTAGGGGTGCAGGGCCTCGGCCAGGATCTCCTCGCTGATGTTCGGCCCGTAGGAATCGGCGGTGTCAATGAAGTCAACGCCGAGTTCGACGGCGCGGCGGACGACGGCGATGGCGGCCCTGCGGTCCGCCGGCTCGCCCCAGACGCCGTCCCCGACTATGCGCATGGCGCCGAAGCCCAAACGGTGGACGGTGCCCAGGTCCTTGAGGCCGATCGTGGCGGACAGGTCCGGATGCTGTGAATTGTCATGGCTCATAGCGGCGGCAACCCCCTCAGCCTGCTGAGTATTCCAACCGGGCGACCCGCGGGGCGGGGTTCCCGGCCGGGGCAGGGACCGGAAGTAAACTGGGGCATGGCTAGCCGGGAATTGAGAAAAGTTGTTTCCGCCGCCATCACGCTTGGCCTGCTCCTGCTGGGCGGAGTGCCGGCCTCGGCGGCCCCGCCCCGGAACGCCGAGCCGGTCGGCATCGACGTTTCCTGGCCGCAGTGCGGCAAGACCCTCCCCAAAGAGCCGGCGTTCGCTATCGTCGGGGTGAACAACGGCCTGGCCAACACCACCAACCCGTGCCTGGCGACCCAGCTCGCCTGGGCAAACACCGCCCCCTCCCCGGCACGCACCGCCCAGCCTCGGGTGGCACTGTACGTCAACACGGCCAACCCCGGCCTGCAGGGTTCGTGGTGGCCCAGTTCCAACCACTACGGCGGCGTTCGCGTGGCCAACCCCTACGGTGAGTGCGGCAGCGGGGCGGAGGACTTCCGGGCCTGCTCCTACATGTACGGCTATGCGAAGGCCTACGACGACGCCACGATCCGCGGGATCGACAACCCGGCGAAGTACCTGTGGTGGCTGGACGTGGAGACCGAAAACAGCTGGCAACCGGACAAAACCGCCAACGTCGCGGTCCTGGAAGGCATGACCGCCTACTTCACCAGCATCAACGCCAAAGTCGGCCTGTACTCCACCGGCTACCAGTGGAACCAGATTGCCGGCACGGTCGCGGCCAGCAGCCCGCTTGCCGGATTGCCCAGCTGGCTGGCGGGCGCACGGTCGCTCACGGGCGCCAAATCCAACTGCTCTTCGCCGCCGCTCACCCCCGGCAGCCGCGTCGCCCTGACGCAGTACGTCTCCGGCGGGCTGGACTACAACTACTCCTGCCCCTGAGCCGTCACCGGCTGCCAAATGGGCAGCGCCACAGCTGAGGCAGAAATAACCCGGGGCCCGGCGTCGTTGTCAACAGTGTGCCCGAGCCGGGATCCGGCGCGGCACCTGAGACTTCCCCGCTACGAAAGGCCGGCTTTTCCGTGACTGTTCCGCTTTCCATCCTTGACCTGGCAACCATCGGCAAGGGCCAGACGGCGGCAGAGAGCCTCGCGGGGAGCGTCGCCATGGCGCAGCTGGCTGAGCAGCTGGGGTACCGGCGGGTCTGGTACGCCGAGCACCACAACATGTCGGCCATCGCCTCCTCGGCCACGAGTGTGCTGATCGCCCATGTCGCCGCGCAGACCGAGAGCATCCGCCTCGGCGCCGGCGGCGTGATGCTGCCCAACCACTCACCGCTGACCATCGCCGAGCAGTTCGGCACCCTCGAAACCCTGCACCCGGGACGGATCGACCTGGGGCTGGGCCGTGCGCCCGGAAGCGACCAGAACACGCTGCGGGCCCTGCGCCGCGACCCGATGTCCTCGGACAGCTTCCCGCAGGACGTGCTGGAACTCCAGGGCTACCTGACCGGCCCCACCCGCATCCAGGGCGTGGAGGCCACCCCCGGCAAGGGCACCGACGTGCCGCTGTACATCCTGGGATCCTCGCTGTTCGGCGCCCGGCTCGCCGCGCAGCTGGGCCTGCCGTACGCCTTCGCCTCGCACTTCGCGCCGAACGCGCTGCAGGACGCCGTCGAGATCTACCGCCGCGACTTTCAGCCGTCCGCACAGCTGGACGCCCCGCACGTGATCGCCGGCGTCAACGTGATTGCGGCGGATTCCGCGGCCGAGGCGCAGCAGATGTTCCAGGCCACCAAGCGCGCCCGCGTCTCGCTGTTCTTCGGCAACGGCCGCGAGTTCAGCGACGACGAGGCGGACATGATCCTGGACTCGCCGCAGGGCCAGCACGTGGCCCAGATGATGAAGTATTCCGCTGTGGACACCCCTGACGCCGTACTGGAATACCTGGACGAATTCGCCGCCCACGCCGACGCCGACGAGCTCATCGTCGCGCACCAGAGCACCGGCACCGAGGCCCGGCTGCGCTCCGTGCAGCTGCTGGCCGACGTCGCCGGTCTGGTCAGGGTCTAGGCGCCCGGTCCGGGTTCCGCCCCGCCGTCACGCACGGCAGGCTTACGGGAGGTACGACGCCGTCCTGCCGCGGATTGGCGCTGAAAGCAGGCTTCCCCGACGCCAATAAGCTGCGCTGCGTGACGCCGCGGGCTGAGGACCACCTCGACGCCATGCGTACTGCGGGCGGAAAACGGCACCTCGCCGGGGCTCCCGGCGGTTGCGGATGTTACACAGCTGCAACCGCCGGGACACCCAAGGGAAATCAGGCCGGGAGGATACTGGGAGTACGTCCTTCACGGACGGTCTCACGCAGGCATTGGGGACTACTCGAAGGACTCCGCGCATGCCCACTCCACTCAACCAGTCCCTGGCCGACTCTGCCCTCCTGACGAAATCCCTGCCGCTGGGCCTGCTCCGCGCCTTTGTGCAGACCAACGCCGCCGACGACGGGCTGACGCCGCAACTGCTGGCCGAACTCAAGATCCTGGCCCGCACGCCCGGGCTGCTCGTGGCCTGCAACTACGGCGGAACCCTGTGCGCCGCGGAAGGCATCTCCACCGAGACCCTGCCGCTGGGCAGCGCCGCGATTGCGCTCCGCGCGCTGGCCGCCCTCCCGAACACCCACGCGGCCGTCATCTCCGGGCGTTCCCTGCGCGACCTGGCCGCCGTCTCACGGCTCCCCGCCGAGGTGCACCTGGTCGGCTCGCACGGCGCCGAGTTCGACATGGGCTACGCCCACGGACTGTCCCTGGCCACCGAATCCCTGCTGCAGCAGGCCAGCCAGGCACTCGCCGAAACGGTGGGTGCCTACCGCGGCATCACCATCGAGCGGAAACCCGTGGCCGTGTCCGTGCACACCCGCCCGGCCGCCCCCGACGTCGTCGCGCTGGCCACCGAGCAGGCGGAGGCGATCGCCCGGGCGCACGGGTTGTCCTTTATCGTGGACGGCTCGGTCCTGGACCTGTCCGTGGTGGAGCCGGCCAAGGCCGCCGCCCTGGAACACCTGCGCTCCATGCTTGGCGTCAGCGCCGCCCTGTACGCGGGGGACGCCGCCAGCGATGAGCTGGCGATGGCGACCCTGCGGGGGCCGGACATGGCCCTGCGGGTGGGCGAGGGCCCCACGCTCGCCGCACACCGGCTGCGGGACCCGGAGTCCTTCGCCCGGGTCCTGGCCATCCTCTTTGAACTGCGGCGGGCCTGGCTGTTCGGGGAGGACGCCGTCGGCCTGGAGCGGCATTCGATGATCGGCAACGGCTCCTCCACGGCGCTCATCACCCCGGATGCCAGGATCTGCTGGATGAGCCACCCGCTGCCGGACTCGGGGTCCCTCTTTGCCCATCTCCTCGGCGGCGACGCGGCCGGCCACTTTTCGGTGGAACCGGTGAAGGCCTCGCAGGTCCTGGGCCAGCGGTATGTGGACAGCACCATGATCGTGGAAACCCGCTGGGCCGACGTCACCGTCACGGACTACCTGGAACCGGCGCCGGAGGGCGTGACCAGCCTGGTCCGGGTGCTCTCGGGCACGGGGACGGCGCGGATTGTCTTTGCGCCCCGCCCGGACTACGCGAACGCGCCCTTCATTATGGAGGCCCGCGGTGAGGAGCTGCACGTGGTGGGGACCGCGGACCCGATCATCCTGCGCGCGCCCGGCGTCAGCTTCACCGTTACCTCGGACGGCCGCCACGGCACCGCGACGGCCGACGTCGAGCTGCGGCACGGCCCGGTGGTGTTGAACCTGCGCTGCGGCGACACGGAACCCCAGCGCGCGGAACCGCCGGAGGAGAACTCGCGCCGGGCCGCCGTCGCGCACCATTCCCGGCGCTGGGTGCAGGCGCTGCAGCTGCCCGCTGTGAAACCCTCGCTGGTCCGCCGGTCCGCCCTAGTGCTGCGCGCCCTGGTCCACGAGCCCACCGGCGCCGTGCTGGCCGCGCCGACCACGTCGCTGCCGGAGGGGATCGGCGGCACCCGGAACTGGGACTACCGGTACTGCTGGCTGCGGGACGGCTCCATGACGGTCAACGCGCTGGTGGACCTCGGCTCGACGTCGGAGGCGGAAGGGTTCCTGGCCTGGCTGGGGCGGATCCTGGCCCACGCACCCGGACCGGAGTGGCTGCACCCGCTGTATTCCGTCACCGGGGCGCCGCTGTCCACCGAAGCCATCATCGAGAGCCTCCCCGGATACGCGGGCTCCCGGCCGGTCCGGATCGGCAACGCGGCGGACCACCAGGTGCAGCTGGACGTGTTCGGCCCGATCGCCGAGCTGATCGACGCCGTGAGCGCGCGGCAGGGGGCGCTGAACGATGCGCACTGGGAGCTGATGGTCCAGATGGCCTCGGCCGTCCTGGCCCGCTGGCACGAGGCGGACCACGGGATCTGGGAAGCCCGGCGGGCACCCCGGCACCATATCTACACCAAGGTGATGTGCTGGGTGGCGCTGGACCGGGCGCTGCGCACCGCAGCTCGGCACGGCCGGACGCCGCTTCCGGCGTGGGAGCCGACGGCGGCTCTCATCCGGGAGGAGGTCCTGCGCGAGGGCTGGGATGAGAGTACAGCGTCCTACACCGTGGCCTACGACAGCCCGGACCTGGACGCCGCGGTGCTGCACATCGGGCTCTCCGGGCTCCTGGATGTCTCCGACCAGCGATTCCTGGACACCGTCACGGCGGTGGAACGGGAACTGCGCGTGGGGCCCACCGTGTTCCGCTACCGGTACGACGACGGCCTGCCGGGCCTGGAGGGCGGCTTCCACATCTGCACCACGTGGCTGATCGAGGCCTACGTTGCGGTGGGGCGGATCGAGGAGGCGTGGGACCTGTTCGACCAGCTGGTCAACCTTTTCGGGCCCACCGGCCTGCTGCCGGAGGAGTACGACCCGGGCACTGAAACGCACCTGGGGAACCACCCGCAGGCGTACTCGCATCTGGGGTTCATCCGCTGCGCGCGGCTGCTGGACGCACTGCCGAAGAACTAAGCGCGTCCCGGGACTGAATCAGCGGGCCCGCTTTTCGCAGGCGTCCCGCTATTCGCAGGCGACGCCGTCGCGGTCGCCGTCCATCTGCTCGCGGTAGCCCGGCTGGCCGGCCCGCAGCGGCGCGGCGCCGGCGGCACGGGCGGCAGCGCAGTTCGCGTAGTACACGGCCGTCGGGGCGGCCGGGGCGGGTGCGGCACCTGCCGGGGGCGCCGGCTGGGGTTCGGCCGGTGCCGGTGCTGCCTGCCCGGCCGGGATGGCCGCGTCCCGGCAATCGCCCAGGACCCGCTCCATCGCGTCGTGTTCCGCCCGGGTGACCCACAGACCGTAGTTGGACTTGACCGAGATCTGGCGGGCGACATACTCGCAGCGGTAGGACTTGTTCGGCGGCAGCCAGGTGGCGGCGTCGCCGTCGCTCTTCTGCTGGTTGGCGGGGCCGTCCACCGCGAGCAGGTTCAGCGGATCGTTGGCAAAGGAGAGCCGCTGGGCCTCGGTGAGCTGCTGGGCGCCCTTCTGCCAGGCATCGCTGAGGGCCACCACATGGTCGATCTGCACGTCGGGGCTGGTGCTGGTGCCGCGGAGGAAGTTGATCAGGGTTGCCGTGTAGGGGTCGTTCAGGATACCGGAGAGGACAACGCAGTCCCGGGTGTCGGGCTTGAGGGCGAGGTCGGTCAGGTCCCGACGGAGCATGTCATTGCGGGTGTCACAGCCGTTGCGGTCGACGTCGGCCCAGGCCTGGCCGAACTGGTCGCGCGAATATCCCGTTTTCGGGGCCCGGCCCTTGACCGGGATCGTGGCCAGCACGTCCTGGGCCTTGCCGGCGGCGGCTGGCTGCTGGGCCGGAGTGCCGTCGCTCGTGCCGGGGGCCGGCGTGCCGCTCTCGGCAGCGGGCACAGGGTTCCCGGCCGGGGCGGTGGAGCTCGCGGCGGGGGCCGGTGCTGCGGCCGGAGCCGTCCCGGGGCCGGCGCAGGCTGTGGCGGAGACCAGCAGCAGTCCTGCCAGCCCGGCGGCGAGCCAGTCGACGGCGCCGGACCTGGCGGTGCTGGATCCCGCCGTGCCGCGTGGTCTCATCCTCTGCAATTCTTCCCCACTTCGTGCCGTTGCCCCAGGTTTCGGCGGAACAGCCCAAGACCGGTCCCAGCCTACCGGCGCCCACGGCAACGCGGGGTCACATCGCGCGCATACCGGGGCCGGGGTCAGCGGCCCCTCGGGCGGGACGCCGAGAAGAGTGCCGGCGCCGGCGCCGCGCCGGTGGCGAGGTCGGCGAGGATCCGCCCGATCACGGGGGTGAATTTGAATCCGTGGCCGGAGAAGCCCGCGCCGATCACGAGCGGTCCGATGCGGTCGAGGATGAAGTTCTCGTCCACGGTGGTGGTGTAGGTGCAGCTGATGTCGGTGAGGGAGTCCGCATCCACTCCGGGCAGCCAGCGCCGCGCGTAGCGTTGCAGCGCAGCCATTTGCGCGGGTTCCGGAGTGAACGACCTCCGGTCCGGGTCCACGACGGGCCCCACGCCGTGCCAGCCGGCCTTGACCCCCTCGCCGGGTGTGGGCATGCCGTAGACCGGCGAGTACCAGTCGGCGAACTCCGCGCCCTGGCCCGGGACATGGTTGAACCCGGGCCACAGCGCAGCCTCGTCCGCGATAGCGAAGTGCGCCGGCTGTTCCTGGGTCACGGTGAGGCGGGGCAGGGACGCCTGCGTGCCGAGCAGTTTCGCGGTCCAGGCGCCGGCGGTGACCACGGCCTGCCGGGCGGTCAGTATTTCCGTGCGGCCGCCGGCGTCGACCGTGAGCCGGGCGCAGTCGGCCTCCACGGCGAGCTTCAGCACCTTGACGCGGTGCCGGATGTCGGCTCCGCGGCCCGCGGCGAGGCGCTGCAGGACCGGCAGTGCCGCATCGGGATTCAGTTGCCCGCCGTCGGGCATGTGCAGCACCTGCTGGTCGAACCGGATGCCGCGCCAGCGTTCGGCGGCTTCGGCGGCACTCAGGAATTCGGCCCGCAGCCCGGCCCCGCGGAGGGCGGTCCGCACCTCGCCCAGCCGCGGATCGGTGCCGTGGTTCACGACGCCGGTGCGCGCCAGCAGGCGCTCGCCGCCGTCGGCCTCGAGCTCGTCCCACAGCCGGACGGCCTCGGCGAGCATCGCCACGTAGTCCGGGTCCGCATAGCCGGGGTTGAGGTTCCGGGTGGCGCCGTGCGACGCGCCGTTGCGGTGTCCGGGGCCGAACTGCTCCAGCAGGGTGACGGCCCGGCCGCGGCTGGCCAGGGCCCAGGCGGCGGCCGAGCCCATGGCCCCGCCTCCGATGACGACAGTGTCCAGGCTGGTTGTCATGGGTCCTCCGGAGGTAGCTGGTGCGGACAGAAGGGGGCGGCGCCGGGCGTCAGGCGAGCAGCAGCGCGACGCCGATCATGGCCGGCACGGCGACGATGGTCGTGATGAGCACGGTGTCCTTGGCGACCGTGAGCCCGGTCTGGTACCGGCTGGCGGCGACGAAGACGTTCTGCGCCGTGGGCAGGGCCGAGGTGACGACGACCGCGAAGAGTGCCTGGTCCTGCATGCCGAGGGCGAAGCGGGCGAAAACATAGGCCAGCGCCGGGTGGACGATCAGCTTGAAGCCGCTGGCCAGCAGGGTGTCCACGCGCCGGCCCTCCGAGCCCTGCAGCGGCCGGGAGCCGTTGAGGCTCATGCCGAAGGCCAGCAGCATGGCGGGAATCGCGGCACCGCCGATCAAGTGGATAGGCTCCATCACCAACTCCGGGACCTGCCAGCCCGTCCCCGCGACCAGGAGGCCGAGGCCGGAGCCCACGATCATCGGATTCCGCAGGATCATGAGTCCGAACCCCAGCGGCGAGGTCCGGTGGCTGCTGGTGGTGGCGTCGAGGGCGATGAGGAACAGCGGCGTGAAGAAGGCCAGCTGGAAGATCAGCAGCGGGGCCACGTAGCTGGCGTCCCCGAGGACATAAACGGCGATGGGGATGCCCAGGTTGGCGGAGTTGGCCAGCGAGGCGCCCATGGAGGACACCAGGGATTCCGGCACCGAGCGTTTGAGCAGGAAGCGGACAATGATGAAGAACAGCCCCGCGGTCGCGACGGCCCCGAACGCTGTGACCAGGAGCGGCGCGGCGAAAATGTCGTGCAGTTTGGCCTTGCTGAGCGTTTCGAACAGCAGGGCGGGGCTGGCGACGAAAAATGTCAGGGCGCTCAGCACGGAGCGGGCGTTCTCGCCCAGGATCCCGCGCCGGCCGACGAACATGCCCACCAGGATGATGCACCAGACGACAAAGAAACCGGCCAGGACCCCTAGCACGCGGCGGTCCGCGACGTGGAAGGCGGGGAATCGGTGGCAGTCACCCTCCCAGACTAATCAGCTTTATTGGTGCCGGGCGCCTGTTACGGCGCGAGTACGTCCGCGGCTGAGGGGCGTCAGTTGAGTGCTGCGTTATTCAGCGCGTACGGCGGGCGCATGATCCCGGGGGTGTGGCCCTCCGCGGGGTCGTTGCCGATCTGGACAATCTTGTTGTCCTTGTCCACATGGACAACCTTGGGGCTGAAGGCCTTGGCCTCATCCGTGGTCATCTGGGCGTAGGTGATCAGGATGACGATGTCGTTCTCGTGCATGAGGTGCGCGGCAGCGCCGTTAATCCCGATGACGCCGGAACCGCGCTCGCCGGCAATCGTGTAGGTCTCCAGCCGGGCGCCGTTGGTGACGTCAACTATGGACACCAGTTCACCGGGAAGGATGTCGGCCGCTTCCAGCAGATCCAGGTCCACGGTGACCGAACCGACATAGTGGAGGTCCGCGTGCGTGACCGTGGCGCGGTGGATTTTGGACTTGAATATTGTGCGATTCATAACGGCACCAGTCTAGCGCCGGCCCGCCGGAAGCGCTGTGAGCCAACCGACACCGCCGGCCACGTTACGGGCCCGCGGGCGGGATGGATGCGGCGGTCTCGGCCAGGATCTCCCGGGCGGCGAGGATGGCCGGGCGCCGGGCGCTGGAGCGCCGCACCGACGTGAAGATGGTCCGGTGCGGATCGCCCGGCAGGGTGATCAGCTGCGACGTCGTTCCCCGCCCGGTCCAGACCAGATCCGGCATGAGGGCCACGGCGTTGCCGGATTCGATCAGCCGGATCTGGGCCTGCAGGTCAGCCGTCTCGTAGCGGACGTCGGGTTCGAACCCGGCGCTGCGGCAGGCCTGCTCGGCCCAGTGCCGTGACGCCGCCCCGCGCGGCTCCATCACCCAGGCCAGCCCGGCGGTTTCCGGAAGGGTCGTTACCGCCGGACGGTCGGGGGAACGCGGCGGAACGGCGAGGCGGATCGCATCGCTGGTGAGCCGGAGCCGGTCGAGTTCGGCATACCGGGGTGCCGCGTGTCCGGGGTACTGCTCGGCAATGACCAGGTCGAAGTCCCGGGCCCAGGTCTCGTGAAGCGCCGTTTCGGGTTCCCGCTGGGTCATTTCAATCCGCACTTCCGGATAGCGTGACGCCATCCGGGTGAGGGCGTCCGGCATCAGCGCGAGCGCCGCGGACTGGAAGACGGCGATCCGGACCGTGCCCGTCACGGTGGTCAGCGAAGCGGCCAGATCGGCCTCGGCCTGTTCCAGCGTTTCCAGCAGCTGCGCCGTGTGGGCCACCAGAACCTCGGCCTGCGGGGTGAGCTGGACCCGGCGTCCGGTCTTGCGTAGCAGCTCGACGCCGGCTTCCTTTTCCAGGAGGGCCAGCTGCTGGGAGACCGAGGAGGGGCTGTATTGGAGCGCCTCCGCGACTTCGGCCAGGGTGCCCCGGATTTTCAGTTCGCGCAGCAGGCGCAACCGCCGGACATCCAGCATCGCTATTCCTCTGTGAATTCTAATGGTTATTGATTAGGAGAATTCACTTTATCTAATGCAATCCTGCTTGCATACTGTTGTCGTTGAGTAACTCCCATCACAGGGTGGATTGATGGGCGCCACATCTAAACGCGGGAGACCCTGATGGCTACAAAAGACATAGACAGGTCGATCATGCGGCGCAAGCCGATCGACGACATCGAGGAAGAGAACCTTCACAGCGGCTTGATGAAGACCTTGGGGTTCTGGCAGCTGACGGCCATCGGCGTCGGCGGCATCATCGGCGTCGGCATTTTTTCCCTGGCGGGCCTCGTCGCCCACGGAAGCGCGTCCGAACCCGGAGTCGGCCCGGCGGTGCTGTTTTCCTTCCTGATCGCGGGCCTCGCCTCCGCGGCGGCCGCATTGTCCTACGCGGAATTCGCCGGCATGATCCCGCGGGCGGGTTCGGCCTATACCTACGGCTACGTGGCGCTCGGCGAAATCATCGGCTGGTTCATCGGCTGGGACCTGCTGCTGGAGTACATTGCGATTGTGGCCGTCGTGGCCATCGGCATTTCCGGCTACTTCGACGCGTTCCTCACCGGCATCGGCATCCACATGCCCGTCTGGATGACCGCCACGCCGGATGAAGGCACCGGTGGCATCGTCAACATACCGGCGATCGCGGTCTGCCTGCTCGTGACCTGGATCCTGTCCCGCGGTACCAAGACCTTCGGACGGTTCGAGCTCATCGCCGTCGCGATCAAGGTCATTCTGATCCTGTTCATCATTGGTCTCGGCATCTTCTACATCGATACCGGGAACTACAACCCGTTTGTGCCCAGCGGATTCGGTCCGGTAGTGGCGGGAGCTGCAACGGTGTTCTTCGCCGTGTTCGGGTACGACGCGATGAGCACGGCCGCGGAAGAGGCGAAGGACGGCAAGAAGCACATGCCGAAGGCCATCATCATGTCCCTCATCATCGCGATGCTCTTGTACGTCGCTGCAACCCTGGTGCTCACCGGCATGCAGAACTACCAGGAAATCGACCCCAAAGCCGGCTTCGCCTCCGCATTCAACAGCGTGGGTCTGCCGGTCATTGCCACGATCATCTCGGTCTTTGCCGTGCTGTCCATCCTGACCGTGATGCTCACCTTCCTGCTCGGCGTCACGCGAGTCTGGTTCTCGATGAGCCGCGACGGGCTACTCCCCGGCTGGTTCTCCAAGACGGACCGCCACGGCACGCCGCAGCGCGTCACCTGGATCGCCGGAGTCTCCTCCGCACTGCTCGCGGGCGTGTTCCCGATCAAGGCCGTCGCGGACCTGACCAACATTGGCATCCTGGCCGCGTTCGTCGTCGTCTGCACCGCGGTCATCGTGTTCCGCTACAAGAAGCCCGAGGCCCCGCGCACGTTCCGGCTTCCCCTAATGCCGCTGGTCCCGGCCTTCGGTGTGCTTGCGTCGGCGTTCCTGATGCTCCAACTGCACTGGGAAACCTGGGCCCGCTTCGGCATCTGGCTCATCATCGGCCTGATCATCTACTTCGGCTACGGCCGCAGGCACTCGCTGATGAACCCGGACAGCCCGCGGCACGAAGAGCTCGTGGAGATGCACCGCCCCCTCGCCTAACCGATCAACCCGAGTTGCGCTATCACTTTTGGCTCTCATTCACGCCTTTTGGGAGCCAAAAGTGATAGCGCATTCGTGTGTTTCGGGACTGTTGAGCCCGCCCCGACAACCTTCGACTTTTCTAACCAGTATTGCTCGGAAAACATCGCTTTATCTTATGAAAATCCCGTCGCATACTGAATCTAGAACGGTCCCTTCAGTGAGAAAGAACGAGTACCAGCCATGACCAACATTTCAACGGAGTCCGGTGTGAACGCCGGCAGCGCTGCCGGGCACACACCCGTCTCGGAAGGTTCCCCGGTCCTTGAGGCCGCAGCCCTCGCCGAGGAGAGCATCGGGCTGGTACGCCGCTGGCTCACCGAGGCAGCGAAGGTGCCCGTGGATGCCTCCGCCGAGCAGTTGGCCGGTGTCCTGAAGGATCCCAACGGCCTGGACTTCACCGTCGGGTTCGTCGACGGCGTCGTCCGCCCCGAGGACCTGGGAGTCGCGGCCCGCAACCTCGCCGTGCTGGCCCCCAAGGTCCCCGCCTTCCTGCCTTGGTACATGCGCGGCGCCGTGCGCCTCGGCGGCACCGTGGCTCCGGCGCTGCCGCAGGTGGTCATCCCGATCGCCCGCCGCGTGCTCCGTGAAATGGTCGGCCACCTCATCGTCGATGCCACCGACGCCAAGCTGGGCCCGGCCATCGCCAAGATCCGCAAGGACGGCATCCAGCTCAACGTCAACCTCCTGGGTGAGGCCGTGCTCGGCGAGCACGAGGCCTCACGCCGCCTCGAGGGAACGCACAAGCTGCTCTCCCGCCCCGACGTCGACTACGTGTCCATCAAGGTCTCCTCCACGGTGGCCCCGCACTCGGCCTGGGCCTTCGACGAGGCCGTCGAACACGTCGTCGAGAAGCTCACCCCGCTCTTCACCCGCGCCGCCTCCTTTGCCCTCGGCGGGGGGAACGCCAAGTTCATCAACCTGGACATGGAGGAGTACAAGGACCTGGACATGACCATCGCGGTCTTCACCCGGATCCTGGACAAGCCGGAGTTCAAGGACCTCGAGGCAGGCATTGTGCTCCAGGCCTACCTCCCGGACGCGCTCGCCGCCATGATCCGCCTGCAGGACTGGGCCTCCGCCCGCCGCGCCGCCGGGGGCGCCGCGATCAAGGTCCGCGTGGTGAAGGGCGCCAACCTGCCGATGGAGCAGGTCGAAGCGTCGCTGCACGACTGGCCACTCGCCACCTGGGGCACCAAGCAGGACTCGGACACCAACTACAAGCGCGTCATCAACTACGCGCTGCACCCGGACCGGATCCGGAACATCCGGATCGGCGTCGCCGGCCACAACCTCTTCGACATCGCGTTCGCCTGGCTGCTGGCCAAGCAGCGCGGCGTGGAGTCCGGCATCGAGTTCGAGATGCTCCTCGGCATGGCCCAGGGCCAGGCCGAAGCCGTCAAACAGGACGTCGGCTCGCTCCTGCTCTACACCCCGGTGGTCCACCCGGCCGAGTTCGACGTCGCGATCGCCTACCTGATCCGCCGGCTCGAGGAAGGCGCCAGCCAGGACAACTTCATGTCCGCGGTTTTTGAACTCAGCGAGAACGAATCCCTCTTCGAGCGCGAGAAGCAGCGCTTCCTCGCCTCCCTCGCCGGGCTCGACGACGAGATCCCGCCGCCCAACCGCCGGCAGAACCGCAGCCTTCCGGCCGGGCCGATGCCGCACGACTCCTTCGAGAACACCGCGGACACCGACCCCTCGCTGCCGGCCAACCGCGACTGGGGCCACGCCATCCTGAAGCGGGTCCCGTCCTCGACCCTCGGCACCGCCGCCGTGGCCGCGGCCACCATCAACGATGAGCACACCCTCAACACCGTGATCGACACCGCGGTGGAAAAGGGCAAGGCCTGGGGCGCGCTCTCCGGCGACGAGCGTGCGGCGATCCTGCACCGCGCCGGCGATGTCCTGGAAGCCCGCCGCGCCGAACTGCTGGAGGTCATGGCCAGCGAAACCGGCAAGACCCTCGACCAGGGCGATCCGGAGGTCAGCGAGGCCGTCGACTTCGCGCATTACTACGCCGAATCGGCCCGCAAGCTCGAGGACGTCGACGGCGCCACCTTCGTCCCGGCGAAGCTCACCGTCGTGACCCCGCCGTGGAACTTCCCGGTCGCCATCCCGGCCGGTTCCACCCTGGCCGCCCTCGCCGCCGGCTCCGCCGTCGTGATCAAGCCCGCCAAGCAGGCCCGCCGCAGCGGTGCCGTGATGATCGAGGCCCTCTGGGAGGCCGGTGTCCCGCGGGACGTCCTGACCATGGTCCAGCTGGGCGAGCGCGAGCTGGGCCGGCAGCTGATCTCCCACCCCGCGGTGGACCGGGTGATCCTCACCGGCGGCTACGAGACCGCCGAACTGTTCCGGTCCTTCCGCCAGGATCTGCCGCTGCTGGCCGAGACCAGCGGCAAGAACGCCATCATCGTCACCCCGAGCGCCGACCTGGACCTGGCCGCCAAGGACGTCGCGTACTCCGCCTTCGGCCACGCCGGCCAGAAGTGCTCCGCCGCCTCGCTGGTGATCCTCGTGGGATTCGTGGCCAAGTCCAGGCGGTTCCACAACCAGCTGATCGACGCCGTCACCTCCCTGAAAGTCGGCTACCCGGAGGATCCGTCCAGCCAGATGGGCCCGATCATCGAACCCGCCGGCGACAAGCTCCTCAACGCCCTCACCACCCTCGGCGAAGGCGAAAGCTGGGCCGTCGAGCCGAAGCAGCTGGACGGCACGGGCAAGCTGTGGAGCCCGGGAGTACGCTACGGCGTGCGCCGCGGCTCCTACTTCCACCTCACCGAGTTCTTCGGCCCCGTGCTGGGTGTGATGACCGCGGCAACCCTGGAGGACGCCATCGCCATTCAGAACCAGATCGAGTACGGCCTCACCTCCGGCCTCCACTCGCTGGACCCGGCGGAACTGGACCTCTGGCTCGAGACGGTCCAGGCTGGCAACCTCTACGTCAACCGCGGCATCACCGGCGCCATCGTGCAGCGCCAGCCCTTCGGCGGCTGGAAGAAGTCCGCCGTCGGCGCCGGCACCAAGGCCGGCGGGCCCAACTACCTCGTCGGGCTCGGCGACTGGGTCAGCAGGCCCAGCGCCGCGGCCGGCAAGGCGGCCGCGCATGCCGGCGTCCGCCGGCTCGAGCAGGCAGCCCGGGGCTTCCTGGCCGACGGCGCGCTGGAACCGCTGCAGCGTGCCCTGGCCTCCGACGCCCTCGCCTGGGCCGAGGAATTCGGCACCGCCAAGGACGTCTCCGGGCTCAGCGCCGAGCGGAACATCTTCCGCTACCGGGCCCTGCCGGTCACCGTGCGGCTCTCCGAAGGCGAACCGCTCGCCGACCTGGTCCGGACCGTGGCGGCCGGCGTCCTGGCGGGCTCCGCGCTGACGGTGTCCACCGCCGTCGAACTCCCCGCCCAGCTGCACACCGTGCTCTCCGGCCTCGGCATCGACGTGACCGTTGAGGACGACGCCGACTGGCTGGCCTCCGCGGGCAGGCTCGCCGGCGCTGCCCGGCTCTCAACCTCGCGGATCCGGCTCATCGGCGGGGACGCCAGGGCCCTGGCCGAGGCGACCGGCGGACGTCCCGACCTGGCGATCTACTTCCACGCGGTCACCGAGGCCGGACGCGTTGAACTGCTGCCGTTCCTGCACGAGCAGGCCGTCAGCATCACGGCGCACCGCTTCGGCACCCCGAACCACATCTCGGACCGACTGATCTAGGGGCGCCTTCCCGGAGGCGCACACCTGGGCAACAAAAACGAGCCGGGCGGCCACCCTCCAATAGTGGCCGCCCGGCTCGTGGTTTAAGCGGCTCGGCTAGGAGCCCGCCGGCTGACTCAGCCGAAGTACCAGCCCGGGGGAACCCACGAGGCAGGCACGGCGTGGGCGGAGAAGTCGTCGCACCCGGAGCAGAAGTAAGTGACTTCGCCAAGCTTGTTGATGGAGCCGTCCCGATGGTGAGTGGCCGGGACAAAGGTCTCAAGGTAGATAAACTCGTCGGTGCCGCAGCGTTCGCAGTAAGGGCTGCCGACGTATTCGGCCTCCACCAGCGTCGTAGGGTGCGGGTCCAGCCGTCCGCGGCTGGGGTGGTGCGCAGCGGAACCGCGCTGCACTACCTGGGAAAGAGGGCCAACCTGTTTGAGGCTGCGGGCTGATGGGTGGCTGTGGGGGCGGTTAATGGCTGGCGTCATTGTCGGCCTATCCCGAACGCTTCCGGAGGGTCGCCGTAAGGCAGACACCCAGGACAGCGGTCGTATTTCGAATCGTTGTCATCGGCCTCTGCTTGACCTTCAACACACTCAGGATAAGCCACGAACTCAAGTGGATCAATGGTATGCGTAAGTACGCAATCCGAGTAGGTACATCAGCGAGTACGCAGGTGCTCCTTCCGGGCGCTCAGGCGGGGCGCTTCAGCGTCCGGCCGGCGATGGTCTGGGTCAGGGCCTCGATCACCTCGGTGTTGGCCAGCGGGTTGCGGATCAGGGTGAAATCGACGTCGCCCACCGGCGGCAGGTCGAAGCGCCGGGTGATGATCTTCAGGTCGTCCGGCACCAGTGACGACGGCATGACCGCCACCCCGATCCCGGCACGGACCGCGGCCAGCACCCCGCTGATCTGCCGCGTGGTGCACGTGATCCGCCAGGTCCGGCCGGCGGATTCGAGCGCGTCGATGGCCAGCTTCCGGCTCAGGCTGGGAGCGGGGTAGGCAATCAGCGGCACCGACTCGGCCGGGTCCAGCGAGGTCTGTTCCAGGCCCACCCAGGCGAAGGAGTCCTGCTGCACCACCGTGCCGTCCTTGGCCCCGGCCACCCATTTGACGAAGACAAGGTCCAGCTGGCCGGCGTTGAGCCGCTTGTAGAGCTGGTCGCTTTGGCCCACCGTCAGTTCCAGGTTGATCTGCGGGTAGACCTGCCGGAACTCCCGCAGGATCCTCGGCAGGCCGGTGATGGCGAGGTCGTCCGCCGTGCCGAAACGCAGCCGGCCGCGCATGGCCGAGCCGGAGAAGTAGCGGGAGGCGGCGTCGTGCGCGGACAGGATGCTGCGGGCAAACCCGGCCATGGCGTCCCCGTTGTCGGTCAGGCGCACGTCCCGGGTGTCCCGTGCCACCAGGACCCGTTTCGCGGCGGCCTCGAGCCTGCGCACGTGCTGGCTGACCGTCGGCTGCGCCAGGCCCAGCCGTTCCGCGGCCTTGGTAAAGCTCAGTGTTTCCGCCACGGCCAGGAAGGACCGCAGCTGGGCGGGTTCGAACATGCGGTCTCCTGAACTGCGGCGTTCTCGCGCGGCATTGCGTTTCGTAATGCGAGTTATGCGGTGAATAAGCTTCCACAATCTGTTGCGGCCAGCTTAGCGTTAAGGCATCCCCGCTCACCCGCTCCTTTGAGGACTTTCTGTGGCTCCCCCTCCGCCGTTAGAGGCCAACGTAACTGCACTGCCGGACACCAACACCGCACCCATCGCCGTCGTCAGCCAGCGGCTTCCCTGGCGCCACACCTTCATCTCGCTGAAAGTCCGCAATTTCCGCATCTTCGCGATCGGCCACTTCATTGCCGTGATCGCCATCTGGATGCAGCGGATTGCCCAGGACTGGCTGGTGCTCCAGCTCTCCGGTTCCGTCACCGCCGTCGGGATCACGGTGGCGCTGCAGTTCCTGCCCTCGCTGTTCCTCGGTCCGTGGGCGGGCATGATGGCGGACCGCTTCGCGAAGCGGAAAATCCTGATGCTGTGCCAGTCGGCGGCAGCGGTGCTGGCGGCCACCCTGGCGGTGCTGGCGCTGAGCCAGCGGATCGAGGTCTGGCACGTGTACGTGATCGCCCTGGCCCTGGGCCTGGTCACCGTGCTGGACCAGCCCGCGCGGCAGGTCTTCGTCAACGAACTCGTCGGCCCGGCCTACCTCCGGAACGCCATCAGCGTCAATTCCACGACGTTCCAGCTCGGCGGCCTGATCGGGCCGGCACTCGCCGGGCTGCTGCTGACCGCCGTCGGGGCCGGCTGGGCGTTCGCCGCGAACGCCGTCGCCTGCTGCTTCACCGTCGCGATGCTGCTCACGCTGCGGAAGGACCAGCTGCACATCAGCGCGCCGGTGCCCAAGCGCAAGGGCATGCTGCGGGAAGGGCTGGACTACGCGCTGAGCAAACCCACCATCTACTGGCCGTGGCTGATGGCCGGCTTCATCGCCGTGTTCGCGATGAGCCTGCCGGTGCTGCTGGCGGCCTTCGCGGACAACGTCTACGACGTCGGCGCCGGCGGCTACGGCCTGCTGAACGCACTGGTGGCCCTCGGAGCGCTGGCCGGGGCCATCACTTCCGCCCGCCGGCGGGAACTGAGGCTGCGCTCGGTGATCCTGGGGGCAGGAATGTACGGGCTGATGCTCTGCCTCGCCTCACTGGCACCCTCGATGGTGTGGTTCGGGGCGGCGATGGTGCTGGCGGGGTTCTGGTGCCTGATGTTCCTGACCGCCGCCAACCAGCTGGTTCAGATCAGCTCCAACATGGCCATCCGCGGGCGCGTCATGAGCCTGTACATCATGGTGCTGATCGGCGGGCAGGCCATTGGCGGGCCGATGCTCGGCTGGCTGGCCGAGCATGTGGATCCGCACACGGCCATCCTGGTCTCCGGCGGGGTGCCCGCACTGGCCGCGGCGACGGTCGCCGTCGTGCTGGCACGCCGTGACCAGCTGATGCTCAAGGTGGACCTGAAGGACCGGCGGCGGCTCGTGAAGATTGTCCGCGCAGCCGCCACACCATAGCTTTCCGCACAGTTTCCGGACAGCCGCTGCGTGGATCCACGCAGCGGCTGTCCGTTTCCGCAGCGGAAACCGGGGGAGCGGTGCTAGTCCGCCAGCAGCAGGTGCGGGTACTCCGGATTCCGCTGCTGGAACTGCAGGACGTCCGGGTTGAGGACCACGCCGGCGCGGATTTCGATCGCGCGGCGGATGGTCTCGTTCCCGGCCCAGGCCCCGGGGCCGGCGATCACGGTCTCCAGGAACGGCAGCAGCGCCTCGCTGATTTCCCAGCTGGAGGAATTCCAGAGGTAGGACGGGCTGTGATCCACCGCGTAGTAGTCGATATGGTCCCCGACCTTGAACGTCGGCTCGGCGAACGTGGTGGTTTTCGCCCAGCTGAAGCCCATGCCCTCGTCGCAGGACACGTCCACGATCAGGCTCCCTGGCCGGAAGGCGTCCAGGTCCTCGGTGCGCAGGTACGTCAGCGGCGCGTTCGGGTCCTGCAGGGTGCAGTTGACCACGATGTCGCTCTCGGCAAGGAACGGCGCAAGCGGCACGCGTCCCCGCTCGGTGATGACCTGGCTGAGGAACGGCGCCTGGTCGTCGTGGTCGAACTGGGCGATCCGCACCGAATGGATGGGGGAGCCCACCGCGGCCACCCCGCGGTTGGTCAGTACCTGGACGTCGTGGATGCCGTGGGCGTTGAGGGCTGTGACCGCGCCGCGGGCCGTGGCCCCGAAGCCGATGACGACGGCGCTTAGGCGCCGGCCGTAGTCCCCGGTGGTACCGGTCAGGGCCAGGGCGTGCAGCACGGAGCAGTAGCCGGCCAGTTCGTTGTTCTTGTGGAACACGTGCAGGCCGAAGCCGCCGTCGCTGGCCCAGTGGTTCATCGCCTCGAAGGCGATCAGGGTGAGCTTCTTGTCGATCGCCAGCTGGGTGATGGCCCGGTCCTGGACGCAGTGCGGCCAGCCCCAGAGGACCTGCCCGTCCCGCAGTTCGGCGAGGTCCTCGGGCTGCGGCTTGGGCAGGAGGACGACGTCGGCCTCGGCCAGCAGTTGCGCGCGCGGGACGATGCGCCCCACGAGCGGTGCCAGGTGGTCGTCCGAAACGCCGAAGCGCTCGCCGTAGCCCTCTTCCAGGATCAGCTGCTCCCGCAGCTCCGGGGCGATGCGGTCCAGGTGGTGGGGGTGGATCGGGAGGCGCCGCTCGTCCGGTTTCCGCGTGCTGGCAAGGACTCCGAGGGTGAGGTGGCTCATGGCGCCGCTCACTTCTTTTTGGGACTCGCCGGCTTGGAGCTGGTGGCCTTGTCCAGGGAGCTGGGCGGCGCTGCAGCGGTCCTCTTGTCGGCCCGCTTTTCCTTGATGGATTTGCCGGACTTCTTGGATGCTGCTTGACGGGGGGATTTGTCAGCCATGATCGCTCCTGTAGCGGAACCGGAGAGGTTCCTGACTTCGAACGATACAGGTAGCGACCTAACGGTCCGTGAGGTCCGCCGGGCACGATTCCGGCCGCGGTCGTGCGGCGAATTGGAGCGGCTGACGGGAATCGAACCCGCGTATCAAGCTTGGGAAGCTAGCGCTCTACCATTGAGCTACAGCCGCAGTGGAACCGTCCGAAAGGCCGGACCTGGTCCCGCGGAACAACGAGATTCACCTTACCCCAGCCGGACGCCTTCTCAGAACACCCGCGCCGGTTTCTGATCGCGTCCAGGCCACAGCAGATGACGTCGGGGAGAAGATCGGGGGACGGGTCGCGTAGCGCGGCCCGTCCCCCGTCCCCGCTCCGTCAGCCGCCCTGGCGTGCCATGTGGCGCGCGCCGCGTAGACCGAACACGACGGCGGGTCCGATGGTCGAGCCCGGACCGGGGTAGGTCCGGCCCATGACGGACGCGGAGTTGTTGCCCGCCGAGTAGAGGCCCTCGATGACGGTGCCGTCCTCCCGCAGCGCCCGGGCCTCGGCGTCGGTGACGACGCCGCCCTTGGTGCCGAGGTCTCCGATTACGACCCGGAACGCGGTGAAAGGTCCCTTCTCGAGCGGACCGAGGCAGGCGTTCGGGTGGACCGTCGGGTCGCCGTAGTAGCGGTCGTAGGCCGAGTTGCCGCGGCCGAAGTCGCCGTCGATGCCGGCCCGGGCGAAGCCGTTGAACCGGTGGATGGTCTCCTCGAGACGGGCGGGATCCATGTTGAGCTTCGTGGCGAGGTCGGCAAGTGTGTCCGCCTTGACCATGATCCCCGCCTCCTTCATGGCCTTGTTGTTCTTCGGATCGATCGCGAACGTGCGCAGGTAGCGGCGGGCGTGCCGCACGTCGCCGACCATCCAGTACGGGCCGTCCTTGTCGTGCTCGAGCATGTGGTGACCGAGGTCGACGTATGACTCGGACTCGTTCGCGAACCGGTCACCCTTGGCATCGAGGATGACCGAGTAGGGCAGGGAACGCTCTCCGACGATGAACGCCGGGCCGTGACCGGACGCTGCGGCGATCGATCCGCCCCACCACGCGTCGTCCATAAGCTCGAGCGCGGCGCCGTTGTCCTGTGCGACCTCGATGGGGCGGCCGAGGTTGCCCGGAGCGCCCGACGGGTCGCCGTCGATCCCGTGGTGCTTCTGGCGGAGGTCCTTGTTGTGGTCGAAGCCGCCGCCGGCGAGCATCACGCCACGCGTCGCGCCGATGGTCACCGGCCTGCCGTCGCGCGTAATCCGCACCCCGACGACCCGGCCGCCCTCGACGACGAGGTCCTGCAGCGGCGCATTCAGCCACAACTCAGCACCCTGCTTCTGCACGACCACATCGAGGAACGCAGCGGCGAACCCGGCACCGATACCGCCGAGTTTCTTGCCGGTGGCCACACCGCCGAGGGCTCGGAAGACGAGCTGCGCCCCGCGGACAAAGCCGGCCGGCGTCGACCAGGCGCGACCCAGAAGCCACACGTCGTCGGTCTTGATCGGCAGCGCGGCAGGCGCTTGGCAGGTCTTCCACCAGTCTCCGATTTTCTTGATGTCGAAAGGCTTCACCTCGAGGCCGCGGCCGATCTTGCCGCCCGGGAGCTCGGGGTAGTAATCGGGGTAGTCCGCCGCACGCACGAACGTCACACCGTACTTTTCAGCTGTGGTGACGAAGTCTGCGATGCCGTCGACGAAGGCCTCCTTGCGGGCCCGCCTGGAGGCGAGGCCCTCGTCGCCGACCGTCGCCTCCAGGTAGCTCAGCGCCTCGTCGCGGGAATCGCCGGCGCCGTCGCGCTGCATGAGCGGGTTGTTGGGCATCCACATGCCGCCCCCGGACATGGACGTGTTGCCGCCCCACTTGCCGGTGCTTTCCAGGAGGAGGACCCGCAGGCCTTCGTCTGCGGCGCCCATGGCTGTCGCCAGTCCGGCGGCACCGGTACCGACGACGACGACGTCATAGCTGTGATCAGTGGACTTCGACTCTGACATGCCTTACTCCTTCGCTTCCCGGACGCCTGTGTCCGGGTGGGACGCTGCCGGACAGATGCCGGGTGCTTTTCGTCACTCTATGACATAAAGGGGATTGCGACTAGGGTGCTGACATGATCGACACCAAAGCACCGACGGCAGCCCGCGGGCGCCCGGTCGTGGTCACGGCTGAACAGATCGAGGCCGTCGCCCTGCGTCTCTGGTCGGAGCGCGGATTCCACGAGGTCTCCGTCGCCGACGTCGCCGCCGAGGCGGGCGTTACGGCGCGCACGATCTTCCGCCGGTACCCGACGAAGGCGGACATCGTGTGGGGCCCGCTCACGGCCTCGTTCCAGATCCTCACGGATGCGCTCGAACAGACATCACCGCGGGCCCCGCTACTTGGGCGCGCGCGCACGGCCCTCGTCGGCATGATCCGCGACGGTGACGCCGACCCGACCGCCCGCCACCGGATCCGCATCGTCGGACGGACGCCCGAGCTGCAGAGCAGCACCTCGGCCCCGTTCCAGTTGTGGCGGCAGAGCCTCTACGACTTCGCCGTCGCCCAACCGGGCGTCGACACCCTCCACGCCCAGGTGTTCGCCTGGTCCGTGCAGAGCGCCGCGCTGGCCGGGCTCATCTGGTGGGTGGCACAGGATCCGGGAACGGCTCCCTGGCAGGCCGTGGACGAGGCGTTCGCACACCTCTTGGACTGAGCCGGCTGGCCGGCGGCGCCGGGGCGGCGCGACGGCGAGGGCCCGGGACCGTGGGGCTCGCGGCAGTAGTCACAGAGCAGTACACAATCCGGGGAGTCCCATAACTCTTCGATAAAGGCCCGTCCCCGCAGCCGCGGGGACGGGCCTTGCTGTCTATCCTGAAGGAGTTAGCTGCAGTTCCGGGGAAGCGGGCTACGCCCATCAGCCGTCCGCCGAGCAAGGATTTCCGTGGCAATCGCAGCATACGACGTCGTCATCAACCGGGATGCCATGAGCGTGTACGACTTCCTGCTGGACGCCCGCAATCTGCCGAGATGGCGTGCCGGAGTCCGCAGCATTGAACTTGCATCAGGGGCTGCGGGGACCAAGGGCGCCGTGTACCGGCAGACCGGCGCCGATCCGGGCGGATGCGCCGTCTGCGGAGACATCGAGATCACCGAGGCGCGGCCCGGGGCGGAAATCCAGTACCGGGTCCTGGGCGGGCCGGAGCTCACGCGCGGCGGCTTCTACCTGAGCACGGAAGGCGGGAGCACCCGCGTCCGCTTTGCCGTGGAATGCGAGCCCCGGGGCCTCCTGGCCCGGCTGAAGTCCCCCTTCCGCCGCCGGATGAAGGCGGAGGTCTGCCAATTGGAGCAGCTCAAGTCGGTCCTGGAGGAGCAGACGGGGCTGTAATACTCGCCCCACGCACTCTTGCCCCCGGCGAGTACGGTAATTTTGAGACTGTGCTGATCTCCGACCGCGACATTCGTGCCGAAATTGACTCCCAACGGATCGTTCTGGAGCCGTTCGACCCTGCCATGGTTCAGCCATCGTCGGTTGACGTCCGGATCGACAGGTTCTTCCGGCTCTTCGACAACCACAAGTACGCCCACATCGATCCGGCGGAGGACCAGCCCGAGCTGACCCGCCTGGTGGAGGTTGAGGCCGGCGAACCCTTCATCCTGCATCCCGGCGAATTCGTCCTGGGCTCCACCTACGAAACGGTGACGCTTCCCGACGACGTCGCCGCCCGGCTTGAGGGTAAGTCCTCGCTGGGCCGGCTGGGCCTGCTCACGCACTCGACCGCAGGATTTATCGATCCCGGGTTCTCCGGGCACGTGACGCTCGAACTGTCCAATATGGCGACGCTGCCGATCAAGCTGTGGCCGGGCATGAAAATTGGCCAGTTGTGCTTCTTCCGGCTCACCTCCGCCGCCGAGTACCCCTACGGGTCCGGCGAGTACGGCAACCGCTACCAGGGCCAGCGCGGGCCGACGGCGAGCCGCAGCCACTTGAACTTCCACCGCACCAACGTCTAGACGCCGTCCGCGGTCCGAACCGCGGGCGGTTTCGCCGGGCGGCGCAGCATCGCCACGACCGGTTCCACGAACCGGGCGGCGAGCGGGCCTGTCACGGCCATGATCAGCACGTAAGCTGTGGCCAGGGCTGCGAGCTCCGGGGGCACCACGCCGGAGGCGACGGCCAGGCCGGCGATGACGATCGAGAACTCCCCGCGGGCGATCAGTGCGGCGCCGGCGCGGAAGCGTCCCGGCAGACCGACCCCGGCGCGCTTCGCCGCCCAGATGCCAGTGATCATCTTGGTGGCAGCGGTGACGACGGCCAGCAGCAGCGCCCAGCCAAGCACCGGCGGGATGGTGGAGGGGTCGGTGTTGAGGCCGAAGACCACGAAGAAGATGGCCGCGAAGAGATCCCGCAACGGCTCCAGGATCCTGGTGGCGTTGTGCGCGGTGGCCCCCGAAATCGCGATCCCGAGCATAAAGGCGCCTACAGCGGCGGACACCTGCATGGCCGAGGCCAGGCCGGCAACCAGCAGCGCGGCCCCCAGCAGGTTGAGCAGGAACACCTCGGAGTTCTCGCTGTGCACCGCCTTGGACACTTGGTGCCCATGCCGCAGGGCCACCAGCAGCACCACGGTGACGACGGCGAGTGAGATCCCGACGGTCTGCAGCCCCACGACGAAGCTGACCCCGGCCAGGGTCGCCGTCAGGATCGGCAGGTAGATTGCCATGGCGAGGTCCTCGAACACGAGAATCGAAAGCACCACCGGGGTTTCGCGGTTACCGATCCGCCCCAGGTCCGTGATCACCTTGGCCGCGATCCCGGAGGACGAAATGTAGGTGACCCCGCCCATCACCATCGCTCCGACGACTCCCCAGCCCAGCAGGACCGCCAGCAGGGCGCCCGGCAGGAAATTCAGGACGAGGTCCAGGACACCGGCCTGCCAGGAGCGCCGCAGCCCTGTGACCAGTTCGGCGGCCGTATATTCCAACCCGAGCATGAGTAGGAGGAGGATAACGCCAATTTCGCTCGAGAGATGTGCAAATTCGTGCATACCTTCGAGTTTCACGACACCACCGGCCCCGAAGAACAGGCCGCCGATCAGGTACAGCGGGATAGGGGACATGCCGATCCGCCCGGCCAGCCTCGCCAGGATGCCGAGGCAAAAGACGACGGCCCCGAGTTCAATCAGGGTCAGAGCGAGCGGATCCATGCTTTCAGCCGTTGCGCAGGATGCCGGCAGCCGTGTCCAGGCCTTCTTGCGTTCCTACTGCAACGAGGAGATCACCGGGGTGCAGGACGACGTCGGGTCCCGGTGAGGGGACCACCTCGCCCTCGCGCATTATTGCGACGATCGAGACGCCACTACGGGTCCGGATGGCGGCCTTGCCCATCGGCTGGTTGTGGAACGGGGAACCGGCGGCGATGGAGAACTGCCGGGTGACGATCCCGGGGACCTCGCGGTGGGCTTCGGAAAGCTGCATGGCCAGCCGCTGGCCGCCGAGCAGGTTCCCCAGCGCGGCGGCTTCATCGGCGGTCAGCGGGATGGACGCCTGGCAGGTGTCCGGATCGTCCCACGTGGAGACGATCAGTTCGGTTTGGCCTTCGCGGTATTCCACGACGCCGATCCGCCGCCCGGAGGCGGTCATGAAATCCTTGCGCCGGCCCAGTCCCGGCAGGTCCGTTTCATCCACGTTCATGCCTCCAGCCTAGTGCGCCGGAGGGCTTTCCGGGCAGCTTCAGGCCGCGGGGACCACCGCGATGTCGGTCTCGTCCGGTGCCTTCACCGGCAGCAGGAGCAGCAGCCCGGCCAGGAGCACCACCATGATGCCGAGGATTCCCCAGCGCTGTGCCTCGCCGGGTTCCACCAGCGGGGCAGCGACGGCGATGCAGAGCGTGAAGAGTGCGGGGGCGAGGAAGCTGACGGCCCGGCCGGTGGTGGCGTACAGGCCAAACAGCTCGCCGGACTCGCCGTGCGGGGCAAGCCGGGCCAGGTAGGCCCGCGAGGAGGACTGCGCGGGCCCCACGAAGAGGCACAGGAACAGGCCGAAGGTCCAGAACGTGGTGGTGCCGGCCCAGTCCATGCCCAGGAAGGAATGGTCCCCGTTGCCGAGGACCAGGATCATCGAGCCGGCGATCAGCAGTCCCACCAGCGACGCGATGATGACCGCCTTCGGCCCGATCCGGTCGTCGAGGAAGCCGCCCAGGATGGCGCCAGCGGCGGCCACGACATTCCCGAAGATCGCGAAGACGATGACGTCCTTGAGTTCGAAGCCAAAGGTACCGGCGGCGATGATGCCCCCGAAGGTGAACACCGCCGCCAGCCCGTCCCGGAACACGGCACTGGCGAGCAGGAAGTAGATGGTGTGCGGGCTGGTCCGGTAGATCGCCTTGATCCGCCGCACCAGCAGGCCGTAGGAGGCCAGGAACCCCAGGCCGGCGCCACCCCTGGTCCTGGGCAGCTCCGGCACCGCCAACAGCACGGGCAGCGCGAAGATGAAGAACCACAAGGCCGAGAAGACCGCGACCAGGCGGATGTTCAGGCCGTCCTCCGTCGCGGCGCCGAACCACTCGAAGCTGGGCTGGACGAAGAGCTGGAGCACTATCAGCAGCGCAGCGATCCCGCCGAGGTACCCCATGCCCCAGCCGAACCCGCTGACCTTGCCGATGTTCTTCGGTGTGGAGATCTGGGCGAGCATGGCGTTGTAGTTCACGCCGGCAAACTCGAAGAACACATTCGCCAGCGCAATCAGCGTCACGCCGAGCAGCAGGAACTCCGGACGGGGGAACACGAAGAAGCACAGCGCTGTCAGGAGCGCGACGGCGGCCGTGTTAACTCCCAGCCACAGCTTCCGGCGCCCGCCGCTGTCCGAGCGCTGCCCGGTGACAGGTGCCAGCAGCGCGACGGCGGCACCGGCGATGGCTAGTGCGCCGCCCAGGACCGCGGTGGCCTGGTCCTCCCCGCCGAAGGCATTGGAGGTCAGGTACACCGTGAAGACGAACGTGGTCATCACCGCGTTGAAGGCGGCCGAGCCCCAGTCCCAGGCTGCCCATGCGAGAATTCGGCCCTTATGCGAGACCTGGCTTCCGGATTCCAGTTCCGAGGCGGGTCGCATGGCCTCGGGGGCAGCAGCGGAGTTCATAGCGTGAATGTTATCCGCAGTGCGCCGGGGCCGGGACACCGTGTGAAAAGAATTTGTCCACGCTTGGTAAACTGTCCGGACTGAACCTAACGAATGCCCCGCCTGCTCCAACTTATTGACAATCGAATTCCTGACGTTGCGGAGATACCAGTGATCACAGTCCTTGCCGTGCACTTTGCGGTGGCCGCTGTGGCGCCATTTCTCTTCCGGAAGTTCGGCCGGAATTCGTTCTACGCCCTCGCGGCGGTGCCTGCGGGCTCGTTCGTCTGGCTGCTCCTGCAGCACGGCGCCGTCTATTCCGGCGCCGGCGTGTCCGAGGTCCTGCCCTGGATCCCCGAACTGGAAATTGAGCTTGCCTTCCGGATGGACGCCCTGGCCTGGGTCATGTCCCTTCTCGTCCTCGGTGTGGGGGCGCTGGTACTGGTCTACTGCGCCCGGTACTTCAAGGACAAGGACGACTACCTCGGCGGATTCGGCGCCCAGCTGCTGGCCTTCGCCGGGGTGATGTTCGGCCTGGTGACGGCAGATGACCTGCTCCTGATGTTCATCTTCTGGGAACTCACCACGGTCCTGTCCTACCTGCTGATCGGCTACGCCCGGACCAGGCTCTCAGCGCGGCGTTCCGCCCTGCAGGCCCTCATCGTGACCACCGCAGGCGGCCTGGCCATGCTGGTGGGCCTGATCATCCTTGGCTTCAACGCCGGAACCTACCGGATCTCGACCCTCCTCGAACTGGCCCCCGCGCTCGTCACCGGGCCCGCCGCGGGCGCCGTGGCCGCCGCCGTCGTCCTCATTCTGGTCGGTGCCATCACCAAATCGGCGCTCGTTCCGTTCCACTTCTGGCTCCCCGGCGCCATGGCAGCCCCCACCCCGGTAAGCGCCTACCTGCACGCCGCGGCCATGGTGAAGGCCGGCATATACCTCGTGGCACGGTTGGCGCCGGGATTCTCGGACACCGCGTACTGGCCGCCGGTGGTCCTCGGCCTCGGCCTCGCCACGATGCTCGTCGGCGGCTACCGGGCGCTGCGGCAGACGGATATCAAGCTCATCCTGGCCTACGGCACGGTCAGCCAACTCGGCTTCATGACCATGGTGGTGGGGCTTGGCCAAGCCGATGCGGCGCTGGCCGGTATTGCCCTGCTCCTCGCCCACGGACTGTTCAAGGCCACGCTCTTCCTCGTGGTGGGCATCATCGACCACCAGGCCGGAACGCGTGACATCCGCAAGCTCTCGGGCGTCTACCGTTCCTCCCGCGCCCTCGCCGTCGTGGCCGCCATCGGCGCCGCATCGATGGCGGGCATCCCGCCGCTGGCCGGCTTCGTCGCGAAGGAATCGGTCTTCGAAGCCTTCATCCACTACAGCGCTGATCCCGCCACCGGCCCGTGGGGGACTGTGATCCTGATCGGCGTGGTCCTGGGCTCCATCCTGACCTTTGCCTACAGCGCCCGGTTCATGTGGGGCGCCTTCGCCGTCAAGCCCGGCGTCGGGACCACCCCGTTCAAACCGATCAAACCTGCCTTCCTGGCCGCCCCCGCCATCCTGAGCTTCCTGACCATCGTCTACGGGTTGTGGCCGGCCCCGGTGGACGGCTGGATCCAGCCGTACGCGGCGCTGTTCGTGCCCGCCGGCGAGGACCCGGCGGCCGTCACCGGACACCTTGCGCTGTGGCACGGCGTGACCCCTGCCCTGGGACTGACCGCCGTCACCTTCGTCCTCGGCCTGGCCATGTTCTACGGTCGCAATGCGGTCTCCCGGCTTCAGGGCCTGGTTCCCGGCTGGATCGACGGCGACCGGACCTACCAGCTGACCATTGGTGCGCTCGACGACGCCGCGGTCTGGATCACCGGCCGGACCCAGCGCGGTTCGCTGTACTTCTACCTGTCCGTCATCCTTACCGTGGCATTCGTGCTGCCGCTGACCGCGCTGGTGCTGGCCAACAAACCAATGCCGCAGGATCTCTACTTCATCGACCCCAACGCCCCGCTGCAGATCGTGGTGGGTGCCGGAATTGTGATCGGGGCGCTGGCCGCGGTGCGCGCCAATAAGCGCTTCCTGGCCGTGCTGATGGTGTCCGTCACCGGCTACGGCATTGCCCTCATGTTCGCGCTGCAGGGCGCCCCGGACCTCGCGCTGACCCAGATGCTGGTGGAATCCATCATCCTGGTGGCCTTCGTCCTGGCCATGCGCAGCCTTCCGGCCGAACTGCGCGATCGGACCGGTGGGAAGTACCGGGTGGTGCGGGTGATCATCGGCGCCGCCTTCGGCATCACCATGGTCTTCGTCGCCATCTTCGCCCTGGGCGCCCGGGTGGCCGCGCCCGTGTCGCTCGAATTCCCGAGGCTGGCGTACGAGGGCGGCGGCGGGCTGAACATCGTGAACGTGACCCTGGTGGACATCCGGGCCTGGGATACCTTCGGGGAGATCTCGGTACTGGCCCTGGCGGCCACCGGCGTGGCCAGCCTCATCTTCGTCCGGGGCCGCGGCGAGGGGATCCGGGCCTCCTCCACCGTGGCCGAGGGCACCGTCGGGCGCCGGCGCCCCGGCGCCGGCGCCGGCAGCACCCGCGACGACGCCACACTGGCCATCAGCCGCCGGTTCGCGGCCTCCAGCCGCGACGCCTGGCTCGTCGCCGGCCGGACCCTGGCGCCGGAACGACGGTCCATCATCTTCGAGGTCGTCACGCGGCTGGTCTTCCATTCCATGATCGTCTTTTCCATCTATCTGCTGCTGGCGGGCCACAATTCGCCGGGCGGCGGCTTCGCCGGCGGCCTCATGGCCGGGTTGGCGCTCACCGTCCGCTACCTCGCCGGCGGCCGCTTCGAGCTGCGCGAGGCCACCCCGATCAGCGCCGGCACCCTGCTGGGCATCGGTCTCGCCACCGCTGCGGCCTCGGGTCTGATGCCGCTGCTGCTCGGCGGCGAGGTGTTCCAAAGCGCCATCATCGAGTTCTGGCTGCCGGTCTTCGGTGACGTCAAGTTCGTCACCTCCACGATCTTCGACATCGGCGTGTACATCGTCGTGGTCGGTCTGGCCCTGGACGTGCTGCGCAGCCTCGGAGCGGAAATCGACGAACACTTCGAGGAACACCCGCCCGCACCGTCCGATGACGGCCAGGAGACCGGCGGGATCCCGGCCGAAACCACTGCCAGGGGGAAAGCATGAGCGTCAACCTGACCCTGCTGACGGTCATGGGAGCCCTCTACGCGTGCGGCATCTACCTGATTCTGGAACGCAGCCTGACCCGGGTCCTGCTGGGCCTGATGCTGCTCGCGAACGCCACCAACCTGCTGCTCCTCGCCACCGGCGGCTACGCCGGCCTGGCCCCGATGTACAGCAAGGACACCGCCGCCGCGGAGTACAACGATCCGCTGCCGCAGGCCCTGATCCTGACCTCGATCGTGATTTCCTTCGCCGTCACGGCGTTTATGCTCGGCATCATTTACCGGACCTGGGTGCTGGCCCGCGAGGATGAGATCCAGGACGACGCCGAGGACCGCAGGGTCGCGAAGACCCCCAGCTTCGACGTGGAGGACGACTCCGTGATCCCGGTGGAAACCTCCGAGTTCCCCCTGACCATGATCGGCTCGGACGGCCAGTCGGTGTCCGACGTTCCCGACGGGGCCGTGGCCACGGTCAAGGTCGCCGGCCGCAAGCTCGACGCCGGGGAAGCCGCCTCGGAGGAACAGCCCGGATCCCTGAAAATCACCCCACCCAAGGAAGGAGGCGGACAGTGAACGTTGCCAGTTTCGCCCCGCTCGCCGTCCTCCTTCCCATCCTCGGCGCGGCCCTGACCTTCCTGCTGATCCGGCACTCGCGCGCCCAACGGACCGTGAGCATTGCGCTGCTGTCCCTGACGCTGCTGCTGGAGTGCTGGCTGATGGCCTCTGTCTGGAACGGTGGAACGGCGGCGGTCAATATCGGCGGCTGGCTCCCGCCGTGGGGCATCGTGATGGTGGTGGACCAGTTCTCCTCGCTGATGCTGGTGGTCTCCTCCTCCGTGAGCCTCGCCGTGCTGATCTACGCCACCGGGCAGGGCATGGCCGACGGCGACCGGGACGCGCCGGTGTCGATCTTCCACCCCACGTACCTGATCCTGGTCGCCGGGGTGTCCAACGCCTTCCTCTCCGGGGACCTGTTCAACCTCTACGTGGGATTCGAGATCCTGCTGACCGCCAGCTACGTGCTGATGACCCTCGGCGGGACGGGGCCGCGGATCCGGGCCGGCGTGACCTACGTGGTGGTCTCCGTGGTGTCCTCGGTGCTCTTCCTGATCGCGATCGCGATGATCTACGGCGCCACCGGCACCATCAACATGGCCGACCTCGCCGTCAAGCTCGCGGACCTGGACCAGGGCACGCAGAATCTGCTGCACGTGATGCTGCTCGTGGCGTTCGGCATCAAGGCGGCCATCTTCCCGCTGTCCTTCTGGCTCCCGGACTCCTACCCGACGGCGCCGGCCCCGGTCACGGCGGTGTTCGCCGGCCTGCTCACGAAGGTGGGTGTCTACGCGATCGTCCGCACCGAAACGCTGTTGTTCCCGGGTGACACCTTTAATACCCCGCTGATGGTCGCCGCCCTATTGACTATGATCGTGGGGATCCTGGGCGCCCTGGCCCAGAGCGACATCAAACGACTCCTGTCCTTCACCCTGGTCAGCCACATCGGCTACATGGTGTTCGGACTCGCGATGTCCTCGGTGGCCGGGCTCGGCGCCGCCGTCTACTACGTGGCGCACCACATCACCATCCAGACCAGCCTGTTCCTGGTCACCGGCCTGATTGAACGCCGCGGCGGCAGTTCCTCGATGGACCGCGTCGCCGGGCTCGCGAAGTTGTCGCCGATGTTGGCGGTGCTCTTCTTCGTTCCGGCCATGAACCTGGCTGGCATCCCGCCGTTCTCCGGGTTCCTGGGCAAACTGGGGCTGCTGCAGGCCGGGGTGCAGCTGGGAACCCCGCTGGCCTACGCCCTGGTGATCGGCGGGGTGCTGACCAGCCTGCTGACCCTGCTGGCCATCGCCCGCGTCTGGAACCGCGCCTTCTGGCGCAAGCCCGAGGACGCCGAACACCCCGATCCGGTGCTGCTGGCCGCCCCCGCGGATTCGGCCACGGGGGACCGGGCCGGCAAAACCAACGTCACCCTGCTGCCGCGGACCATGGTGGGGTCCACCCTGGGCCTGGTCATCTTCGGCGTCGGCCTGACCATCTTCGCCGGTCCGCTGTTTAGGGTGGCGGACCAGTCCGCCGTCGAGATGCTGGACCGGACCTCGTACATCCAGGCGGTCCTCGGCGAGGACGCGCCCGTCCCCGCGATCGCCCAGCCCGAGCCGCTGGAAGTGTCCAAATGAGCCGGAAACGGATCTCGCTGCGGCAGGAACTCCCGCTGCTGGTGTGGCTCGTAATCGTCTGGGGCGCCCTCTGGCGGGACTTCAGCCCCGGGAACCTGCTTTTCGGTGCCCTTATCGCCGTCCTGGTGGCCCGGCTGTTCTACCTGCCGCCGGTGGAACTCGGCGGGCGCTTCAACGTGCTCCGGGCGGTTCCGTTCGCCGTGATGTTCCTGGCCAAAGTGGTGGCAGCGAGCTTCCAGGTCCTCTACCTGGCCGTGGCGAAGGGCCCCAAGGTGATCAGCGCCGTCGTTGCCGTCCCGCTCCGGAGCCACTCCGACCTGCTGGTCACCGCGACCGGCCACATCACGGCGCTGATCCCCGGTTCGCTTGTCGTGGAGGTGGACCGCTCCACGTCCACGCTCTACATCCACGGCATCAACGTCCGCAACGCCGTGGACGCCGCGCAGCTGCGCAAGGACGTCCGCGACACGGAAGCGGGACTGATCAGGATCATGGGCACCAAAGCCGAACTGTCCGCCCTCAACCAGGAGGTGGCGGCATGATGCAGCTGGTCCTGACCGTCACCGCCGTGGTGCTCTCCCTGGCCGCCGGAGGCGCGATCATCCGGATCGCGCGGGGCCCCTCGCTGCTGGACCGGGTGCTGGCCGCGGACGTGCTGCTGGCCATCGTGGGCGCCGCGCTGTGTATCGACATGGCCGCTAACCGGAACCTCAACAACCTCATGCTGCTGGTGGCGGTGTCCCTCATCGGGTTCGTCGGCTCCGTCACGGTCGCCCGCTTCGTTGCCGACCGTCGGGAGAAGACCCGTGAATCCTGAGACATTTTCCGGCGACACCGTGATCGACGCCGTCTCGGCGGTCTTTATGGTGGTCGGCGCCCTGATGTCCCTCGCCGCGGCGGTGGGCCTGCTCCGCTTCCCGGACCTCATGACGCGGATGCACGCAGCCACCAAGCCGCAGGTGCTGGGACTGTTCCTGCTGCTCTTCGCGCTGGGCCTGCAAATGCGCACCTGGTGGGTCTGGCCGGTGCTGGTCGTGGCGTGGATCTTCCAGCTGCTCACCGTCCCGGTGTCCGCGCATATGGTCGGCCGCGCCGGTTACCGGACGAAGCACCTGCACCCGGAGCTGCTCAGCACGGACGAACTCGAGGCAGTGGTGCAGCAGGCGGCCGGCAAACGCGGTTTAGCCGATGACGACGGCGACGAGGCCACCGCCGGGCGGTGAGGGCTAAACGATGCGCCCTAAACGATGCGCCCTAAACGATGTCCTGGGACTTGGCGAAGCGCGTAATCGCGCGCTGGGTGCCGCGGTTGGCGAGGACCTGGATGATGGCGCTGACGGCCGCTGAGATCAGCGCGAAAGTCAGGGCCGAGCGCAGCGTGGTGGGCACATCGTCGTCGTTGCCCTTGGGCGGCTGGCTGCCGGTTGCTTTCTCCCAGAAGCTGTCTACGAGCTTGGTGCCAACAAAGCCGGCGAGCAGGCTGACGCCGGTGCCGAGCAGTTTGATCAAGATGTTCATTCTTCGGACTCCTTGTGGGAGGAAACAGGGTTTCCCCTAGCCTAGCGGTCCTTGCCCGCGGGGTGAGCCGCGGCACCGGTCCCGGTACTGCGTCGGAGGATGACGTTACCGGTGACCCTCGGGCGGGCGGGGGCATCTTCGCCTGAAACTTCGACGCCTCCCAGCGCGGCGAGCCTGCCCAGCTCCTCCAAGGGCAGGTGGACCGTGGTCAGGGGCGGGCGGAAGTCCTGCAACGTTTCTATGTCGTCGAAACCTGCGACCATGACGTCCCGGGGGACCTTCAATCCTTTGGCGCGCAGCGCTGCCACGGCGCCAATGGCCATGACGTCATTGACGGCAAAGACGCACGGCCGGGACGCTGCACCACGTGGCGGTGCCTCAGCGTTTCGTGTGCCGCGGAGCCTTCTTGCCAGCGTCAGCCCTGCCTCGTAGCCTCCGGCGCGGTCGAATCCGGTGCGCAGGACCTCCGCCTGCGGGACGCCGGCCGCGGCCAGTCCGCGCTGGAAACCGCGGACGCGGTCGTCGGAGGTGAGCAGCCCGTCGGGGCCGCCGATGATGGTGAAGCCGTCCGGGTGGTGGCCCGCGGCGAGCTCGCGGGCGAGCTCAGCGGCCAGTTCTTCATTCGGGACGGCCACGACGTGGTATCCCTCCGGGGATGTTGTTCCGAGGATGGGGTGTCCCACCGTGCCCACCCGGCCGCCATTGCGGCAGTACCGGTCAAGTTCGGCGGCCAGGGCGGCGTTGGCCGCACCGTCCTGCGCTCGGGTGGAGCGCGACCCGGCAATCACGATGGAGTCTGCCCGGCGGGCAGCGAAGGCAGCGACGGCGGCGCGCTCATCGTCCGGTGTTCCGTCGGTGGTGGCCAGCAGGACCATCTTGTGCTGGTCCCGCGCCGTCTTCTGGACACCGCGGGCGATGGACGCGAAGTAGGGGTCGGCGATGTCATGCACAATCAGCCCGATCAGGCCGGAGCTCGACCTGGCCAGCCCCTGGGCCTGGGCGTTGGGAACGTAGCCAAGCGAGTCGGCGGCCTTCCGGACCCGCTCCGCGATGCCGGGGCCGGGCGTCCTGGCAGATCCATTTAGGACGCGGGAAGCGGTGGCCAGGGAGACCCCGGCCAGTCGGGCCACCTCGGCTAGTGTGCTCGCGGCCACGGTATTCCCCTCGACTTGGCTCTTTACCTTCGGGCAATCGAACCCTTGGCGTTGATCACAGTGTAGCAATTTCTTGGAAAGCGCTTGCCAATGTGGCTGCGGGAATGCATGATGAAGAAAGTGGGAATGCGCTTTCCCAGCAGCTTGACCGACAACCATCCACTCTGGAGGACACGCCATGGGCTTCGAAACAAAGACGATCCGCATCGCCATGAACGGCATTACCGGGCGGATGGGGTACCGCCAGCACCTGCTGCGTTCCATTCTTCCCATCCGCGACGCCGGCGGATTCACGCTGGAAGACGGCACCCGCGTCCAGGTCGAGCCGATCCTGGTGGGCCGAAACGAAGCCAAGATCCGTGAGCTCGCGGAGCTGCACAAGGTCGCGGAATGGACCACCGATCTCGACTCCGTCATCAACGATCCCAGCGTCGACGTTATTTTCGACGCGTCCATGACTAGCCTGCGTGCTGCCACCCTCAAGAAGGCCATGCTGGCCGGCAAACACATCTTCACCGAGAAGCCGACTGCTGAAACTCTGGAAGAAGCGATCGAGCTGGCGCGCATCGGCGCTGAGGCCGGCGTCACTGCAGGCGTTGTGCACGACAAGCTGTACCTGCCGGGCCTGGTCAAACTGCGCCGGCTCGTGGACGAAGGGTTCTTTGGCCGCGTCCTGTCCATCCGCGGCGAATTCGGCTACTGGGTCTTCGAGGGCGACGTGCAGGCTGCCCAGCGCCCGTCCTGGAACTACCGCAAGGAAGACGGCGGCGGAATGACCACCGACATGTTCTGCCACTGGAACTATGTCCTCGAAGGCATCATCGGCAAGGTCAAGAGCGTCACCGCCAAGACCGCCACCCACATCCCGGCACGCTGGGACGAGGCCGGCAAGGAATACGCGGCCACCGCCGATGACGCCTCCTACGGCATCTTCGAACTCGAAACCCCAGGTGGCGACCAGGTTGTCGGGCAGATCAACTCGTCCTGGGCAGTCCGGGTCTACCGTGACGAACTTGTGGAATTCCAGATCGACGGCACGCATGGCTCCGCCGTCGCCGGCCTGAACAAGTGTGTCGCGCAGCAGCGCGCCCACACGCCCAAGCCCGTCTGGAATCCGGATCTGCCGGTCACGGAATCCTTCCGCAGCCAGTGGCAGGAAGTACCTGCGAACGCCGAACTCGACAACGGCTTCAAGCTCCAATGGGAGGAATTCCTGCGCGACGTTGTGGCAGGCCGCGAGCACCGCTTCGGCCTGCTCTCCGCAGCCCGCGGCGTGCAGCTCGCGGAGCTGGGCCTGCAGTCCAATGACGAGCGCCGCACCATCGATATCCCGGAGATCACGCTCTGATGACATCCCTGATCCTTCCGTCCCACGACGGCGGCACACGGGAATACCGCCTGCAGGACAGCACGCCCTGGGCCCGCCCGACTGCGCCCCTGACGTCGCGCCGCGCCTACGCCGCCGCGCACGTCATCCCCGACGCCACCGCCGACAACACCCCCGGCGCACCAGCGCGCCTCGACTGGGAAGCCACCATGGCCTACCGGCACGAGCTCTGGTCCTACGGCCTGGGCGTCGCCGACGCCATGGACACCGCCCAGCGCGGCATGGGCCTGGACTGGGCTGCCACGCAGCAGCTCATTAAGCGCACCGGTGTCGAAGCGGCCTCCGTCGTCGCAGCCAATGGCGCCGCCACGGCCGGAAAGTCAGTCCGGGACCTGGTGTCCTGCGGGGCAGGTACCGACCAGCTCGAGCTGGAACTCCTGCAGCCCGGCGCCGCCGGGGTTCAGGCGGTGCTGGAGGCCTACCGCGAGCAGATCGCGGTCGTGAGTGAGGCAGGACCGAAAGTCATCCTGATGTCCTCGCGCGCCTTGGCGAAGGTCGCCCAGGGGCCAGACGACTACCTGAGCGTCTACTCCACCTTGCTCCGGGAAGTTGACCGGCCCGTCATCCTGCACTGGCTGGGCACCATGTTCGACCCCGCCTTGGCCGGGTACTGGGGCTCGCACGACGTCTCCCAGGCCACCGAAACGTTCCTCAGCCTGATCCGGGAGAACTCATCCAAGGTTGACGGTGTCAAGGTTTCGTTGCTGGACGCGGCCCATGAGGTCTCCCTCCGGGCGGCGCTGCCCAGCGGGGTCCGGCTTTACACCGGTGACGATTTCAACTATCCGGAACTGATCCACGGTGACGGCACCCGCCACTCGGACGCGCTGCTGGGTATTTTCGCTGCGATCTACCCGGCAGCGTCCGCCGCGCTGCAGGCCTACGACGCCGGAGACGCCGCCCGGGGTCGCGCCATTCTGGATTCCACCCGGGAACTGGGCAAGCACATTTTCAGTGCGCCCACGTTCTACTACAAAACCGGCATCGCGTTTCTGTCCTGGCTCAACGGGCAGCAGCCGGGCTTCCAGATGGTGGGCGGGCTGCATTCCGGCCGCTCAGTGGTCCATTTGGCGAAGACCTTCGAGCTGGCTGACCAAGCCGGACTGCTCCAGCGCCCGGCCCTCGCCGCGTTCCGGATGTCCGATTTCCTTCGAATCAACGGAGTAACACGATGAGCGACTTTTCCCGGCTGTCCCTGAACAGCGCCACCACGAAGAGATGGACCCTGGCCGAGGCGGTCGACGGGTGCGTCCGGGCCGGTATCCCCGCGATCGGCCCCTGGCGGGACATCGTCGCTGACGCCGGGCTGGACGAGGCTGCCAGGCTGATCAGGGACGCCGGCCTGCGGGTGTCCTCGCTCTGCCGCGGCGGGTTCCTCACCGCGGCTGACCGGGAGGGCCAGGCAGCGGCCCTGGCCGATAACCGGGCGGCCATCCTCGAGGCAGTGGCTCTCGACACCCGGGAGCTGTTCCTTGTGGTGGGCGGACTGGCCCCGGGCGAAAAGGACGTGGTGGCCGCGCGGCGGCGCGTTGCCGACCGCCTGGCTGACCTGGTGCCGTTCGCCGCCGAAAACGGTGTCCGCCTGGTGCTCGAGCCGCTGCATCCCATGTACGCCGCGGACCGCGCCCTGATCTCCACCCTGGGCCAGGCCCTCGACCTCGCCGCTCCCTTCGACACGAGCACCGTCGGCGTCGCCGTCGACACCTTCCACGTCTGGTGGGACCCGGAACTGAAGGCGCAGATTGACCGTGCCGGCCGGGAACACCGGATCGCGTCCTATCAGGTCTGCGATTTCAACCTTCCCATCGCCACCGACGCACTGCTGTCGAGGGGATACATGGGCGACGGCGTCATCGACTTCGCCACGATCGGAACCTGGGTCCGCGACGCCGGCTACACCGGCGACATCGAAGTGGAAATCTTCAACCAGGAAATCTGGGACACGGACGGCGACAGCACGCTGGAGACCATCAAAGCGCGTTACGCCGACCTGGTCCTGCCATACGCCTAGCGGGCGCCGGGCGATGCGGGTCCTGGCCGCGGAGGGCGCCCCGGGGGCGGCCCCCGCAGGGGAAGCGCCAGCAGCGTAGCGAGCATGTCCTCGATGCGGTGAGCGGCTGGGTCTAGTCCGACGGCGCGGCGCGGCCCAGGATCTCCGAGAGGGCTTCCACCACCAGCTCGTGGTCGGCCTTCTGCGGCAGCCCGGAGACCGTGACGGTGGCGACCATCCCGGTTCCGCGCAGGTAGATGGGGAAGGCGCCGCCGTGCGCGGCGAACTCCTGCTGGTCGAACCAGGCGTTGTCCTCGATCCTTCCCCCGGCTGCCCGTGCCCGGAGGCCGACCAGCAGCGAGGGGACCTCGTACCGCACGGCAGTGCGCTGCTTGGCCCTGATCCAGCGTTCGTTGTCCGGGGTGGCGCCCTCCAGCGCCGCGTGGAAAAGCACCTGCTCACCTTTGGTGATATCGATGGCGATCGGGTGGGAACGCCGCCGGCCCAGTTCCACCAGGAGGAGTCCCAGGTCCAGGGCGTCATCCTTGCTGAACGACCGGAACTGCAGCTCATTCATTTCGGCCAAAATGCGGCCGATGAGCGCACCCAGGGACCCGTGCGGCTGCGGTTCCGCGGCGTCCGGGTCGTAGTCGGGGGAAGTCACTGGTGAATTGTTCAATTGATTCAGCTTCCGTTTGTAAGCCGCCGCTGTGGCCGGCAGGCCCCGGCGTCCGGCGTTCCCATGCTTTGTGCGACTCTACCAAGCCGGCCGCTGCGGGGCGCGGGCGCCGAAGCCGGCGGATTGTGACGGCGGGCCCGGGAAAACAACCCTTCACGGGTGTAAACTGGTCCACGCCCACAAGGGCGATATTTAGATACGACAGGGGAGCGCCGCCGTCGGGCATCACCGGAGGAATCCGGGGAAACCACAGGTGGGCGCTGAGAGTGCGGACAGCCGCAGACCCTCGAACCTGATCCGGTTAGTACCGGCGCAAGGGAGTCGAGTTCTCAGAGTGCGCGGGACGGCGGCGGAAGCTGTGGGCCCCCGGGTCACTCTCCCCTCCTGTTCCTCAGGAGGACGATATGACTGACACATCAGCCGAGCACACATCTGCCAAGCAAGAACCTGCCAAGCAAGAACCTGCCAAGCACCAACCATCCCCGACGCCCGCCAAGCGCAGCCACAACTGGCGTGTGGTGGACATTGTGGTGGCCGCGTTGATCGCGGTGGCTGGCGGCGTCATCTTCTGGGCCTGGTCCCAGGGCGCCAACCTCATTTCCGCCCCCGTCAACGCGTTCTACCCGCCGCTCACCGGGCTCTACGCCGGCGGCTGGATGATCCCCGCGGTACTGGGCATGCTCATTATCCGCAAACCGGGCGCCGCACTGTTCTGCGAAACCGTGGCCGCCACCGGCGAGCTGATCATGGGCTCGCAGTACGGCACCACCGTACTCATCTCCGGCATGCTGCAGGGCCTTGGCGCCGAACTGGTTTTCGCCGCCTTCATGTACAAGAAGTTCAACCTGCCGGTGTCCCTGCTGGCCGGTGCCGGGGCGGGCCTGTTCTGCGGTTTGAATGATTCGTTTTTGCCCTGGGGCTGGAACATCGCGTACGCCGGCGGGGACAAGCTCGCGTACATCATTTTCACGGCCATCTCGGGCGCCGTGATCGCCGGCGGGCTGTCCTGGCTCGCCACCCGCGGCCTGGCCAGGACCGGTGTGCTGAGTTCCTTTGCCTCCCGCAAAGCCGCCACGGAGCCGGTCTTCTCCTGACGTCCGAACACCGATCATGACATCCTCCGATACGGTCCGCCCGGCCACGGTCACCGCCCGGGGCTGGGGCTGGCGGCACGCCGGCCGGTCCCGGCCCGCGGTGAGCGGCCTAGACCTGGACATCCGGCCCGGGGAGCGCGTGCTGCTGCTGGGACCCTCGGGTGCCGGCAAATCCACGCTGCTCCACGCCCTGGCCGGTGTGCTCGGCGACAACTCCACGGGCGGCGCTCACCCTGCCTCCGGCGCCGCGGCGGAGGCCGAGGATGCGGACGAGTCCGGCAGCCTGCTGATCGACGGTGCCCCGCCGCGGTCCCGGCGCGGCCGGGCCGGGCTGATGCAGCAGGACCCGGAGACCCAGGTGGTGCTCTCGCGCCTCGGCGACGACGTCGCGTTCGGCGCGGAGAACCTGTCCGTGCCCGCGGCGGATATCTGGTCACGGGTCGCGGAAGCGCTCGACGACGTCGGGCTGGGCCGGCTGCCGCTGGACCACCCGACGTCGTCGCTCTCCGGGGGGCAGAAGCAGCGCCTGGCGCTCGCCGGCATCCTGGCGATGCGCCCCGGACTGATCCTGCTCGACGAACCAACCGCGAACCTCGATCCCGCCGGCGTCTTGGAGGTCCGCGACGCCGTCGGCCGCTGCCTGGATAAGACCGGCGCCACCCTGGTGGTGGTGGAGCACCGGGTCTCGGTCTGGAAGGACCTCGTGGACCGGATCGTGGTGCTGCAGCCCGGTTCCGCCACGGACTCCGCCGTGCTGATCGACGGGCCGCCGGACCAGGTCCTGGCGCAGGCACGGGACATGCTCACCGCGGCGGGCGTCTGGGTGCCCGGTTACGCGCCCCCGACCCGCGCGCGCGGCACACGGGACGCCGGGGCATCCGGGAGAACCGCGCCCGGTGCCGGCACCGCGGGGCGGCTGCTGCTGGCCGCGGAGGACCTGGCCGTTTCGCGCGAACGTCCGCGGCGGGCCGGTCTCCGCGGCGGCTTCCGGCCCATCCCGCCGCAGCCCGTGCAGGCCGGCATCACGGCCCAGGTCCGGGCCGGGGAGGCCCTGACCGTCACCGGGCCCAACGGCTCGGGGAAGTCCACCTTCGCCCTCACGCTCGCCGGGCTGCTCGCGCCCGTGTCCGGCAGGGTCTCTGCCACCGTGGAACTCAGCGCCGGCGCCGGGATTGACCCGTACCGGTGGAAGGCCCAGCAGCTGATCGCCAGGATCGGCACCGTGTTCCAGGAACCCGAGCACCAGTTCGTCACCGGCCGGGTGCTCGACGAGCTGATGTTCGGGCCCCGGCACCTGGGCCGCGGCGAGGATCGTGTGGACGAGCTGCTGGAGCGGCTGCGGCTCACGGAGCTCGTGGACGCCAACCCCTACACGCTCTCGGGCGGCGAAAAGCGGCGCCTGTCGGTGGCCACTGTCCTCGCCGCCCATCCCCAGGTGCTCGTCCTGGACGAACCCACCTTCGGCCAGGACGCCAACACCTGGGCCGAGCTCGCCTCCTTCCTCTCCGAACTGCTCGACGACGGCACGGCCGTTGTGTCCGTGACGCACGATGCCGAATTCAGCGCGGTCCTGGGCGGCACCGAGCTGAGCCTCCGGGCCCCGGAACGCCGGGAACCGGGACATCCAGAACCGAGACACCGGCAACCGGGGAAGGTCCCCGCGCCATGAGGCAGGAACTGACGCTGCGCGGCAACCATGCCCTGCTGACCCGCGCCAACCCGCTGGCGAAGTTCGCCGCCGTGATGCTCATTACGATGGTGCTGGCGCTGTCGATCGACTGGGTGTCCGCCTCGGTGGCCCTCGCGTTCGAGCTGGCGCTTCTTCCGCTGGCCGGACTGACCCTCGGCCTGCTCTGGCAGCGGGGCTGGCCGCTGATTCTGGCCGCCGCGCTGGGCGGCTGGAGCACCACGATCCTGGCCCCCGACAGCGGGAGCATCCTGCTCGACGCCAGGATCTGGTCGATCAGCGAGGGCTCCCTCGAACTCGGAGTGGGGTTCATGATCCGCGGCCTGGCCATCGCGCTGCCGGCGGTGCTGCTGATGAGCTGCACAGACCCCACGGACCTGGCGGATGCCCTCGCGCAGAAGGCGAAGCTGCCGCACCGTTTCGTCCTCGGGACCCTTGCGGCGATGCGGCTCGTGGGGCTCATGGGCGAAGAATGGCAGACCATCGGCATGGCACGCCGCGCTCGCGGCGTGGGCTCCCACGGGAATCCGCTGCAGCGGCTCCGCGCCACCCTGGGGCAGAGCTTCGGGTTGCTGGTGCAGGCCGTCCGGCGCGCCTCCCGGCTCGCGGTCACCATGGAGGCCCGGGGCTTCGGCGGCGCACACCGGACCTGGGCCCGGAAATCGAGCTTCAGCGGGGTGGATGCCTGGGTGCTGCTGGGCGGGGTGCTGATTGCCGGTACCGCCGTCGCCGCCTCGCTGGCGGCGGGTACCTGGAACATGGTCTTTCTCGCCCGGCAGTAGCTGCGGTTATCGCACGGAACGGGTATTCCTGTGAGATTGGCGGCATTGCGACCGGAATGCCGCGTGTTGGTAGATCATTCGTGATATTTTCTGGGTATGACTCAAGAGACTGCTGAAGAAGTTGGCGCCCTGCTCCGCGACGCCCGTGGCCAGAAAGGCTGGACCCAGGGGCAGCTCGCCGCCGAGCTGGGCACCAGCCAGAGCGCGATTGCCCGAATGGAACAGGGCAAGCAAAACCTGAGCCTGAAAATGATCCAGCGGCTCGAGTCCATCTTCGGCCGCAGCATCGTCAAGGTGGGCCGGCCGGCCATGACGCACCTCCGGGTCGAGGGCGGCCGCACCCTGTCCGGCTCCGTCGACGTCAACAGCAGCAAGAACGCCGGCGTCGCCCTGCTCTGCGCCAGCCTGATCAACCGCGGCACCACGACCCTGCGGCGGCTCGCCCGGATCGAAGAGGTCAACCGGATCGTCGAGGTGCTGACCAGCATCGGCGTCGAATGCACCTGGCTCAACGCCAGTGACCTGCAGATCCGCCGCCCCGCCGTGCTGGACCTCGATTCGATGGACGTCGAGGCGGCCCGCCGGACCCGCAGTGTCATCATGCTGCTGGGCCCGCTCCTGGATGAATCCAACGCCTACCGGCTGCCCTACGCCGGCGGCTGCGACCTCGGCACCCGCACCGTGCAGCCGCACATGCAGGCGCTGCGCCAGTTCGGCCTCAGCGTCGACGCCAAGGCCGGCTTCTACGCCGTGCAGGCGCCGCCGTCGGACCGGCACGACCGTTCCTTTGTGCTCAGCGAACGCGGCGACACCGTCACCGAAAACGCCATCATGGCCGCCGCACACCGCAGCGGCACCACTGTCATCCGCAACGCCAGCCCCAACTACATGGTGCAGGACCTCTGCTTCTACCTGCAGATGCTCGGCGTCGGGATCGAGGGCGTGGGCACCACCACGCTGAAGATCACCGGCCGCCCCGCCGTCGACGCCGACATCGAATATTTCCCCTCCGAGGACCCGATCGAGGCGATGAGCCTGATCACCGCCGGCATCGTCACCAACTCGGATGTGACCATCCGGCGCGTCCCGATCGAGTTCATGGAAATCGAACTCGCGACGCTGGAACAGATGGGCCAGCGGCTGGAGGTGTCCGGCGAATACCTGGCCCGGAACGGGCGCACCCGGCTGGTGGATGTCACCACCCGGACCTCGGAACTGCGGGCCCCCGAAGACAAGATCCACCCCATGCCCTTCCCCGGGCTGAACATCGACAATCTGCCCTTCTTCGCGGTCATCGCCGCGAATGCCGAGGGCCAGACAATGATCCACGACTGGGTCTATGACAACCGGGCGATCTACCTGACCGAGCTGAACAAACTCGGCGCCAGGGTGCAGCTGCTGGACCCGCACCGGATCTACGTCAACGGACCCACCAAATGGCGCGCGGCCGAGGTGGGCTGCCCTCCGGCTCTCCGCCCCGCGGCCTGCCTGCTGCTGGCAATGCTCGCCGCCCGCGGCGTCTCGGAACTGCGCAACATCTACGTGATCGAGCGCGGCTACGAGGACCTGGCCGAGCGGCTCAACACCATCGGCGCGAAGATCGAGTACTTCCAAGACTGAATCCTCTGGACATTTCCAGGCCACGGGGGTCACTCCGCGCCCATCGGGAGACGCCGCATGCGGTGCGGAGTGACCCCGCGTTGAGGTAGAGCGTTTCGTTGGATCCTGACGCACAATAGAACCATGCGCACCTTCGGCGTGGAGGAAGAACTGCTGATAGTGGACCCCGAAACGGGGATGCTGCTGGCCCTCGCCGACGTCATGCTGCCCAGCCTGGTCCCGCCGAAGCAGGACGCGGGCCCGGTCGACCCGGCACGGCTGCACGACGTCGGCGTCGGCACCGATTTCAGCTACGAACTCAAACTGGAACAGATCGAAACCCAGACGCGGCCGTGCCTGGACTACACCGAACTGCTCCGGCAGCTCAATCAGGGCCGGGCCCACGCGGACCGCGCCGCCCGGGTGCACGGCGGCCGCGTCGCCGCCCTCGCCACCTCGCCGCACGGTTCCGCCACGCACCTGACGCCGAACCAGCGCTATCTGACCATGCAGCAACGCTTCGGACTCACGGTCCGGAACCAGCTGACCTGCGGCCTGCACGTCCATACCTTCGTGGAGTCTCCGGAGGAAGGCGTGGCCGTGATGGACCGGATCCGCGACAAGCTCGCCGTGCTGATCGCGCTCAGCGCGAACTCCCCCTACTGGAACGGCGCGGAGACCGGGTTCGAAAGCTACCGCACGCAGGCCTGGAACCGCTGGCCCGGGTCGGGTCCCACGATGATCTTCGGCAGCCTGCCGGTCTACCGGCGGGTGGTGACCCGGCTGATCGAAAGCGGCGTCCTGATGGACGAAGGGATGGTCTACTTCGACGCACGGCTGTGCCGGCAGCATCCCACCGTGGAGATCCGGGTCGCCGATGTCTGCCTCCGCGCCGAGGACGCGGCGCTGATCGCCGTGCTGGTGCGTGCGCTCGTCGAGTCGGCGTCCCGGGAATGGAACGACGGCGTCGATCCCGCCCCGGTGCCGACCCTGCTGCTGCGGATGGCCGCCTGGCAGGCCAGCAACTGCGGACTCGGCGGGCAGCTGCTGGACTTCGGCACCTTCACCCCGGCTCCCGCCGCGGAAGTGGTCCATGCGCTCGTGGACTTTGTGGCCCCCGTGCTGGAGGAGCAGGGTGAGCTGGAGCTGGTGCGGGCGGGCGTCGGCCGGATCCTGGCGGAGGGCACCGGGTCGCAGCTGCAGCGGGAGCCGTTCCACCCAGGAGGGCTGGCCGCCGTCGTCGAACGGGCCGCCGACGTGACCATTCAGGGAACCGTTACGGGGGACCCTGCGGACCAGGGCTCCTCCCTGGGCCGGGTCCGCCGCGGCCGGCCCTGACGGCGGACCGGCACAGCCCTAGACCTGCTTGAGCGCCTGGCCGAGGTCGCGGACCAGGTCCTCGAGGTCCTCAAGGCCCACGGAGAGGCGCACGACGCCGTCGCCGAGCCCGATCGCCGCCCGGCCCTCGGGCCCCATGGCCCGGTGCGTTGTGGTGGAGGGGTGGGTGATGAGCGATTTCGAATCGCCCAGGTTGTTGGAGATGTCGATGATCCGCAACGCATCGAGCAGCGCGAACGCCGCCTCTTTCGCCGAACGTCCGGCGGACGGGGAGAGCTCGAAGGTCAGCACGGTGCCGCCGGCCTTCATCTGCCGGGCGGCCAGCTCGTACTGCGGGTGGGACGGCAGGAGCGGATACCTGACCCAGCTGACGGCGGGCTGCTCCTCAAGCCATTCGGCCAGCCGCAACGCGGACGCGGAGGAGTGGTTCACGCGCAGGGCCATGGTCTCCAGCCCCTTGGTCAGCACCCAGGCGTTGAACGCGGAGAGCGCCGGTCCGGTGTGGCGCATGAGCTGCTTGACCGGGCCCTCGATGAACTCCTTGGTACCCAGGATCGCCCCGCCGAGCACCCGGCCCTGGCCGTCGATGTGCTTGGTCCCTGAATACACGACCACGTCTGCGCCGAGCTCCCCGCAGCGCTGCAGCAGGGGGGTGGCGAAGACGTTGTCGACGACGACCGTCGCCCCGGCGGCGTGCGCGAGGTCGCTCACGGCGGCGATGTCCACGATTTCCTGCATCGGGTTCGACGGCGACTCGAAGAAGACCGCCGTCGTCGGTTCGGACAGCGCCGCCCGCCACTGCTCCAGGTCCGGGCCGTCCACAAAGACCGTCTCGACGCCCCAGCGGGGAAGGATTTCGTTGAGGATCACGAAGCAGGACCCGAACAGCGAACGGGCCGCGACGACCCGGTCGCCGGCGGCCAGCAGGGCGCCGAGGGCAGTGAAGACCGCGGACATGCCCGAGGCGGTGGCGAAGCAGGCCTCGGTGCCTTCGAGCAGCCGGAGCCGCTCCTGGAACGTGGCCACCGAGGGGTTTCCGTAGCGGGAGTAGACGAAGCGCTCGTCCTCACCGGTAAAGGCACGCTCCGCGGCGGCCGCGGATTCGTACACGAAACCGGAATTCAGGAAGACCGGTTCGGAGGTTTCCTGGAAGCCGGTGCGGTCGAGTCCGCCGCGGACGGCCTGGGTGTCGGCGCTCCAGCCCGTGGCGTCGGGGTTGAAGCTCACTTAGTGCTTTCCGAGGTTGGTGGGCAGGCCCCGGTTTTTCCAGCCGTTGACGGTGCGTTCGCCGTAGCGGTCCGGCTCGCCTTCAAAGCCCTCAAGGACGTTGTAGGAGATGAACCCGGCCTCCGTCGCCGCGATCGCCGCGGCGATGGACCGGGCGCCCGAACGGCACAGGAAGACCAGTTCGGTGCCGGCATTCTCCGGCGTCTGCTGCTTGAGCTGCTCAACGAACTGGGAGTTGGGAATGCCGCCGGCCAGGTTCCACTGGATGAAGAGCGGGTCATTCTCCGTTTCCTTGGTGTCCGGGATGCCGATGTGCGCCCATTCGCCCTCGGTGCGGACGTCCACCAGGATGGCGCCGTCTTCCAGCTTGGCCCAGGCCTCCTGCGGGCTGAGGTCCCCGGCGTAGCTCACGCGTGGCCCTCGCCGTCGAACTCAAGGTCATCCACGGCATTGGCGACGGCGGCATCGGCGCTGGCGACCGCGGCCGGCAGCACGACGGCCTGGGCCACGATTACGCGGCCGCTGTTGGACGTGGCGGCAGGGCCGCCGTGCAGCACATAGCCCTCCGTCAGGGCGGCCGAGACGCGCTCGCAGAAGGCGCGGTCATCGGCGCCGGTGAACAGGCGGTACGCCAGTCTCTCCTCGGCGGCACCGGGGACTGCGGGGGTCGGGGCGGGTGCTGTTACGGGGACAGCGGGGGCGGACGCGTCAGGCACGACGGATCTCCTTCTTTCACGCTTGCAGCTCGAGTGGTCGATATGCCGAGTATTCACCTGAGGCACCCCGCCGCGGAAGGAGGGTTGCCGACCGGCCAGTCAGGGCTTGGCGCCGGTTCTCATTACTCACCAAAAACGTAACACCTGCGACGCCGGCCCGCACCGCCGCCGCCGTCATGTTAAGTAACGGTCCGTCCAGTAACGCGAGGTCGGCTACGGCGCAATTCCGGCGCCCGGCCGGGCGCTAGGCACCCCGCGTTGCCGTTGGGGGCGGGGAAGATCACTGGATCGTGGCGTACAGCGCGTTGAGCTCCGCGGTGAGCTGCCGGCGCAGCTCCGGGGTGCCGATTTCCTTGCCGTCAATATGGTTGACGGGCGCCAGCAGCCGGATGCTGGAGATCAGCCACACGGCGTCGGCGTCGTACAGGTCGCGGGGCTCCAGCGGGCCGTAGCCCAGCTCCCAGCCGGCGGTCTTCGCCGCGGTGAACAAGGCGCCCTGCGAGGTGCCGGGCAGGATCCCGCTGTCGAGCTGGGGCGTGATGAGCCGCCGGACGGTGCGGACCCCGCCGGCGCCGTCGTGGGTCGTTTCCAGGTGCGCGAGCAGCACGGTCGCCGTCGGACCCTCCAGGACCCGGCCGTCCGCGGAGGTGAAGATGACGTCGTCCGCGCCCTGGGCATGCGCGTAGCGCAGCGCGGCCATGTTGACGGCGTAGGAGAGGGTCTTGGCGCCCAGGAGCAGCCACGGGGCCCGTTCCCCGATCTCGCTGTCGTAGCCGCGGTCCAGCAGGATGACGTCGATCCCGGTGTCGCGCTGGCGCCTCCCGGCGGGTCCGGGGGCGGAGGCCTGGACCCAGCAGGTGGGCCCGGAAGCACCTTCGACGCCGCGGGTCACCAGGAGCTTGACCACAAGTTCGTCGTCCGCGACAGTTGCGGCGCCCGGCACGTGCCGGCGCCGGTATTCGCTGATTGCCGTCGCGATGGCCCGGCGCCAGGTTTCCTCGGCCGGGATGTCCAGTTCCAGCAGCCGGGCGGACCCGGCCAGCCGGTCCAGGTGCGCCTGGAACTTGCGGGGCTGCCCGCCCACGGCCAGCAGCGACTCGAAGACCCCGTCGCCGCGGGTGGCGCCCTGGTCCGTCGCCATCAGCTGCGGCCTCGTCGCATCGGCCAGCCGGCCGCCGTCGAACGAGGGATCGAGGAAGACCAGCACCGGGACAGGGGCGGGGGCGGCAGGAGAAGTCATGGCTTCAGCTTAGTGCGGCGGGCTGCGGGATAGGATTTGACGGTTGCCCGTACCGGAACTGTTCCGCGGGTCTGGAACTTGAGGGGTTCGTCTGTGTTGTGGCCTTTTTCCCTGGCGGAATCTCTCCCGTCCTGGGTGCTCCTGATCCTCACCGTCGTTGACCTCGCCATCCGCGTGCTGGCCCTCGGCATCATCCCCGGAAACCGGCGGCCCACCACGGCCATGGCCTGGCTCCTGGTCATCTTCTTCGTCCCGGCCGTGGGCCTGGTCCTCTTCCTGCTCTTCGGCAACTTCCGGCTCTCCCGCAAGCGCCGGGCGCAGCAGGACGCCGTGAACACCCGGGTACGCGCCGGCACCTCCGATCTGGCGATGCTGGAAAGCCGCTACGAGGGCCCGCAATGGGTTTCCTCCGCGGCGGAACTGAACAAGACACTGGGCTCGCTGCCGATGGTGGACGGCAACCACGTGGAGCTCCTGCCCGGCTACCCGCACTCGATCAAGGCGATGGCCGCCGCCGTCCGGGACGCCAAAGAATTCGTCAACGCCGAGTTCTACATCCTGAGCTCGGACCACGTCACGGACGAGCTGTTGACCGCGATGGAGGAGGCCGCCGAGCGCGGCGTCGAAGTCCGCCTCCTGTTCGACCACTTGGGGACCCTGCGCATCAAGGGCTACAGCAAGCTGATCGCCCGGCTCAAGGCCAGCAAGATCCGCTGGCGGCCCATGCTGCCGCTGAACCCGCTGCAGGGGCAATGGCGCCGGCCGGACCTCCGCAACCACCGCAAGATCATGGTGATCGACGGCGAAATCGCCTTCACCGGCTCGCAGAACCTGATCGAGCCCTCCTACAACAACCCGCGTCACCGCAAGATGGGCCGCGAATGGGTCGAGCTGATGGCGTCCCTGCGCGGGCCGATCGTCACCACGCTCAACGTCGTCTTCGCCACCGACTGGCTCAGCGAAACCGACGAATCCCTGGAGGACCAGCTCGCGCGCCGGCCCGAACTCCACGCCGGGCACGTCACGGCCCAGGTGGTGCCCAGCGGGCCCGGCTTCATCACCGAGAACAACCTGCGGCTCTTCAACACGCTGATCTACTCGGCGCAGCGCAAGATTTCGATCTGCAGCCCCTACTTCGTCCCCGATGATTCGCTGCTGTACGCGGTGACGACGGCAGCCCAGCGCGGCGTCGACGTCGAGCTCTTCGTCTCAGAAAAGGGCGACCAGTTCCTGGTCCATCACGCCCAGCAGTCCTACTACGAGGCGCTGCTGGAGGCGGGGGTGCGGATCTACCTGTACAAGGCACCCTTCGTGCTCCATGCCAAGCACTTCACGATCGACAACGAGGTGGCCGTGCTGGGTTCCAGCAACATGGACATGCGCTCCTTCTCGCTGAACCTCGAGGTCTCGGTGATGCTCCTGGGGGAGGACATCGTGCAGCGGATCAGCGCCGTGGAGGACACGTACCGGGACATTTCGCGCGAGCTGAAGCTCGAGGACTGGATGAAGCGGCCGATGGGGGTCAAATACGTGGACAACGTCGCCCGGCTGACGGCGACGCTGCAGTAAGCCTGCGACGCCCGCCGCAGCCCGACGCCCGCCGGCGCCGCGCCGTTGCGGCGGCGCCCGCGTCAGCCGGGCGGGAACTCCGCGCCGAGCGCCGAGAGGACCCCGAAGGCCTTGGTCCGGATCTCCTCGTACTCCTCCTGCGGCGAGGAATCCGCGGTGATCGCGCCGCCGACGCCGAGGCTGAGTCCGGTGCCGCCTCCGGGCAGCTCCCTCAGAACGAGGGTGCGGATCGCGACCGCCAGGTCGGTCGCGCCGTTGAGCGAGAAATAGCCGATCGCTCCGGAGTACACACCCCGGGGGGCGCCCTCGAGCCGGTCCAGGATGTCCATGGTGCTGACCTTGGGGGCGCCGGTCATCGAGCCGGCCGGGAAGCAGGCCGCGACGGCCTCGGCCCGCGGCATCCCGGGCCGCAGCCGGGCATCGATGGTGCTCACCATCTGGTGGACCGTGGCGTAGCTTTCGATCGCGCAGAGCCGGCTGACCGACACCGAGCCGGGCACGGCAAAGTGGCTGAGATCGTTGCGCAGCAGGTCCACAATCATGATGTTCTCGGCGCGGTCCTTCGGGGAGGACACCAGCTCATGCCGCAGCAGCGCGTCCCGTGCGGGGTCCGCGTCCCGGTGCCGGGTGCCCTTGATCGGCTCGGCGCGCATGCCGCCGTCGGCCGTGATGCGAAGGAACCGCTCCGGCGAGGTGCTCGCCACGGTGAGGTCCCCGAACCGCAGGTAGCTCGCGAACGGCGCGGGATTCCTCCGGCGCAGCGCCAGGTAGGCCCGCCCGGGGTCCAGTGCGGCGGGGAGTTCCGCTGCCAGCACGGTGGTCAGGCAGACCTCGTAGGTGTTGCCCTCAGCGATCTCGTGCTGGGCCTGGGTGATTTTGGATTTGTAGGAGACTTCCGAGTCCCGTGCTGCGAAGTCCGGGCCGGGGGCCGGGGCGGACGGTTCGACGGCTCCGCTGCCGCTGGCTCCGCTGTCGGCGGCCCCCGCGGCCGGCCCTGAGCATGTCTCGGTGGCGGTGCGGGCCGTCTGCAGCCAGCCGACGGCGTCCGCGCTGTCCAGGGCCAGCAGCCAGACCGTGCCGTCCACATGGTCCAGCACCACCGCGCGTCCGGCGAACAGCAGGCAGGCGTCGGGGGATTCGGCCGTGACGTCGCTGCCGCCGGTCTCGCGTTTGAGCTCGTAGCCGAGGTAACCCAGCCAGCCCAGGGTGAACTCGCAGGGGTAGTCCGCCGGGGCGCGGAGGTCAGGGCGGCCCCAGACCCCGTCGAGCCAGCGGAAGAACGGCCCCTCGGTCCGGACGCTGGCGTTGCCGACGCTGACGCGGGTGGCGCCCGAACTGTGCCGGACCGACTGGCCGAACGGGCCGCCGTCGTCCGCCAGGATGCTGAAGCGGCTCCGTTCCGCCCCGGCGCTGCCGTCCGGTGCGAGGGAGGAATCGAGCCAGACGGCATTGGCTGAGTGGCCGAACAGGGATTCGAACAGCCGGGGCGGATCCGGGGTGGCGTCGATCCGTTCGGCGCGGAGCTGGAGGGCGCGGCGGGCACCCAGCTCGGGAAGAAGCGCCGGGGCCAGCGCCGGCAGGTATTGGAGCGCCTGCAGCACTTCCGCGGGAGCGGCACCGTCGGCAAGGTTGAGCACCCGGACATCGGCGCGGGCGGGAACGTCGTCCCCGGCCAGCCACGCCAGCTCCTGGGCGGCCCACTCATCCCAGTAGGGTTCGTAGCTTGCGCCGTCGCGGGCCAGGGCCCTGCTGCGCCGGTCGTGTTCGGGCGAATCGGCCCAGACCACCGCGGTGAGGAAGGGGCGGGCGGCCTCCGCGGCGGCGCCCACGCCTTCCACCAGCACGATTTCGGCCGGCTGGGTCGTGCGCATGTCGCCGTCGTAGTGGGCGTTCCAGTCCCAGCTGACCCATTCGGCCGGATCGCCGCGGCGCAGCGGGGCCAGGACGGTCGAGACGTAGCGTTCAATGCCGGCCGCGAGGCCGTTCCAGCCCGGGTAGATGTCCTCAAGATGGAAGAGGGAAACCTTGTGGTGTTCGCGGAGCCGTGCCGCCAGTTCGATCGCCAGGGTGGTCTTGCCTGCGCCGGAGCGTCCGTCGATGGCGATGATGACGGGTGCGGGACTCATGAAATAGAGCGTACCGGCTGCCCTGCGGTGCCGGGGTGCTGGCCGTCCGGCCGTGGACGCCCGGCGAGCTCGGCCAAGACGTGCGCCACGATCCCGGGAAGCGCGGCGTGGATCAGCTTCCAGGTCAGCTCGAAGTCCGCGTGGCCGCCGTACCAGGGGTCTTCGATGCCCTGGTCCAGGGGATCCTTGCCCGCGACGGCCGGGTCAAAGCTGCGCAGCATCCGGATCTTGGACAGCGATTGGCGGTCCGGCGCAGCCTGCTGCAGCCAGCCGAAATGGTCCACGTCCAGGGCCAGGATGAGGTCGCGGGTGTGGAACCATTCAGCCTGCCATTCGCGGGCCACATGGCGGTCCGAGGAGATGCTGTGGGCGGTGAGCTTACGCGCGGCCCGCGGGTCAATGGGGCGGCCCACCTCATAGGCCGTGGTTCCTGCCGAATCCACGACGGCGCCGGCCAGGCCCTCGGCGGCGATGGCCTCCGCCAGCATCAGCTCGGCCATCGGCGACCGGCAGATGTTACCGGTGCAGACCGCGATGATCCGGTACTGGCTCGACGTTGAGGTCATAGTGCAAGCATGAATCATGCGGGTCCTCTTGGCTAGTTTCCGGGCCGCGGATATTACAGACTTGTCACACTTGTATTTCCGACTGTCATGAGCGGGCGGGCGGGGACCTGCGGCCAGCGCCGTGACCAGGGACTGCTGGCCGCAGCGGTCAGTGAATGAGGGCCAGCAGGACGCCGACTGCCATGAACAGCACGCCGAACGTCCGGTTGAGGATCCGCTGCCCCCGGGCATCATGCGTGAAGCGCTGGAAGGACTTGGCCGCGGCGGCGAAGAAGAACCACATGACGAGGACGTCGATCACGATCACGGTGGCGGACAGGGCCAGGTACTGCGGCAGCAGCGGCGCCTCCGGACGGATGAACTGCGGCATGAAGGCCAGGAAGAACACGATCGCCTTGGGGTTCAGCAGGTTGACCCACAGGCCACGGCGGAACATGGCGACGGCCGGCTCGTTGCGCAACGCGGCCGCCTTCTCCTGATCCAGATCGGGTTTGTGCCGGAACTGCTGGATGCCCAGGTAGACAAGGTAGGCGGCGCCGGCATACCGGATCACGTTGAACGCGACCGGCGAGCTGGCCACCAGCACCCCGACGCCGAGGGCCACGATCACGATGTGCACCACCAGCGCGGCCTGCTGGCCAAGGATGCCCCAAATGGAACGCCGGAAGCCGGAGTTCAGGGAATTGCTCATGGTGTTGATGGCGCCCGCACCGGGCGTGAAGCTGATCAGGACGCCGGCGCCCGCCAGGGCCAGCCACAGGGAGGGTTGCACTGATTCAGTGTACTGGCGGGGGAGGGCCTCTTTGGCGGTAACTGCACGAGGAGTCGCCTCGCAACGCCGTCACCCCCCGGCCGTTCCGCATCCGGGGTCACTCCGGGCGCAGACGCACCGGTCCAGCTCCGAATGGGACCAGTGGAGCATGGTCCGGGGAAGACCGTCGTGACTTGGATACTGGTCAAAGTACATGCGCGCGCGGGCCGACATGTACCCCGTTTCGTCGATGGCGATGTGATCGATCAGCTGCATCGCCGCCTTCCATTCCAAGATGCGGGCCTCGTCCAGAACCGGATCCGAGCAACCGAACTCTTCACTGAATCTGCCAGGGTGGGCGATCGCAAAATACCTGGTGTATTCCCGGTCCAGCGCCGTCAGGACAGCATCGTGGAACGGGGCCAGGAAGCCCGCGAAATCGTCGGCGATGACCTCCACGCTGTCCAGCTGCATTTCCGCATCCAGGGCAATCAGCACGAGCCTGGGCGTGAGTTTTCCGTCCTGGACGATGAGCGGGTGGGCGAGTATCACGAAGTCAAAACCTGCTTGGATGATCATGTCTTGATGCTAGAAAACCCGGCTTTGGAGGTCTAGGGCGGAACGCCGCTTTGTGGACAACGGGCGGCCAGATACGCGCCCCGCAAGTCAACCGCTGCTGGTTTCGCCAAAGCTTCCCGGCTGCCCCGCGTCCGAAAGGGGCTGCCTGACGCCGGGTCGCTACTATTGCGACTGTGAAATTGCGCCGCGCGTCAGCCCTCCTGTTGTTCCTGCTGGTCCTGGCGCTCACGGCCGTTTCGGGCGCATCGGCGCAGGCCAGCGCGCCGGGTCCGGTTCCTGTCGCAGCCGGGGCAGGGGACCGCGAACCTCAATCGGAGCCTGGGGCAGGGCCGCTGTGGGGAGTGCAGCTTGACTGGTCGAAGGACTCGGCCGCCGAGTATGCACGGCGCCTGGGGCAACCGGCCGCTCTCTATGCCCACGAAATGTCGCTGCCGGTTCAGGAGGACGAAAAGACCTTCATCCCGCAGTTCCTGGACCAGACGGGGTCCGCCGGCGCCGATGCGCTGATTACAGTCAATCCGAGGGTTCCCTTGGCAAAGGTCGATGCGGAGACCTCGAAAAGGCTGGCGCAGGACCTCAACGTGATGGCTGAGGGGTTCAGCGGCCGGCTGTTCATCCGCTTCGCCCCCGATATGAATGCTGGCTGGGCGGCCTGGGGTCAAAAGCCGGTGGAGTACATCGCGGCGTTTCGTGCCGTGACTTCCGCGATGCGTGGAGCACTGGAAGAGCCGGTGATGGTCTGGTCGCCGTTCCAGGGAAGGGACTACCCCTTTGTCCGGGCTCCGGACGTTGCGCAGCCCGGCAGCCCGGGCTTCGACGCCCTGGACACGAATTCCGACGGCGCCTGGAACCTTGGGGATGCGGCCTACTCGCCGTATTACCCCGGGGACGACGTGGTGGACTGGGTCGGGCTGTCCGCGTTCCATGACGACTCTGCGGGCGGGCCGCCGGTCAACTCCCTCCCTGCAGCGGATGGCCTGACCCGTATGCTGGGACCCGCGCAGCCGGACCGGGCCGCTGCGGACGCGGACTTCTATGCCAGCTATGCCGTCGCCAGGGCCAAGCCGCTGCTGCTGGAAACCGGGGCATTCTTCAGCCCGGCAAGCGGTGGGCCCACTGAAGGGGACATCAAAAGTGCGTGGCTGAGCCAGCTACTCGCGTCCCCGGCTGCCGGGTACAACAACGTCCGGGCAGTGCTGTGGAAGGAAACCGTTGAACTGCGAGCCTCCGGTGAGGTCGCCATCGACTGGCGCCTGACGGCCGACGCGGGCACCGCTTCGACGCTGGCCACCGGGCTCGGCGACGCCGACTTCCTGGCGGGCAGCCCGACGGCGGCGGCGGGCGGGGACGCGGCCAGCAGCCCGTCGGGCGGCAGGGTCGTCGCCGGTGGCTGGGCGTGGCTGGCTGCCGCGGCGGGACTGACGCTGGCCGCCGCTTTGTGGATACTCCCCTTCCGCTGGCCGGCAGCGCGGTCCTGGACCTATCAGGAAGAGCACGTCAGGGACCGGCGAGTGGACATGCTGCGCGGCATGGCGATCCTCTTCGTGGTCGTGAACCACGTAGGCCTCAGCTCCTTGTTTCAGCTGCTGACCCAGGAAACGATTGGCGCGGTGTCCGGCGCGGAATTCTTTGTCCTGCTTTCCGGAGCGGTGCTGGGCATGGTCTACGGGCCAAGGATCAGGAAAAACCCCGGGGACGTGGTGGACAAAACCACCGGCCGTTCCTGGAAGCTCTACGTGACGGCCCTGACCGTCGTCATGACGGTCTTCCTCATCAGTCTCATCCCGCTGATCCAGAGCTCGGTCCTGACCTCCTTCACCGACCAGGGGACCGGTGCGGCAGGTACCGCGGCGGCCGGCCGCAGCTATGACATGTATTCGGAGTTGGAGGGGCTGCTGCAGTTTCCGGTCCCGGCCTGGCTGATCCCGAAAATCCTGCTGCTGGAGTTCGGCCCGTGGCAGTTCAACATCATGGGCCTGTACGTCGTGCTCCTGCTGCTCAGCCCCCTGATCCTGTGGGCGCTGTCCCGCAAGTTGGCATGGCTGGTTCTGCTGGTGAGCGCCGCCCTTTACACGGCGGGGGCCCTGTCCCGCATCCGTCTCCTGCCTTCCCAGTTCGAAGATTCCTTTCCCTTGATGGTCTGGCAGATCCTCTTTGTCCTTGGCCTGACCGCCGGCTACTACCGCAGACCCCTCGTGGAGTGGTTTTCCCGCCACAAGAGCGTGCTGGCCTTCTGCGCGCTGCTGACAGTCCTTTTTGCGCTGTTCGCCTCGTCCAACCCCTACCTGTCCAACGCCTACGATGTCCGCCTTGCCCTGCTGCCGGATGCCCTGCATCAGACGCTTTACAGCGGCTATTTCGGCAGGACGTATCTGGGCGCGGGCCGGCTGATCAATGTCGTGGTGGTCGTCATCACCGCCTACACCCTGTTAACCGCCTACTGGAAGCTGCTGGAGCGGGCACTGGGCTGGTTCCTGATCCCTTTGGGGCAGGCCACCCTGTATGTTTTTATCGTCCACGTGTTCCTGATCCTGGCCCTGGCCAACATCCCCGCGCTGCAGCGGGGCAATATCTGGCTGAACACGGGTGCCTACGTGCTGGTGCTGGGCCTGGTGTGGACGATGGTCAAGACGAAGTTCTTGTTCCGGATCATCCCCCGCTGACCTCACGCCCGGGCGATCACCTCGCCGTTGGGGATCAGGAACCAGCCGTCGTCCGTGGAGCCCCAGCGGTGCCAGCCGGCGGAAATCCGGGCCAGGTCCGCGGCGTTGGCGAAACCGTACTCGAGCGCCTGCTCCGCGAAGGCCGAGTGCAGCACCCGTTCGCCCCAGACCCGCGCCTGCCAGCGGCGCTGCTGGCCGGTGGCGTAGAGCCAGTTGCTGCTGGAGGGGGCGACGTCGGTGAACCCGGCGGACTGGGCCCACGAGACCAGGCGGCGGCCGGCGTCGGGCTCGGCCCCGTTGCGGCGGGCGATCCGCTGGTAGAGCTCCATCCATTCATCCAGTTCGGGGAGGGCGGGGAACCAGCTCATGCCGTGGAAATCGGCGTCGCGCACCGCCACGATGCCGCCGGGCTTGGCGACCCGCCGCATTTCCCGCAGGGCGGCGACCGGGTCCGTGAGGTGCTGCAGCACCTGGTGGGCGTGCACGACGTCGAATGTTTCGTCCTCGAAGTCGAGGTCGTAGATGTTGCCGGCGACGAACTCGGCGTTCTGCACGCCGCGCTCGGCCGCGAGGGCAGCCGCCTGGCCGATCACCTCGGGCGAGCGGTCCAGTCCGGTGACCTTCCCGGGGGAGACGAACCCGGCGAAATCGCAGGTGATGCTGCCCGGTCCGCAGCCGACGTCGAGCACCGACACCCCGGGGATGAGGTGCGGGATCACAAACGCCGCGGAGTTCTCCGCTGTCCGGGAGGCGTGGGCGCGGACCACCGACTCGTGGTGGCCGTGCGTGTACACATCTTCAGGCTGCTGCGCACTCATAAGGAAACGCTACCGCTTTGCGCCGGCAAATCCGCGAAAGGGGAAAGGGCGCAGCGGGGAAGACGGCAGGATTTCGCGTGCGGCCGTCAGTTTTGGGCGATCCTCGGCTCGGGAATCCTGGTGCTCCCGGCCATCGCCGCCAAGGAAGCGGGACCGGCGTCGCTCCTGGCCTGGGCCCTGCTGCTGGTCTTCTGCACACCCGTGGCCTTCAGTTTCGCGGAGATGAGCCGCCAGCAGCCCGACGCCGGCGGGATCGCACACTTCGTCACGCGCGCCTACGGGCGGCGCGCCTCAGCCGTGGCCGGCTACCTCTTCTACTTCGCCATCCCCTTCGGCGCTCCGGCGACGGCCGTGATCGGCGGGAACTACATCGCCCATGCCCTGGGCGGCGGGCGCGGGACGGCGTTGGTCGCCGCCGCGCTGCTGCTGGCCGGCGCCTTTGCGGGCAACGCCGTCGGGATCCGGATGTCCAGCGGCATCCAACTCGTGCTCATGGTGCTGCTGGCCTTGGCCGTGGCCCTGGCTGCGCCGTATGCCAGGGCGGAGAACTTCGAGCCGTTCGCCCCGCATGGCTACTGGGCAGTGGGCGGGGTGGCCAGCCTGCTCTTCTTCTGCTTCGCCGGCTGGGAGGCGGTCACGCATCTCGCGGGCGAATTCCGCCACCCCGAACGGGACCTCAAACGGGCCACCTGGCTCACGCTGGTCGTCGTCGGCGTCGTCTACCTTGGGGTGGTCGCTGCCTCGGTCGCCGTGCTGGGCCCGGCCCTCCCGGGCAGCGATGTGCCGATCGCGCGGCTGCTGGAAAAGGGACTCGGCGGACTCGCGGCCCCGCTGACCGCCGTCGCCGCCGCGGTGCTGACCTTCGGCCCGATCAATACCTTGTCGCCGGCGCCAGCCGGCTGGCTGGGTGCGAGCCTGGCGTCCGACGGCGTGCTTCCGCGGGCGCTCGCGCGGGGCGCCGGTGCGGGCCAGGTGCCCACGGCCAGCCTGGGACTGCTGGCGGTGATGACGTTCCTTTCCTTCGCGGTAGCCGCGGCCGGGCTGAGCGGCCTGCAGTTCCAGATCGCGGCGGCGTCGGCCTGCTTCACCGCCGTGACGGCGTTTGGCCTGGTTGCCGGGATTCGGCTGCTGCCCGCCCGGACGCCGGCCTGGTTCGGCGTGATGGTGGCCGCCGGGGTGATGCTGGCGGTGCTGCTGTTCAGCGGCTGGGCGCTCGCGGTCCCGCTGGGGCTGGCCGCCGCCGCCCTCTGGGCGGGCCGCCCGGCCGGCTGGAGGGTGCTGCGGTCCGGACGTTCGGGAACGTCAATTACCGCGGTGCAGTGGGAGGCGGTCCAGTTGGAGACGGTGCCGTCTGCGCCGCCTCCTGCCCGGCCCGGACCGTGGCATCGATCATCGAGCTCATGAACCGGGTGGCGATCTCCAGTTCCTCCGGGGTGAATTGGGACATCGCGGCGGCCATGTGGCGGGCCAGCGGCTGGAACATGGCGCCGCCGTCGCGGTAGGCCTTGGGGGTCATCCTGAGCTGGACCTGGCGCCGGTCCGCGCCCTGCCGCTCGCGGACCACGTGCCCGGAGTTGTGCAGCCGGTCGATCAGCGCCGTGGTGGCGGGTGAGCTCAGGTGGAGTTCCTTGCGGAGCACGCCGGGCGTGACGATCTGGTTCCTCGCAGTGTGCTGCATGATCACGGCCAGGGCATTGAGGTCAGTCCGGTGCATGTCGTTCCGGCCGCCGGCGGAATCGACGTAGCGGTTGGCCTCCAGGCTGAACTCCTGCAGCAGCCGGACCAGCGGCGGCGGTCCGGAAGATTCCGGGCGTCCCGGGGGATTAACTGTCACGGTGCACCGTCCTCTCTCCCGTGGCCTGTGGCGCCTGCTCCGCAGATGGCGCCCTCCGGAGTTTACTTCAGCGCCACCCGGCCCGGTCTCGGGGACGCCGCGCGGAATTCCCAAGTCTGAGCGGCGGAGGGTTATCCACGTGCATTTATCTCTATCATGGAGATAGTCTATTATGGACTCAATTCTACTCCTCCGAGGCAAGCACCAGAAGGAATCATGAACAAGACTCCACACACCAGTGCCCGTGCCCCCTTCTGGCTGCGCTGGCTGGTTCCGGTCCTGCTCGTCATCACCTGGCTGGCCATCGCCGGGATCGGCGGACCGACCTTCGGCCGGCTGGAGGAGGTTTCCTCGAACGACCAGGCCTCCTTCCTGCCGGCCGGGGCCGAGGCCACAGCAGTCCAGGACTGGCAGGCCAAGTTCCGGGACACCAACGAGATCCCCGCCGTCATTGTCATTGAGAGCGAATCCGCCTTCACTCCGGCCCAGCTCGGCGAGGTGGCCGCACTGAAGGGCGAGCTGGAGGCCGTGGGTGGCGGCAGCACCGTCATCGGCCCCATTCCGTCCGAAGACACCAGAGCCGTGCAGTTTGTGGTCCCGATCGATTCGGCCGGCGAAGTGAAGGAAATCGTCAAGGAACTCCGCAACGAGGTGCAGGCCTCCGCCCCGGCGGGCATGCAGACCTTCGTGACCGGTCCGGCCGGACTGACGGCGGACCTCGTCAGCGCCTTCGCCGGCATCGACGGCATCCTGCTGCTCGCGGCTCTGAGCGCGGTGTTCGTGATCCTGCTGATTGTCTACCGCTCGCTGCTGCTGCCGATCGCCGTCCTCTTCACCTCGGTCTTCGCCCTCTGCGCCGCCATCCTGCTCGTTTTCGGCATGGCCAAGCTCGGCTGGATCCAGCTCAGCGGCCAGAGCCAGGGCATCCTGTCCATCCTGGTGATCGGTGCCGCCACGGACTACGCACTGCTCTATGTGTCCCGGTTCCGCGAGGCGCTGACGCACACCACCAACCGGACGGCCGCCGCGCTGACGGCGTGGAAGAATTCGTGGGAACCCATCATCGCCTCCGGAGCCACGGTCATCATCGCGCTGCTCTGCCTGCTGTTCTCCGATCTCAACTCCAACAAGGCCCTCGGCCCGGTGGCGGCCGCGGGCATCCTCTGCGCGCTTTTCGCGGCGCTCACCCTCCTGCCGGCGATGATGGCGCTGCTGGGCCGCGCCGCGTTCTGGCCGTTCCTGCCCAAGCTGCTCCCGGAGACCGAGCGTGAGCCGGAAATCGTCACCGGACTGGAAGGACAGAAGGGCGTCTGGCGCGGCACCGGCTCCCTCGTGTCCCGCCGGCCCCGGACCGTCTGGATCGCCTCCGTGCTGCTGCTCCTGGTGGCCTCCGCCGGCGTCCTGCAGCTCAAGGCCAACGGCGTCCCGCAGACCGACGTCATCCTCACCGCCTCCAACGCCGTCGACGGCCAGGACGCCCTGGCCCGGCACTTCGACGCCGGCTCCGGCAGCCCTGTGGTGATCGTCGCCGACGAGGCGGCGGCGCAGGAAGTGCTGGAGGAAACCAAAGCGACCGACGGCGTCGGGGACGCCTACCTGCTGGCCGACGGCGGCGTGCCGATCATCACCGGCGCACCTGCTGCCCCCGGCGCACCCCCGGCTCCCGCGGCTCCCGCCGTTCGGGACGGCAAGGTCCTGATCAACGCGACGCTGAACTTCGCCGCGGACTCCAACGACGCCGAAAACGTTGTCGTCGTTCTCCGCCAGGAACTCCAGAAGGTCGACGACGGCACTCTGGTCGGCGGAGTGACCGCCACGGCGCTGGACACGAACACGACCGCCCAGCGTGACCTGGTCACCATCATCCCGGTGGTCCTTGCGGTCATCCTGGTGATCCTGATGCTGCTGCTGCGTTCCGTGCTGGCCCCGGTCCTGCTGGTCGCCTCGGTGGTCCTGTCCTATGGCGCCGCGCTCGGCGTCGCCGCCTTCGTGTTCAACAACATCTTCGGGTTCCCGGGCGCCGATGCCACAGTGCCCCTCTTCGGCTTCGTCTTCCTGGTCGCCCTGGGCGTGGACTACAACATCTTCCTGATGAGCCGGGTCCGGGAGGAATCCCTGAAGCACGGCACCCGGCCCGGCATCCTGCGCGGCCTGGGCGTCACCGGCGGAGTCATCACCTCCGCCGGTGTGGTCCTCGCGGCGACCTTCGCGGCCCTGGGCGTCATCCCCATCATGTTCCTGGTGCAGCTGGCGTTCATTGTGGCCTTCGGGGTCCTGCTGGACACCGTTCTCGTCCGGTCCCTGCTGGTCCCGGCCCTGGCCTACGACATCGGCCCGCGGATCTGGTGGCCGAGCAAGCTGGGGCGCCCCGAGACGGATGCCTCAGTCGGCGCCTTTTCGTCCACTCCGGAGCCGGAAGCTGCAGACGCCGGCATCCGGTAGCCGGCACGCCCGGACGCAGCCCCCAAGCCAGCAGGGTCGTGGTGGTCCTGAATCAGGTTGACATACTCAAAGAGCCCGGGTGATCTGCAGGATCCTGCAGATCACCCGGGCTCGCACTACCCCGCTGCTGCGGGGGTCTTCCGATTGTTGTTGCTGGCTAGAGGATGGCAGTCATCGGGGTCCAGCCCGAGCCCAGGTCGATCCGTTTGAACCAGTCACCGGTCCCATTGTTCGGGTAGAGCCAGAGCCGGCCCGCAAGGTCGCGGGCGATGACGTCGGGCCGTCCGTCGCTGTCCATGTCACCGGGGGCGGTGATGGAGTTCATCGTGTTCCAGCCGCCGCCAAGGTCGACGCGTTTGAGCCACTCATTATTGCCGTTACCGGGGTAGAGCCAGAATTCACCGCTGGTGTCACGGGCCACGAGATCCACGTTTCCATCGTTGTTGAAGTCCCCCGGGGCGGCGATCGAGTTCATGATGTTCCAGCCGCCGCCCAGGTCAACGCGCTTGTTCCAGTCGCCGGCCCCGTTGTTCGGATACAGCCAGAGCTCACCCGAGGAATCCCGAGCGATCAGGTCCGGCTTGCCGTCGCCGTTGAAGTCCCCAGGCGCGACGATGGAGGTCATCACGTTCCAGCCGCCACCGAGATTCTGCCGCTGCTGCCAGTCGCCGGTCCCGGTGCCCCGGTAGAGCCAGAGCACACCGCTGGTGTCCCGGGCGATGACGTCGGCCTTGGTGTCGCCGTTGAAGTCGCCGGCGCTGACGATCGAGGTCATCACGTTCCAGCCGCCGCCGAGGTCGATCCGGGTGGCCCAGTCACCCGTCCCGGTGCCCGGGTACAGCCACAGCCGACCTGAGGCGTCCCGGGAGATCAGATCAGTCTTCCCATCCCCATTGAAATCATTCAACCGTTTCGGCGCCGTCGGAACAGGCGTCGTCCCTGCGCTGAGCTCCAGCATCTCCATGTTGTCCACGTAGGCCGTGATGCCGGTCCCATCGACGATCACCTGGAGCCTGGCCTTGGCCACGTTCGTCGAGCTCGGCGTGTAGGTGAAGTTCATCGACTCCACCCACCGCGAGCCCTCCCGCTTGAGGTACCGCCCGGAGAGCCAGGTTCCCGCCGCGTCGTACTCGTCGACGTAGTACCCGATCTCGCCCGAGGTCAGCGCGGAGACGTTGAGGAAGGTCTTGTACAGGTAGTTCGTCCCCGGGGTGACGGCGACCTGCGGTGAGAACAGGTGTGACGGGGTAGCGCCGGAGACGAGCTTCACCGACCGCGTGGGGTCGGGGTAGCTGCCGTTACCGCCGGTGTCCGCCGTGATGGTCGCGGGAGCGTCGGTCAGCCATCCCTCGGCGATGCCCGAGTTGAAGCTGGCGTTGGGCATCTTGTTGGGGCTTCCGTTCACGAGGCCCTTGGAGACGTTGACGTTCTTGATCTGGCCGGCCGCCACCTTGGTCTGCACGTACGCGGCCAGCTGGTCCAGCTCCGCCGTGCCGTACTCGTAGTCATCCGGGACCTGGCTCGGCGTCGGCCTGATGTCGTGGAAGGTGAACACGGCCCACGTCTTGTTCGTGATTGCCTGGTCGACCTGCGCCTTCAGGGCGGCGACCGGGGTGGTGACCTCCTGCACGGGAATGTCGCGGAGCAGGTAGTCACCGAGCGGCCACGTGTTTTGGCCCGTGTCGGCGAAGCCGCGCATCGAGCTGTAGTGCTTCGCCACGCTGGCCAGCACCGCCGGGTCGTAGTCGCCATACGGCGGAGCGAAGGCGGTCGCGGTGATGCCCTGCGCCGCCAGGGCAGACTTGCTGTTGGCAAGTTCGGCATCCACCTGTGCGGTCGTCAGCTTCGCCGCCTGGCAGTCGCCGCCGACGGAGGTGAGGCACTGGTGGCTGGCCGTGTGCGACCCGATCTCCCAGCCGTACTGGGTCTGCAGCTGTTTGATCTGCGCCCAGGTCATGTACGGGACGTCAGTGTTGGCGCGGCAGGTGTTCGGCACTGCCGTCATGCCGACGCAGTCGGTGACGACGTAGCTGGTGCCGGTGAGCCCGTACTTTTGGAGGGTCGGAGCGGCCAAGTTGAGGGCGCTGGTGTTGCCGTCGTCGAAGGTGAATGAGACGAGTGCCGACGGCGCCGGGTTCTCCACCGCGGCGTTCGCCACCCCGGGAGTCAGCAGTGTGGCGGCCATGGCCACGACCGCCACCCCGATGGTCACGAGCTTGACGCGCGCCCGCGCCAAGCTGGATCTGCTTCTGGTCATGAGTTTTTCCGTTCTTTTCGGGTGGCTGACGGCACCTGGTTACACCGCCGAATGGTGATCACGGTCCCTGCAACTGCTTGAACGCCTGCGCGACCGGCTGGACTTCGATGCCGCTTTCGTCGATGAGCTGCAGCTGGGCGGCGAGGAAGTGGCTGGTGATGGTGCTCCGGTCCGCCGCAGGGGTGCGTCATCGGAGGCCCTCCCCTGCCGCACGCCTGAAAGCCGCTGCGGCGCGGCACCCAGCGCCGTCAGGCGAACCAACGGCAGCGCAAGTAAACCCGCAACGCAAAGCCTCAGGAACCGGTTCATGTGTCAGCCCTCCCGCCCAGTGGTCAATTCACGCCCCGTCGGCGGTCCGGGATTTCACCTGTGGACCGAGTGGTGAGGGTGCGCTAGCACACGGTACTGCCCGGGACCTTGGAAAACCTTGAGAGGTCCATGGGCGGAGGCTCCGTGAGGTATTCGGCCATCGTGATTCCGATGCGGCCAGTGACCTGCCGCGGCCGAGGCAGCGTGCGGCCTTGTCCACCCGGGCCCGATTGTCAGCACCCTTGGCCCCGGCGACCAGGACCAGTACGACGCCGTTAACCAGCAGTGCCGCAAGGGCGACGGCAACGACCGTCGACTGGACGGGCCACGGCACCGGGCCCTTGACCAGCCCGGCGATCAGATCAATCGGGGGCGCGGCAATGCCGGCCATCACGATCCGAGGTGAAACCCAGAGCCACCCCCAAGGACGACAACTTCGACGATGGCCAGCCAGATTTCCAGCCCGTCGCTGAGGCCGGTTCCTTTGCCGTTCGGGGCACTCATGCGGCTCCTTCTTCCCGGATCGGAGCCGGCGCGTTCAGCAGGGTTTCTGCCACCAGGCAACCGTGGCCGCGGCTGCCTCTGTAAGCGGGGTGGGCTGCAGCCCTAGGGCAACCTCGCTGGCGCGCGAGTCCAGCACGAAGGGGCGGTCGAACTGGTACAGGGTCTCGGACAGTTCCCGGGCGGCCGGGGAGAGGACGGCCATCGTCCGCAGCACCCAGCCGGGGATCCCGGTCACCCGCGGGGTCCGCGCGTCGGCAGCGGCGGCGAACGCCTCGGCGATCTTCCGCTGGCTCAGCGCAGGGCCGGTCGGTGCATGCCACACCCGGTTCCAGAGCCCCGGATCCTGCGCGCCCCTGATCATGGCCGCGGCCAGATCCGGCACATACGTGAACGAATGCGGCAGCCCCGCGTCGCCGATCACCATCAGGGATTTGCCTGCCAGGACCGGCTTCACCATGCGCTCGCCGGCATGCGAGGTGCGGACCCTGGGACCGAAGAAATCGCTCGCCACCACACTCACCGTGTCCGTCGCGGACGCCGCCCGGGCCTTCAGTAATTCGGTGCGGATGCCGCGCTTGCCGCCGCGGGCATCGCGCGGGCCCTCCTCGGTCATCGGCCGGTCCGGCTCGCTGTAGGAGTACAGGCTTTCCGGGAAGGCGACGACGGCGCCGGCCTCGCCCGCCGCGGCCAGAACGGTGGCCTCGGCACGGGGGAGCTCCTCCGCCCAGGTCCTGGCGCTGTACTGCGAGCCGTGGATGCAGTGGAACACGGCCTTGGCGCCGCGGAACAGCCCGCCGAGCTGCGCCGGGTCCGACACGTCCGCGGCCTCCTTCTCGACGCGCGGGTGGTCGGGGCCGCCGCCGGAGCGGGTGAGCACCCGCACCCGGTGGCCCGCCGCGGCGAGCTGTTCGGCGACCGTCCAGCCGACCGGGCCGGCGCCGGTGACGACGTACAGGGCCGGGGCCTGGACCGCTCCGGATTCGGACTGGGGCATGGTGTGCTCACTTTCGCTTGTCCAAAGGCGTGCGGCTGGGCTGGGCCTGCCCTCGCCGGCACTGCCCTGCGGTGAGGGCAGGGCTCCCCGAGACCAGCATGCAGCCAGTCCCTCTGCGCGGTCTACCGCTGTCCGACCCCCTGTTGCCTCCCGGCGGCGCTCGATAGACTGCCCGTGCGCCTGCCTGGGCGCGCCGAGGCTTCCAGGAAGGATCCAACCATGTCCGAAAACAACGAGTCTGATCGAGCGGCAGCGGAATCCGGCGACGAGGCCGCCGAGGGCCAGTACGCCGAAGGTGACTACGGCACGGCCGGCACCGCCGGGGAGAACCCGCCCGAGGCCGCGGAAGGCGAATACCCCACCGGTGACTACGGGGCAGCGGGCGTCAGCGGCACCACCGCCGTCGGCGCGGAGGAGGGCGACTACCCCGAGGGCGATTACGGCGTGGCAGGGGCCGGCACGACGCCGCCGGCCGCCGTCGAGGGCGAATACCCCGAAGGTGACTACGGAACCGCCGGCGATGCGGGCGAAAAGGCGCGCAAGCGGGACGACTCCACCGGCGAAGCGGACCGCCGGGACCGGTAAGCGGCGGACTTCGCGCACAGCGAAATTGGCGGCGGCCGGCGTGGCCGCCGCCTGAAGAGTGCCGGAATTCCGGGGGAACGGGCCATTGCGATCGGCCGCCCGCTCCGCTTGTCATCCAAAGTTGAGCGTACGGCGCTCAACTTTGGATTGACTTTGAAATGCGTCTGAGTAAAGTTGAGTGCAGATCGCTCAATAACGGTCGGACCCATGCGGTTGATACCACTGCGGTCCGCAGCCATCTCAGCAAGTTTCCACGGAAAGAAGGACGCAACACATGTCACGTGCAGTAGGTATTGACCTCGGAACAACCAACTCCGTCGTCTCCGTTCTCGAAGGTGGCGAGCCCACCGTCATTGCCAACGCCGAGGGTGGCCGGACCACGCCGTCGGTTGTTGCATTCTCCAAGTCCGGCGAAGTGCTGGTTGGCGAGATCGCCAAGCGCCAGGCCGTCAACAACATTGACCGCACCATCGCTTCCGTCAAGCGCCACATGGGCACCGACTGGAGCGTCGCCATTGACGACAAGAAGTACACGGCGCAGGAAATCTCCGCCCGTATCCTCATGAAGCTCAAGAACGACGCCGAGTCCTACCTCGGTGAAAAGGTCACGGACGCCGTGATCACCGTTCCGGCGTACTTCAACGACGCCGAACGCCAGGCCACCAAGGAAGCCGGCGAAATCGCGGGCCTCAAGGTCCTGCGCATCGTCAACGAGCCCACCGCGGCCGCACTGGCCTACGGCCTGGACAAGGGCAAGGAAGACGAGCTCATCCTTGTCTTCGACCTCGGCGGCGGAACCTTCGACGTCTCCCTCCTCGAGGTGGGCAAGGACGAAGACAACTTCTCCACCATCCAGGTCCGCTCCACCGCAGGTGACAACCGCCTCGGCGGCGACGACTGGGACCAGCGCGTCGTCAACTACCTGCTGAACCAGCTCAAGGTCAAGGGCATCGACCTGTCCAAGGACAAGATCGCCCTGCAGCGTCTGCGTGAGGCAGCGGAGCAGGCCAAGAAGGAACTCTCCTCCTCCACCAGCACCAACGTCTCCCTCCAGTACCTCTCCGTCACCCCCGACGGCCCGGTGCACCTGGACGAGCAGCTGACCCGCGCGAAGTTCCAGGACCTCACCAAGGACCTGCTTGAGCGCACCAAGAAGCCCTTCCATGACGTCATCAAGGAAGCCGGGATCCAGCTTTCCCAGATCGACCACATCGTGCTGGTCGGCGGCTCCACCCGTATGCCCGCCGTCTACGACCTGGTCAAGGAACTTGCCGGCGGCAAGGAGCCGAACAAGGGCGTGAACCCGGATGAGGTCGTCGCCGTCGGCGCCGCCCTGCAGGCCGGTGTCCTGAAGGGCGAGCGCAAGGACGTCCTCCTGATCGACGTCACCCCGCTCTCCCTCGGCATCGAAACAAAGGGCGGCATCATGACGCACCTGATCGAGCGCAACACCGCCATCCCGACCAAGCGCTCCGAGACCTTCACCACGGCGGATGACAACCAGCCGTCCGTGGCCATCCAGGTCTTCCAGGGCGAGCGCGAGTTCACCCGCGACAACAAGCCGCTGGGCACCTTCGAGCTGACCGGGATCGCTCCGGCCCCGCGCGGCGTCCCGCAGGTCGAGGTCACCTTCGACATCGACGCCAACGGCATCGTGCACGTCTCCGCGAAGGACAAGGGCACCGGCAAGGAACAGTCCATGACCATCACGGGCGGTTCCAGCCTCTCCAAGGAAGACATCGACCGCATGGTCAAGGACGCCGAGGAGCACGCAGCAGAGGACAAGGCCCGCCGCGAGGCAGCCGACACCCGCAACACCGCCGAACAGCTCGCCTACTCCGTGGACAAGCTGATCGCCGACAACGCCGACAAGCTGCCGGAAGAGGTCAAGACCGAGGTCAAGGCCGACGTCGACGCGCTCAAGGCCGCCCTCGAAGGCACCGATGACGCAGCCGTGAAGACCGCGTTCGAGAAGCTCCAGGCTTCCCAGGGCAAGCTCGGCGAGGCCATCTACGCCCAGGCAGGTTCCCCGGACGGCGCCACCGGCGCCCAGGGTGACCCCGCCGGTGAGCAGGCCGCCGGCTCCGACGAGGACATCGTCGACGCCGAGATCGTTGACGAAGACGAGAAGAAGTAATCATGCCGCATCACGGTAACGAAGAAGAGCACGGTTCTTCCGAGAGCCGACGCGACGCTGAGCAGCAAGAGAACGAGCCGCAGAAGCCGATCATCCACGACAACCGCAAGGTTGATCCGAAGACCGGCCAGGCCCGCCACCCCGACCAGGAGCGCGCCGCCGCAGGGGACACGGACTCCGGGGACGCCCTGTCCCAGGCGGAGGACATCCTCAACAGTGTTGAGGTGCCGGCCGTGGAGTCCGTGGCCCAGGGTGCCGACGGCGCGGAGGCGGAGGAGCTCAGGAATGACCTGCGCCGCCTGCAGGCCGAGTACGTCAACTACCGCAAGCGCGTCGAACGCGACCGTGCCGTGGCGGGGGAGATGGCCGTTATCGGCGTCCTGAACTCCCTGCTCCCGGTACTGGACGACGTCGACGCCGCACGCCAGCACGGCGACCTCACGGACGGACCGTTCGCCGCGATCGCCGCCAAGCTGGAGAACGCGCTGAAGACCTACGGCCTGGTGCGCATCGATGAGACCGGCGTGGAGTTCGACCCCACGATCCACGAGGCCCTCATCCAGCAGCCCGGACCGGATGTCGACATCGACACCGTCAGCCAGGTCCTGCGCTCCGGCTACAAGTCCGGGGACCGGGTCCTGCGGGCAGCCCAGGTTATCGTGGCGGTTCCGGCGTAGCAGTACCCCATCGAGGTGACAGTTCGCGCCAATGTTTCGACCAAACATTGGCGCGAACTGTCACTTCGGCACACAGATTTGAAAGGAAACGCCATTGGCTAGCCAGGACTGGGCGGACAAGGACTTTTACAAGATCCTTGGAGTCGCCAAGGACGCTTCCGACGCCGACATCAAGAAGGCTTACCGGAAGCTCGCGCGGCAGCACCATCCGGACACCAACGCGGGGAATGTCGCCTCGGAGAAGAAGTTCAAGGACATCTCCGAGGCCTACTCCGTGCTCTCCGACGCCGACGAGCGCCAGCAATATGACGCCATCCGGGCCATGGGCGGCGGTGCCCGGTTCGCCCCGGGCGGTGGCGGCGGCGCCGGCGGGGCCGGCTTCGAGGACCTCTTTGGCGGTCTGTTCACCGGGGGCGGCGGACGCCAATCCGGCGGGTACGGCACGTCCGGCGGCATCCCGCCGGAGTTCGCCGACCTCTTCGGCGGAGCGGGCGGCGGCTTCGGCGGCGGCGGACAGTCGTTCCAGCGGGCCCCGCAGAAAGGCGCGGACCGGACGGCGTCGACCTCCATCTCCTTCGCCGGATCCATCCGCGGAACCACCATCGGCCTGCGTGAACCGGACGGCGAAGTCATCGACGTCCGCGTCCCGGCCGGCATCAAGGACGGCCAGAAGGTGCGTGTCCGCGGCAAGGGCCAGTACGGTCCCGCCGGAAACGGGGACCTCATGGTCACCGTCTCGGTGAAGCCGCACGATTTCTACGTCCGCGACGGCGACAACCTGCGCATCCACGTGCCGGTCACCTTCCCGGAGGCCGCCCTGGGCGCCGACATCGAGGTTCCGACCATCGACGGCGACAAGGTCAAGGTCCGCGTCCCGGCCGGCACACCGTCCGGGCGCACCCTTCGCGTCAAGGGCCGCGGCGTCAAGCACAGCAAGGCCACCGGGGACCTGCTGGTGACGATCGACGTCGCCGTCCCGCGGAAGCTGAATAAGGAAGCCGAGGAGGCCGTCAAGACCTTCGCCGCGGCCACCGCCGGCGAGGACGTCCGCGCCGAACTGGCAGCCAAGGCCCGGCTCTAGGAGCGGACGCCTGCCATGGCCATCGACTACGAGCAGCCGATCTTCGTCATCTCCGTCGCCGCGGAACTGGCGGACATGCACCCCCAGACGCTGCGGCAGTACGACCGGCTGGGCCTCGTCTCGCCCAGCCGCGCCCCCGGCAAGTCCCGCCGCTATTCGCAGCGGGACATCACCATGCTCCGCGAGGTGCAGCGGCTCTCGCAGGAGGGCGTCTCCCTCGAAGGGATCAAACGGATCCTGCAGCTGGAGAACCAGGTGGCAGCCCTGCAGCGGCGCGTCGCCGAGCTGAGCGAGGAACTCGAACGTCGCCCCCGCAGCCTGGAGTCCCGCATCTTCGCCGCCGGAGCCGCGGGCGACGTCGTCAGCCTGGCCCGCGGCAAGCGTCCCCGGGCCCGGTCCCAGGCCGTCGTGGTGTGGAGGCCGCGGAACGGCGAGTGACGCCGCCTGCCGGCCAATGTGTCGCCGTTCCTGCCAACATGACGGCAGGAAAGTTTCCTGCAGGTTAACTTTCCTGCCCGTACTTTCCGCCGTTTTGACAGCGAACTTACCGTTCCCGCACGCCCGGCCGGGGGAGCAGCCCCGGTCCGAAATGGTGCGGAAACGAAGCGTCACGCCTGTTGAAACAATTCGCTCCTAGATTGAGGCCGATGGGTCCCGTCAGGGCCCTGGAGACCAGCCGCTGCCGCGAGGCAGCGCGGAGCGAGAAGCAGGTAATCATGAGGGTTGCACTAACTAAGCGCGCTTTAATCCCCCTGGCCGCGGCAGCGATGGCAACAGCCCTTGCCGGCTGCGGCAGCCAGGTTTCGGATCCGGCCTCCGCTAATTCCACCGCCAGCGTCAGCAGCTCCTGCGTGGACACCTCGGGCAGCAGCGTCAAGGTCGGTTTCATCAACTCGCTCTCCGGCACCATGGCCATCAGCGAAAACACCGTCTTTGATTCGCTGAGCCTGGCCGCGGAGGAAATCAACGCCGCCGGCGGCGTCATGGGCAAACAGCTTCAGGTGATCAGCGAGGACGGCGCAAGCGAACCGACGAAATTCGCCGAACGTGCCGGGAAACTGATCCAGCAGGACTGTACGGCAGCGGTCTTCGGCGGCTGGACGTCCTCCAGTCGCAAAGCCATGCTCCCCGTTTTTGAAGCCAACGACGCCCTGCTGTTCTATCCGGTCCAGTACGAGGGCCTGGAAGCCTCCAAGAACATCTTCTACACCGGGGCCACCACCAACCAGCAGATCATCCCGGCTCTGGACTACCTGGCCGAGCAGGGCACCAAATCCATTTTCCTGGTGGGCAGCGACTACGTCTTCCCCCGAACGGCCAACAAGATCATCCAGGCCTATGCCGCCGCGCACGGCATGGAGGTCCTGGGCGAGGAGTACGCGCCGCTGGGCTCCACGGAGTTCTCCACGATCGTGAACAAGGTCCGCGACTCCAAGGCGGACGCCGTCTTCAACACGCTCAACGGCGACAGCAATGTGGCGTTCTTCAGGCAGTACAAGAGCGTCGGCCTGACCGCGGACTCCATGCCGGTGGTCTCGGTATCCATCGCGGAAGAGGAAGTTCCCGGCGTCGGACTGGAAAACGTGGAAGGCCAGCTCACGGCCTGGGACTACTACCAGACCCTCGACACACCGGCCAACACGAAGTTCGTGGCCGCGTTCAAGGCGAAGTTCGGCACTGCGCGGGTCACGAGCGACCCGATGGAAGCGGCGTACACCTCGCTGTACCTGTGGAAGGCCATGGTGGAAAAGGCCGGCTCCTTTGCCGTCGACAAAGTCCAGGCAGCGGCCGGTGGAGTGACTTTCGAGGCGCCTGAGGGCACAGTCACGGTGAACGGCGAGAACAACCACATCACCAAGACTCCCCGCATCGGGAAGATCAACTCCGAGGGCCTGATCGACACGGTGTGGGCCTCACCGGAAGCTGTAGAACCCGACCCGTTCCTGACCAGCTACGACTGGGCCAAAGACCTGGCCAAGTAGCAGCTTCCACCACACCTGCAGATAGCTGAGGAAAGGCCCGCTGGAATGGAACTGCTGATTGGACAGATGTTTGCCGGACTCAGTCTCGGCTCGGTGCTGCTGCTGGCCGCGCTGGGGCTGTCGCTGACCTTCGGCCAGATGGGGGTCATCAACATGGCGCACGGCGAGTTCATGATGGCCGGTGCGTACACGGCCTTCGTTGTGCAGCGAAGCATCTCCGATGCGGGGGTCTCGCTGCTGGTGTCCATTCCAGTGGGTTTCCTCGTGGGTGGTCTGCTGGGGCTGGTGCTGGAGACCGTACTTCTGCGGCGGATGTACCACCGCCCCCTGGATACCCTGCTGGTCACGTTCGGGGTGGCACTGATCCTGCAGCAGGCCGCTCGGGATATCTTCGGCGCCCCCAGTGTGGACGTCCGGGCGCCCGCGTGGCTGCAGGGCAACATAGAGCTGCTGGGAGCCCCCATTCCCTTGACCCGGCTCTTCATCCTGCTGCTGTCGCTGGTGTGCCTGGCGGGACTTGCGCTGGTCCTCAAAGCCACGCCGCTGGGCCGCCGCATCCGGGCGGTGGTCCTGAGCCGGGACCTGGCCGAAACCAGCGGCATCTCCACCCGGCGCACGGACCAGCTGACGTTCTTCATCGGATCGGGCCTCGCCGGGGTGGCGGGCGTGGCCGTCACCCTGATCGGCTCCACCGGCCCTTACCTTGGCACCAACTACATCGTGGACGCGTTCCTGGTGGTGGTGGCCGGGGGAGTCGGACAGATCAAGGGGGCGGCAATCGCCGCCTTCGCCCTGGGCGTGCTGCAGTCCGTCTTCGAGTTTTCGACGACGGCCAGCATCGGCAAGGTGCTGGTCCTTGTCCTGATCGTGGTCTTCCTGCAGTTGCGGCCGCAGGGCATCTTCAGCCTCAAGACAAGGAGCCTGGCATGAGCGTTTTCCTGCAATCCCGGTGGGGTGTCCTGGCAGGTTTCGCCGCAGGCGCGGTGCTGCTGCTGGTGGCGGCGCCCGCCGCGCTCTCGGCGTTCAACCTCGCCCTCTTGGGGAAGTTCCTGTGCCTTGCGATCGTGGCCGTGGGAATCGGGCTGGCCTGGGGACGCGGAGGCATGCTGACCTTGGGCCAAGGCGTGTTCTTCGGGCTGGGCGCCTACATCATGGCCATGCACCTCAAATTAGCGGACGCCTCGCTCTTCGGCGGGTCCGGCGTGCCGGACTTCATGTCGCTCTACGGCAGCGGCGAGGTCCCCGGCTGGTGGGAGCCGTTCCGGAGTCCCGTGGTGACCCTCGCCGCCGTCGTCCTGGTTCCCGGGCTGGTGGCGCTCCTCCTGGGGCTCGCCGTCTTCAAACGGCGCGTCAAGGGAGCCTATTTCGCCATTCTCAGCCAGGCGCTGGCGGCCGCCTTTGCTGTTTTCCTGATCGGCCAGCAGGCCACCACCGGCGGCTCCAACGGCCTCAGCGGCTTTCGGTCCTTCTTCGGTTTCGACCTGAAGGACCCCTCCAACAAGCTCATGCTGTATTCGATCGCCGCCGTGGTGCTGCTGCTGGCACTGGCGGCGGCCCGGCAACTTATGCACTCCCGATTCGGTGAACTCCTCGAAGCCGTCCGTGACCAGGAGGAACGGGTCAGGTTCCTGGGGTATGACCCCGCCACCATCAAGACGGTGACTTATGTGATCGCCGCGGTCATGGCAGGGATCGCCGGTGCCCTGTTCGTGCCCATCGTGGGGATCATCTCGCCGGCCGATGTGGGCGTGATCCCGTCCATCGCCTTCCTGATCGGAGTGGCCATTGGCGGCAGGGCCACGTTGCTGGGGCCAGTGCTGGGAGCCCTGAGCGTGGCTATCGCCCAGACCAGCCTGTCTTCGACCTTCCCGTCGTTCTGGGTCTATTTCCAGGGTCTGCTCTTCGTGCTGGTGATCGGGTTCCTGCCCGGCGGCCTCGCGTCGCTGCCCCGGCTCGTCGCCGGGCTGAAGACACGCCGGAAGGAAGCGCACAGCACGCCGCCGGCGCCCGTCCCCGAACCGACCGCCATCCCGGAAGGGGCAAGCCGATGACAACCCCCACGCTGCTGCCCGAGGGCGAGCCCCGGGCCGGCGGGCTCCGCCACGGCCGGCCCAAGTACCTCGAGGTCCGCGACCTTACGGTCACGTTCGACGGTTTCGTTGCCGTGGACAAGGTCAACCTGGACGTCACGCAGGGCGACCTGCGGTTCCTGATCGGACCCAACGGGGCCGGCAAAACCACGATCATCGACGCGATCACAGGGCTCGTTCCGGCCACCGGGTCCGTGAACCACACCGGCACCGAGATCCTGGGCCGGAAGGTGCACAAGATCGCACGGCTGGGAGTGGGCCGGACGTTCCAGACGGCGAGCGTCTTCGAGAACCTTTCGGTGCTACAGAATCTTGACATTGCCGCTGGGCCCGGCCGGAAAGCCCGCGAGCTGTTGCGGCGCCGGCAGGGCGTGGATCCGGCCGTTCAGGAGGCTCTGGAAATCATCGGGCTGGACAAGGCGGCGGACAAGCAGGCCGGGACGCTGGCGCACGGGCAAAAGCAGTGGCTGGAGATCGGCATGCTGCTCGTCCAGAACTCGGACGTGCTGCTGCTGGACGAACCCATCGCCGGGATGAGCCAGGACGAGCGTGCCGAAACCGGGCGGCTGCTGCGCCGGATCGCAGCAAGCCGCATCACCCTGGTGATTGAACACGACATGGATTTCGTTCGCGAGTTCGCCACCTCGGTGACCGTCCTCGCGGCCGGCAAGGTGCTCAGCGAGGGCAGCGTGGCGCAGGTGCAGGCCGACACGAAAGTGCAGGAAGTTTACCTGGGCACGGCCGGAATGGAAGGGCACTGATGCTGGAAGTCAAAGACCTGCAGACCGGCTACGGGCGCACCCAGGTCATTTCGGGAGTGGACCTCACGGTCCCGGACGGCTCGCTGGTTTCCGTCCTCGGCCACAACGGCGCCGGAAAAACCACGTTGCTGCGCGCCGTCGTCGGGCACTTGAAGCCCACCCGCGGCACTATCACCCTGGACGGGGAGGACATGTCCTCCCTCCGCCCTCACCAGCGGGTGGCGCGCGGCATGGCGTATGTTCCGCAGGGACAGCAGTCGTTTGGGCAGCTGACGGCGCTGGAGAATCTCCAGCTCGTGGCCGACGGCCGCCGGAACGGCAAGGAACGTGTGGCTGAGGCACTGGACATGTTCCCGGCGCTCCATCCGCTGCTGGCCCGCCGGGCAGGCCTCCTGTCGGGCGGGCAGCGGCAGCAGCTGTCCATTGCCCGGGCGCTGATCACCGAGCCCACCCTGCTGATCCTGGATGAGCCAACGGAAGGGATCCAGCCCAATGTGGTGGCTGAGATTCAGGAGACCATTATCAAGTTGTCCCAGCGCAGCGGAATGCGTGTCCTGCTGGTGGAACAACACATCGGCTTCGCGCTGAACGCCGCCGACAGCTACTACGTGCTGGCCGCAGGACAGGTCAGTTCGCGGGGTGCGGGTGGCGCCGGATCAGCACAGCAGGTGCGCGAGGCGATGCTGATCTGATGCGCCCGACACTGTCCGCGCTGTCCCAGTAGTCGGCGGGCCCGGGGCAAGTAGCCGCACAGGCGCCCGGGTGGTACCCGGCCGGAAAGACGGGTACAGGGTTTGCGTGACTTCAGGGCCGCCCGGCCGTTTGAATTGTCCTGGCAGGAAAGACTGGCATCACCGCCAGCGAAACAGCGAGGACAGCCGGGGGGCACCGCATGTTTGATCCATCATCGCCGGGAAAATCGGCACCTGGACCCGCACTGATCGCGGGCAGGTCATGAACTCCGGGCTCCACGCCCTGGCCATGTTCGCAGGATCCCTCACAGGCTCCATCCTGTTGACCCTGGGCCAGACGGTCGTCGTCATCTGCGTCTGCTTCGACATGGTCCGCGCCCTCTCGGTGCCGCGGTCCCACCGCCGCTACGTGGCCAACACCGTCTTCACCACACTGGCCTGGCCCTCGATCCTGATCTGCGCCGTCAGCGTGCTCATCGATGCCGCCAGCGGGACGTGGCGGGACGTCGCCGCCGGGGTCTTCATCATGGTGATGGTGATCTACCGGTGGCGCCACGGCGGCGATGAGGACAGCTGGTGGAAGGGCAAGGGCAAGAAACTGGCCACCTGGTTCAGGAAGCAGACCGCCTCCCGGTCCGTGACGGCGCCGGCCGCGGCATGACCCCGCGCCGCAGTCAGGGGCGGCGACGCGTCAGTCGGTGAACAGCGCGGCCAGGTCCTCGGCCGTCAGCGCTCCACCGGAGAGGGCATCGCCTTCCATGACGTCTGCGAACAGCTGGGACTTCCTGGCCTTGAGCGCCATGACCTTCTCCTCGATGGTGTCCTTGGCGACCAGCCGGTAGACCATAACGTTCCGGGCCTGGCCGATCCGGTGCGTGCGGTCCACGGCCTGTGCCTCGGAGGCCGGGTTCCACCACGGGTCCAGCAGGAACACGTAGTCCGCCTCCGTCAGGTTGAGGCCGAAGCCGCCTGCCTTGAGGCTGATCAGGAACACCGGCGCGGCGCCGTTCTTGAACTCGTTCACGACGTCGGTGCGGTTGCGGGTGCTGCCGTCGAGGTAGCAGAACTCGATGTTCTCCTCGACGAGCCGCTCGCGGACCTTGCCCAGGAAGCCGGTGAACTGGCTGAAGATAAGGGCCCGGTGTCCCTCCGCCACGAGGTCCTCCAGCTGCTCGAAGAGCACATCGAGTTTGCTGGACCGCACCCCGGAGAGCGAGGGGTCGATCAGCGAGGGATCCAGGCTGAGCTGCCGCAGCAGGGTGAGGGACTGGAAGATGGTGAAACGGTTCTTGTTGACGTCGTCGATCAGGCCCAGGATCTTCTGCCGTTCCCGCTGCAGGTGCGTCTGGTAGACCTTCTGGTGCCGCGGGTTCAGCACCACCTCGAGGATCTGCTCCTGCTTCGGCGGCAGGTCGTGGATGACCTGCTCCTTGGTGCGGCGCATCATGAGCGGACGGACCCGGCGTCGCAGCTTGTCCAGCTGGGCCTTGTCGCCGTTCTTTTCCACCGGCTTCTGGTAGTACTCGGCGAACCGCTTCGGGCTGGAGAAGAGCCCGGGCGCGACGATCGAGGTGAGCGCCCAAAACTCCATCAGGTTGTTCTCCAGCGGGGTGCCCGTGATGGCGAGTTTGAACACCGCCGGAAGTTTCCGGGCGCACTGGTAGGCCTTGGACTGGTGGTTCTTGACGAACTGGGCCTCGTCCAGGACCAGGCCCGCCCATTCCTTGGAGGCATACGCCTCATAGTCGATCCGGAACAGGGCGTACGAGGTGATGACGATGTCCGCCCCCGCCATGGCCTCGGCAGGGCTCGAGCCACTCTTGGCAAAGGTCTCGCCGACGGCGCGCACCGTGAGGCCGGGGGCGAACCGCGCGGTCTCGGCCTCCCAGTTGCCGACCACACTCGTGGGGGCAACGACGAGGAACGGGGAAGTGCCCGGCGCAGCGCCGGGCACGGCGCCGGCCACGGTGGCGGCAGCACCGCCGTCGGGCGCTGCGGCGGGCCCGGAGGCCAAGTCTTTGGCGGCGCAGATCAGCGCCAGCGCCTGCACGGTCTTGCCCAGGCCCATGTCATCGGCCAGCACCCCGCCGAGTCCGTGCCGGTAGAGGAAACTGAGCCAGTTGAAGCCTTCCAGCTGGTATGGGCGCAGCTCGGCGTTGAGAGTTGCGGGCAAGGGCAGGCCCTTCACGCCGCCTTCCAGCAGCCCGCCGACAGCCTCACGCCAGGCCGCGGCCTGCTCGTCCACGATGCCCAGCTGCGCGAGTTCGTCCCAAAGCCCGGCCTGGAAGCGGCTGATTTGCAGCGGCGCGTCCTTATTGTCCTGCAGTTCCCGCGCCTCTTCAATCAGCGCCCGGAGCTGGTGCAGTTCGGGCAGGTCCAGGGAGAAGTAGGCGCCGCTGGGCAGCAGCATCTTCGTCTGGCCGGCCGCGAGGGCGGAGAAGACGGCCGCGAAGGACACCGGCTGGCCCTCCAGGGAAATCTGGATGCCCAGGTCGAACCAGTCCCGCTGCTCGGTGGCTTTGGTGGAGATGGACACCACCGGGGCCTCCTCGGCCTCGCGGTAGTCGGCGATCTCGCCGGCCGTGTCCACGCTGACGCCGGAGACCTCGCGGAGCGCAGGGAGCAGCTCCTCGGTGAAGGCCAGGGTGTCGAGGCCGCTGAATTCGGCCGAGGCTGCCAGCCGCGGAGTTCCCCAGCCGCCCGTGGCCGACTCGCCCAGCGCCGGCACCACGTCCCAGGGCTGTCCGAGGGCTTCGAGGATGCGGGCCTCGGCAGGGTCGTCCCGGTAGCCGTGATCGCCGGGGTGGCGCCACAGCGGCTGCGACGTGACGAGCGTGCCGGACTTGTAGTGCCACTCCCAGTGCAGCCGGACCCGGTGGTCGGCGCCGTAGTTCGCGAGCAGCGACAGGGTGGGAACGGCCAACTGGGGCAGCACAACGGACTCGTCCGAGGCCGTGACCCGGGCGCTCTGCTTGAGTTTGGGGTAAAAACCGGTCAGGAAGCGGGTCTCGTCCCGGGCCGGAATGTGCAGCGTGGTCCCCGCCGTGACGAAGGTCAGGAGCTCCTCGCTGAGCCCGCTCTCCAGCGGAGCGAGCGTGATGGCGGAGTCCGTCGGTGCGACTCCCGGCAGGGCGTCCGCCCCGGAGGTCAGGAAGATCCCGTGCGCCGGCCGCCCGATGGTCCCGACGGTTGCCGGATCAACCACTTCCCCCTCCACGGTGATGCTGGGGGCCAGGGACAGGCCGCCGTCGTCCCCGCCGGCGGCGTCGGGCACTACGGCGCCGTTCCCCTCGGCGGGGGCCGGCGCGGTACCGAACCGGGTCAGGTTGAGCCCGACGGCGGCTGGCTGTTCAACGAGCCGCACGGGCTCCGGGCCGCGGCTGTGGACCAGGGCGACGCCGATCTTCCCGGCCTGGGCCAGCAGGCTCCACAGGTTCTTCCCGGCATAGGTGTTCAGGCCCAGCCACAGCCCGGTTCCGGCGTGCTGGCGGTTCGCCTGGGCGGTGTGCGACGCGAGGAACTCCTGCATCCACTCGACGTGCGCCTCATTGCATTCGCGCCGGTAGCTCAGATAGCTCAGGGTGTTCCAGGAGACATCGCCGCGGATCCATTTGCCCTTGGCGCCCATAATCACGGGACGGGCCTTCAGCTGGCGCACGCTGCGCAGCGGATCCCGGCGTCCGGTGTAGGAGAAGTGCGGGGCGGGTTCTTCAATCTCGAACTGGAGCGCCAGCGGCACCCCGCTGGTGGACTGCGTGATCCCCGGCTGGGCGATCAGCGGGTTGAGGGCCTGTTCCCAGTCCGGGACCTCAAGCACCGGGGCACGCCGGGACAGCCGGCTGACGTCGGCGGGGGCCAGCAGCTGAACCCGGATCGCCGGGTTGTCCTCGGCCGCGAACAACAGCGCGGCCACATGCTTGCAGTCCTTCCGGACCGGGCAGCTGCAGACACCCACGGTGCAGCTCCAGCCGCCCGCCTTCCGGACCAGCTTCGCCGTCGTCGAATACGGCACATCGGCGCCGCCCCGCACCTTGCCGAGCATGAGGCCGGTGGCGGCGTCGAAGGAAATACCGGAAACGCGGCTCCCCATGGCGTAGGCAAGCCCGGCCGCGAGGGAACGGTCGTTGATCGCGGGAGTCTGTATTGCCAGTGCCGCACTATCGTCCGGATGGGATGGCATGTGCGCACTACTTTCGGCAGTTGGTCATCGGATCCATCTTAGCGAGCCTGGCAGGGCTCCCCGTACTGGGTGCCCGGCTAAGTGGATATCTGGCCGGGGGACGTGCCGGGTCCGTGGACACCCAAACTTCGCCGGACGTTCAGCTGCGGCTCAACCCCGCTGCCGGCGACCCCACGTAGCGTGGAAAGGGTTCGGAGCGCCACCCGATTTCAGCAGTGAGGATTTTCCATGAGCACCAGCCCTTCCACCACAATTTCCGCCACCGGCTACGCGACGGTCCTGCCGCGGGAGATCATCAACGGCAGCGACGCCGACGTCGTCGACGCGAACGTGGACGTGGTCAACACCATGTACGCGGAGCTGCTCGACGTCGGGGAAATCGCACCGAACGCGCTGCGCAGCTACTACGTCGACTTCTACCTGACGCAGGCGCTGGGCGGCGGGTTCGCCCAGTACGTGTTCACCGCCCCCGAACGCGAAGACATCGACGCCTACATCCGGGCCGGGCTGGAGACCATGGGGGCCGCCGCGCACCTGGACCTCTTCAACCGCACCGTGGCCGCTTTCGACGCCCTCTCCGGGGAGGAGGCAGAGGCGTATCTTGACGGCGACGCGGATCTGGACGGCGGAACGGACCACCCCGCCGCGGTCCGGCTCCTGGAGGAGCTCGACGGCGAGTTCGAGGCGCTGCTAAAAACCGAGGACATTACCGCGCTCAACGCCGCCTGGGTGCGGGGCCAGGCGGACCTCCTCGTCCTGGACGAGGAGGACCTCGACCGCCACATCGCCGAGCGGGTGTCCCGGATCCCGAACCTGGCGGAGCGGCAGGCCGAGACCGCCGAGGTTGACCTGCTGGACACCCCGGAGTTCGAGGCGATCATCCGCGAGCTCTGCGACGTGGCCGGCCACACGCTCCTGAAGATCACCATGGGCGACCCCAACTATGACCACGACGGCCAGAGAACCCTGGCGTGGCATTTCACCACGGACCGGGGCGAGTTCCTCATGCTGGACGGCGACGAGGAAGCGGTCATGATCCACTCGGACACCAAGGAGATTGTGGCCGCCGTCGAGTTCGAGGCCGCGGACGACTGACCCGGACCGTCCGCCGCCGCGACTGTCATTCGCTAATACCCGGCGGCCCCGGTGATCATTTCACCGGACGGGGCGACGAGGTACCAGACGCCGCCGACGCCCTGGCCCAGGATGTCCCCGGCAGCCAGATCCTTGGCGTAGTAGTACACGGGCATCCCATTGACGGTGAGCTGCTTCTGGCCGTCGGGGCTGGCAATGGTACCCACGGTGCCGGTGACGCCGTCGACGGTGGGGGTGTCGGCGGCGGCGAGGACCGGGGGCCACGCGTCGAGGCAGCCGCCGGTGCAGGCGCTGGTCCCGGAGTCCTTGACGTCCTTCGTGTAGTAGTAGACGCTCATGCCCTTGCCGTCGACCACGATCCTGCCGGCGGCCGAATCCGCGACCTTGAGGTCCGGGGCGGCCGCGGCGGGCGCTGAGGGCGACGCCGGAGCCGACGTTGCCGCGGCGCTGCCGGGCGGCGTCGTGGCGGCGGCCGACGTCGGCGACGTGGCGGTCCCGCTGGTGCCGGCACAGCCGGAGAGCAATGCGGCGAGGGCGAACGCGGACAGGCCGATGCTGAGGTGCTTTTTCATCTGCTGCTCCTTGACTCGGACCGGCCAACTGGCCAGGCCGGCGCTATCCGTTACGACGGCCCCGGGGGAAGAATGGTTCACAGCAGGCTTTTGGCGGCGCCCCGGACTCCGCGAACGTGAACCGTTCCGGCCGTCCGCGCGTCATAAGGGGCAGCAGGGGAAACCCAGGGGCCAGGGAGGACGCTCATGTCGCTGGACGAAGACGTGGTGGCGGCGATTTACCGCGACCACGGGCCGGCCCTCCGGCGTTTCGTGCTCAGCGCCTCCCGCGACCCGCAACTGGCCGATGACGTGGTGCAGGAGACCATCCTGCGGGTCTGGCAGCAGGCCCCCCAGATCACCGGGAACCTGCGCAGCTACCTGTTCAGGACGGCCCGCAACATCATGATCGACAACTACCGCAAGGCCCAGCGCCGGCCCCGCGAGACGTCGGACCGGGAACTGGCCGACCCGGCCGACGGCGAGGAACGCGTTAACGAACTCCTCAACCGGGTGCTGATGGAAGAGGCGCTGCTGCGGCTCAGCGCCGAGCACCGGGACGTTCTCGTGGCCCTCCATTACCGCCGCTACACCGTCCAGGAGGCATCGGTCAGCCTGAAGATCCCGGGCGGAACAGTGAAGTCCCGGGCGTTCTACGCCGTGCGGGCCCTCCGCGCGATCCTCGATGAGATGGGGGTGGAACGGTGAGCGGCACGGAGCTGCACCGGCTGCTCGGCGCCTACCTGCTGGGCGGCCTGGAACCTGATGAGGCGGCCGCCTTTGAGCAGCATCTGGGCAGCTGTGCGGACTGCCGGCAGGAACTGGACGAACTGGCCAGCCTCCCCGCGCTGCTGGACGCGCTCCCGGTCCCCGACGCCGTGGCCCTCGCCGCCGCTGCTCCTGCCGCTGCCGGGCGGGAACCGTCGTCGTTGGATGGCGCGACGTCGGATCCCGTGCCGGCCGCCGTGCCGCGGCGGATGCTCGAGGAACTGTCCACGCGCCGCCGGAACGCCCGGCGCCGCTGGACCGCGGCGCTCGCTGTGGCGGCCGCGGCGTGCCTCGCCCTCGGGGTGCTGGCCGCGCCGCTGTTCAACCCGCCGCCCAAGCCGGATGCCAGCTACTCCATCCAGGCCAGTGACGGGCTGCAGATTACGGTGGGCCTGGTGAAGAAGACTTGGGGCACCGAGCTCGCGGTCGACGGCCGGAGCCTGCCGGTGGACGGCACCTTCTCGCTCTGGGTGAAGGACAGCGACGGCGTCGAAGACCGCGCCTGCGCCTGGACGGCGACGCCCAGTGGCAGGGTCAGGATCACGGGAGCCACGCCCCTGCAGCTCGCCAACATCGCCAGCGTCGAGATGCGGGACGGGCAGCAGCAGACCATGGCGGTCATCGCCGTACCCCGGGGATAACCGCGTCCGTGATTTCCCGTGCCCCGCGGAAGCCCGCGGCGCCGAACTTCGCCCGGGCCCGGCATAGGCGATCCGGCCGCCGGCCACAGCGACCGTGGCATCGGCGGTGGTGTGCCCGTCCGTGATCAGTGTCCCGGACAGGGCATAGGAGGACTCCGGGGCGGATGCGCGGAGGTCCGGGCCGGGCATGATGGGGCGACTACATCTTGGCGAGTTTTGCCCGCACCATCATGAAGATGCCGTAACAGATCAGGCCGATGCCCACGGCTGCCAACATGTACACGCCGAAGGGCTGGTCGCGCAGGCCCTTCAGCCCGCCGTCGAGCCCGGTGGACTCCTCGGGGTGCACTGTGACGGTGGCGATGATGATCAGCAGGCCGGCCAGCAGCAGGGCGATGCCCTTGGCGGTGTAGCCGACGACGCCCAGGACGGTCACCGCCGTCCTGGCCTTCGCCGAAGCGGGGAGCCGGAGGTGTTTGGCGAAGGACTGCCGGATGCCACGGATGGCATAGACGATGCCGGCCACTGCGATCCCCGCGCCGACCGCGAGCAGGAGCAGATAGCCACCGGGGGCTTTCATCACAGCGATGGAGAGGTCGCTGGTTGAGCTGCTGTCGTCCTTGCCCGCTCCGATCGCGAAGGATGCCAGGGTCACCGCGAGCCCGGCATAGACCACGGCTTGGAGAGCGGCTTTGGCCTTCTTCGCAACCTTTTTCTTCGTGGGAAGGTGCTCAAAATCGAAGATGGCATCGCTGGTCTGCCACAAGGCGAGGGCCACACACGCCGCAAAGGAACTCCACAGCAGCACCGGCCCGGCCGGCTGCTGGGCGAGTTGCGCCACGGCGCCGCTGACGTCGGCATCGCCCTGGCCGCCCATGGCAAGCCGGATCGCGACGAGGCCGATCAGCACGTGCAGCACGCCGCTGACGGCAAACCCGGCCCGCGCGGCAAGCTCCAGCGTCCGCGAGTTGGTGATGTCCTCGGCCGCGTCCGCGGCGTCATTCAGTTCTCTTTTGATGATGGATCCTTCAACTGACTCGGTGGTTCTGCCGGACCGCCGTTCCGCCCGGTTCGTGCCTCTGAGGTAATCGTGCCACGCCGAGCCCGCCGGGAACAGCACTACCGCCGGTCCGGATCCTGCGACGGTAACTCACCTCAGCCGGGCGCTCAGCGGCGGCGGTAGCTGAGGTCGAAAATGAGCCGGCCGGCCTCGTGCGCCTTGTTCTCGAAACTCGTCAGGATCCGGCCGTCAAACCGCGGCGCCCAGCCGCCCGTCTCATCGATGCCCTCGTTGGGGCCGGTGTGTTCGGTGCTCACGGGTGCGCGGCCCTCCTTGACGGGGGCCCCGCCCACGAGGGACTCGACGCCGGATTCCCACACCTGGGTGAGGGGGCTCTCGGCGCCGCTGCGCTCGCCGTCGTGCAGGTTCTCGAAGTCGGCGGAGTCGGCCATGACCTCGCGCACGTGGACGGCGTAGTTGGACCAGTCCGTCGCGATGCGCCAGAGTCCGCCGGGTTTGAGGGCCCGGGCGGCGAGGTCGGCGAAGGCAGGTTGGATGAGGCGGCGTTTGTGATGGCGGGACTTGTGCCACGGGTCCGGGAAAAAGACCCACAGTTCCATGACGGAACCGGCCGGCAGCATGGTGGCGAGCACCTCGGGGGCGTTCGCCTCCACCACGCGGACGTTGTTCAGGCCGCGGCTGTTGATCTTGATCAGCGTGTTGGCCAGCCCCGGGGTATAGACCTCGACGGCGAGGAAGTCCTTGTCCGGGTTCTCCTCGGCGGCGTGACACACGGCGTCGCCGAGCCCGGAACCGATCTCCACGATCAGCGGGGCCTTCCGGCCGAATTCGGCCTCGGCGTCGAAGACGTAGTCCGGGTGCACGGAGGTGTTGGCGATGTGGCGGGGCACCTCGACGGCCCAACGGTCAGAGTGTTCGTCCCAGGCCACCTGCCGGCGGCCGTGCAGGCGGGTGCCGCGGCGGACAAAACTGACCGGACGGCCTCCATAGGTGCCGAAGGAGGCCTGGGTGCCGGGGGTTACCGGGCGCGAAGGCTGCGGCGTTTCGGGGGATTCTGGGGATTCACTCATCCCTTCCAGAATAGTGGAGTCCCCGCGTCCGCCCGGGCGGGCAGCCGCCAGCTTCCCCGTCGGGGGCCCGCGGCTGCGGAGTTACTGCAGGGTGATGCCTCGGAACCGCCGTACCCTCCGGCGAGCTGCGATGTCGTGCTCGCCCGCCACGTCCTCTGGGCACTCCCCGATCCGGATGCCGCCCTCGGCCAGTGGACGAGGCTATTGCTCCGGAGCTGACGGAACCGTCGACAGCGACGATGTTGACACCGCCGCCTGCACGGGGCCTGCCAGAATGGGGTCCGTGACCATACCAACAAGCTCCCAGGACTCCACCGTCAGCGGCGCCGGGTCGGGGGACCGGCCGGGCCTGCTGGTGGACGCCGAGATCGACGACGTCCCCGCGGCGGAGCCCACCCGGGTCGGCAGCCGCCGCACCCTGGCCTACCTGGGTGTGTGCCTGGTCCTGATCGGGCTGAACCTCCGCACCGTCTTCTCCAGCTTCTCCGCGGTACTGCCCGAAGTGACGGCCGACGCCGGACTGCCGGGCTGGGCGGTCGTCGTCCTCACCACGGTCCCGGTCACGCTGCTTGGGGTGTTCGCCCCGCTCGCTCCCGTCCTGGCCCGCCGCTTCGGGGCCGAGCGCGTCCTGCTGGGCGCGATGGCGGTTCTCACGGCCGGACTGTTGCTGCGGCCGCTCGATGCCGGGGACGCAGGGCACCTTCCTGCCCTGCTGGCCGGGACGGCGGCCTGCGGTGCCGCGATCTCGCTCTGCAACGTGCTGCTGCCCGGACTGGTGAAGCGTGACTTCCCGCACCGGCTCGGCCTGATGGGCGGGCTCTACACCACCGCGATCTGCGCCTCCGCAGCCCTCGGCGCCGGGTTCACTTACCCGGTCTTCAGTGCGACGGGGGACTGGACTGCGGCGCTGCGGTTCTGGGCGCTGCCCGCCGGCGTCGTTCTTCTTCTCTTCCTGCCGCTGGCCCTCCGGCAGCGCCACGGCCGGCACCAGAGCGCGCACGGCGGAGTGAATGTGTGGCGCTCGGCGGTCGCCTGGCAGGTGACGATGTTCATGGTGCTGCAGGCGATGATGTCCTTCAGCGTGTTCGCCTGGTTGGCCCCGATCCTGCGCGAACGCGGGGTGGACGGCGGCACGGCCGGGGTGATCGTTTCCGTCTCGATCCTGCTGCAGATGCTGGGGTCCCTGTTCGCCCCGGCGCTCGCCACCAGGTTCCGGGACCAGCGCGCGATCAACACCGTGGTGGCGCTCATGACCGGCGGCGGCTTCGCGCTGAGCATCTTCGGCCCGCTGGAGCTGATCTGGGTGTGGACCGGGCTGCTGGGCCTGGGCCAGGGCAGCCTGACCGCCGTCGCGCTGACCATGATCATGGTCCGCACCCGGGACGGCCACACCGCCGCGCACCTGTCCGGGATGATGCAGGGCGTCGGCTACGGGGTGGGTTCCACCGGAACCCTGATGGTCGGCCAGCTGCACCAGGCCACGGGCTCCTTCGCGGCGGCGGGGGTCCTCTTCCTTGTAGTCGGATCGCTGGCCGCGGTCTTCGGCTACCGGGCCGGGCGGAACCGCTTCATCGGCGGCTGATCCAAAGGAAACGACTGTGGGCAGGGACCCAAGGGCGCCGGACCTGCAGATTCTGGTCGGGGAGGAGGATGGAACCGGAAAGCATGATGCGCCCCGCCCGCCGGCTGTGGCATGCTTCCCCTTGAGCCAACATTCCCGTTCCGCCAGGAACCGTCGACCGGCCAGAGGCCTGGACCTCACCACCGGTTGAGGTTCCACGGTTCCGTCCACAACTATCGATCAGGCCACGACCTTGCCCCGTACCGCCCCCGCTCCGAGCCTGGATTCAGCCGGCATCTTCCACCGCGACTATGTGCTGGTCACGCTGGGCGCATGTGCCCTCGTGTTCCTGGCCGCCTTCGAATCTCTGGCCGTGACCACGATCATGCCGCTGGTCAGCCGCGAGCTGGACGGGGCTTCCCTGTACGCCCTGGCGTTCGCCGGCCCGCTCGCCACCGGCGTCATCGGTATGGTCGCCGCCGGCAACTGGTCCGACCGGCGCGGCCCGGTGGGGCCGCTGTACGCCTCCGTGGCCCTGTTTGTGCTGGGGCTGCTGATCGCCGGAACCGCGGCGACCATGCCCGCCCTGGTGGCCGGCCGGCTGGTCCAGGGCCTGGGCGGCGGCGCGATGACGGTGGCGTTATATGTGGTGATCGCCCGGGTCTATCCGCCCGTGCTGCACCCGAAGATCTTCGCCGCTTTTTCCGCAGCCTGGGTGATCCCCTCGCTGGTCGGTCCCTTCGCCGCCGGGATTGTGGCGCAACTGGTCAGCTGGCACTGGGTGTTCCTCGGTGTAGTGGGACTCGTGGTGCCGGCCCTGCTGATGGTGGTGCCGGCCCTACGCGGGCTGCACGGCACGCCCGACGGCGGCACCCGGAAGCCCGCCGCGCCGGGGGACGTGTCCGCTGAGGCTCCGCGGAAGTCCTCGGGCTCCGGCCGGCTGGCCTGGGCCGCGCTCGCGGCGCTCGCCGTGCTCGGCCTGAACCTCTCCGCCCGGCTGCCGGTCGCCGGCGGGATCGCGGCGGTCGCGGCCGTCGCCGTGGCCCTCATCGCCGTCCGCCCGCTGGTGCCGCGGGGAACCCTGACCGCCCGCCGCGGCCTGCCCAGCGTCATCCTCACCCGCGGGCTGGCCTCTGCCGCGTTCTTCGGCGCCGAGGTGTACCTGCCGTACCTGCTGGTGGAACGCTACGATTTCTCGCCCACCTTCGCTGGACTGGCGCTCACCGGCGGAGCCGTCTCCTGGGCCGCGGGCTCGGCGGTGCAGGGCCGGCTCGGGGCTCGCCTGGACCACCGCCGCGCGGTCCGGATCGGCGCCGCCCTCGTCCTCGGCGCCGTCGTCCTGGTGCTGGTGACCACGGTCCTGAACTGGCCGGCCGCCGTCGCGATCACCGCCTGGGTGTTCGCCGGAGCCGGCATGGGGCTGATGTATGCGCGCCTGAGCGTGATGACCCTGGCCCTGTCCAGCAGGCAGAACGAGGGTTTCAACAGTTCCGCGATGTCCATTTCCGATTCGCTCGGCGGGGCGCTTTCCCTCGCCACCACGGGCATCATCTTTGCCGCGTTCCCGACGGCGGCGGCGTCGTTCGGGGGCGTCTTCGCCCTGACGGCGGTGATCGGCGTCGCCGCGGTGGTCGTCGCCGCGCGCGTCGCCGACCACCGCGAGGCGGGTGCCGCCTAGCCCGCTACCGGGGCCAGTTCGGCGTCACGGACGGCCTTCCATTCCGCAATCCGGGCCTGCTGCAGCGGCGTCCGGCGGTTGAAATACCAGGCCGCGCCGAGGAGCAGGAACCAGATCGGTGCCACAAAGAGCGCCAGCCGGGTGTCGTCGGCCTGGCCCAGCGCCACCATCATGAAGCCGAAGAAGGCGAGCACGACGTAGGGCATGAAGCCGGAACCCGGCATTTTGAATGTCGACGCCGCATGCAGGGCGGGCCGGCGGTGGCGGAACACGATGTAGCTGATGAGAATCATGGACCAGACGAACATGGTCAGCACGGAGGCAACCGACGTAACGACGGTGAAGGCGCCGATAACGGAGTCGCCGGCATACAGCAGGACCAGCCCGGCCAGTAGGAAAATGCAGGAGAACAGCAGGGCGTTCTGCGGGACCTTGCGGGAGCTCAGTTTCGAGAAGGCTTTCGGGGCGTTGCCGTCCTGGGCGAGGCCGTAGACCATGCGGGAGGTGGAGTAGATGCCGGAGTTGGCGCTGGATGCGGCGGAGGTCAGCACCACCAGGTTAATGACCACAGCGGCGATGCCCAGGCCGGCGAGCGTGAACATGCCGATGAAGGGGCTGCCGGCGGCGTCAATGCTGCGCCAGGGGTTGACTGCCATGATGACCACCAGGGCGCCCACATAGAAAAGCAGTACCCGGATGGGGATGGAGTTGATGGCGCGCGGCAGGTTCTTCTCGGGGTCCTTCGTTTCAGCGGCGGCGGTGCCCACCAGCTCGATGCCGGCGAACGCGAAGATGGCGATCTGGAAGCCGAGGACGAAGCCGAACATGCCGTGCGGGAACATCCCGCCGTCGTTCCAGATGTTGGCCAGGCTGGCCACCGCTCCGTTGGGCGAGGTGAAGTGGGTGGCGATCATGACAATGCCGGTTCCGATGAGGGCGAGGATGGCCACCACCTTGATGATGGCGAACCAGAATTCCGCCTCACCGAACGCCTTGACGCTGGGAAGGTTCAGCACGATCAGCACGACGGGCGTGATCAGTGCGGGGATCCACAGCGGTGTGCCGGGCGCGAGCTTGTCCACGTACCCGGCGATTGCGACGATGTCGGCCACGCCAGTCACCACCCAGAAGAACCAGTAGGACCAGCCTGTGAAGAAGCCCGCCCAGGGGCCCAGGAGGTCGCCGGCGAAGTCGCTGAAGGACTTGTAGTTCAGGTTCGAGAGCAGGATCTCGCCCATGGCCCGCATGACGAAGAACAGCATGAAGCCGATGACCATGTAGACGAAGATGACGGAGGGTCCGGCCAGGGAGATGGTCTTGCCGGAGCCCATGAACAGTCCGGTGCCAATCGCGCCGCCGATGGCCAGCAGCTGGATGTGGCGGTTCCCGAGGGCGCGGGCCAGGTGGGGTTCCTGGCCGTGGCTGCTGGGGGAGGAATGTGGTGCGTTCTTGGGGACAGCCGTGGTGGTGCGTTCAGACATTAGGCTTCTTCCTTGTTACGGGCGGGCCTGGGCGGAGATTATGCCCGCCGGCGCCCGGCGCGGATCGATCGAGAGTGTGATGGAGGTAACACTTTGTCGTGTGAATTAAGCCTAGGGGCGGCATTCGGCCCTGCTCGCAACGTCCCGGTCCGCCGGGCCGGCGCCGTTCCGGACGCGTGGGCCGGCCCGCGGGTGTGGTGATGGAGGCCCCGGCCGCGCAGGGAAATTGCCTGCTCCGGCGCGAGCGCGGGAATTTTCGGCGCAGGCACCGGCCCGCCACCGCCGGTCCGGCCGATGCGGCGGAGGTGCCCTCCGTCGCATCCTCATGCTCGACAAGTGTCGACTAACCTTGCCTCAGCTGTCGTCCCGTGTCTGCTGCCGGGGCCGAAACCGTCGGCGGCCGCGTGGTTCTGCGTCAGTGGGCGGCGAGGCGGGTGGCGCGCAGCACTGCGTCCGTCAGCGCGGCAGCCTCGCCGTCGGGCCCGGTGGCGCTGCGGTGCCGGGTGTCTACGACGTCAAGCCGCCACTGGGGTGCCTCGATGCCCAGCTCGCCGGCCAGCTGCTCCGCCGTATAAAACCGCTCCGCCGCATGATCATGGTGCTGCCCCCAGGGCGGCAGCCCGGTGGGGTGGTGCCCCACGATCAGGAGCGTGCCGCCGGTCCGCACCGCCGCGGCGGCCAGCTGCAGGGCCTGCTGCCAGGGCATCACGGTGGAGTGCAGGAACTGGGCCGTGACCAGCTCGAAGAGCTCCCCGGGCACCCAGGTGGCGAGATCCTCCCGCACCCAGGTGATGTTCCCGCTCTGGCCGCGTTCCTGCGCATGCGCTGTTGCCCGCTCCAGTGCGACGGCGGAGACGTCGACGCCGGTGACCTTCCAGCCGCGGCTGGCGAGCCAGATGGCGTCCGCTCCCTCGCCGCAGCCCAGGTCAAGCGCGGTCCCGGGAGGGAGCTGCGCGGCCTCGGCAATCAGCTGCGGATTCGGCTCGCCGCTCCAGATCTTGGCCCGGCTGCGGTACTTCTCGTCCCACACTTGGGCCGCACTGACAGTGCTGTCGCGCTCGGGGTGCTCCGGGTGCTTGTGTTCCGTCATGGTTATCCTCGCCGGTCTCGGGGTTTGGGTCGCTTCCCACATCATGGCAGGGGAAGGCCCCGGGCGACACGGGAAAAGCGGCTGCACCCGAAAATCGACACACGAAGATCACCGCCCGGAAACGCCCGCGAAACCTCGGTGGTGGAGTCTGGAGCCGGAGAACGGAACGACGCTGGGGTGCATCCGGATCTGAGGAAGGAACAGGCCATGACGGTAGACGTTGGGCGGCAGGTTACATCGTGTGAGGAGCTGTCCGTGGGGGACAAGATTGAAGCGTGGCACAACGGCAAGCTCTTCCACCGGGGCGAGGTAATCCGGACGGTGGCGGCCACCGACCTTTTTTGGATCCTGGACGAGCGGACCGGAACCCGGCGGCTGATCGACGCCGAGGTGCTGGTGATCCGGCGGGTGGCGGTCCCGGCAGCCGTGTACGCCGCCGCCACCTGCGATTCAGAGCCCGGGCGCGGTTCCGCGGCCACGCACGGCTCAATGGCCACGCACGGCTCCACGGCCACGGACCGTTCAGGGGGCGCAGGCAGGGCGTCCGGACGGCGGGCGCCGGAACCCCCGGCGCCCGCCGTGCCGGCGTCGCACGTCCCGCTGTTCCAGTCCCCCAGCCTGGCGGACTGAGGGATAAAACGGCTCTGGCCTCGCCGGATGATAGACTGAAGGAACTTGATGTGCAGTGATGCCCACTTTGGTCTTGAATGATCGGTCCGGTTCATCAACCGGTTCCCCTGCGGATTCCTTTCGGATTCCTTCAGGGAGTGGGATTTTTTCATGTGAGAGGCACATCCTGCGTCGATGAACGCGTTCTATTTGGTCCCGGCCGCCGCCCCAACTGGCAGCTGGCCGGTTGATCACCTGACTTTTCTTCGGCGAACCCCTGGGCCAACCGGCACCGGGGGCCGATATCCGCACGGATACCGCCTGAAAGACCTTTGAAACATATGACTACTTTTGCTGCCCTCGGCACGCCCAAGGCCCTCGCCGACACCCTCACCGCTCAGGGGATCGTTGAACCGTTCCCCATCCAGGTCAAGACCCTGCCGGACACCCTGGCCGGACGCGACGTCCTGGGCCGCGGCCGCACCGGCTCCGGCAAGACCATTGCCTTCGCCATCCCGCTTGTGGCACGACTCGCCGAGCGGGAAGCCAAGCACTTCCGCAAGCCCGGCCGCCCCATGGGCCTGGTCCTCGCGCCGACCCGTGAGCTGGCCACCCAGCTGAACGCGACCATCGAGCCGATGGCCAAGGCCATGGGCCTGAACACGACCGTGATCTATGGCGGCATTTCCCAGGCCCGCCAGGAAAAGGCGCTGCGCGCCGGCGTCGACATCGTCATCGCCTGCCCGGGTCGCCTGGAGGACCTGATCCGCCAGCGCGTCCTGACCCTCGAAGGCGTCGAGATCACCGTGCTGGACGAGGCCGACCACATGGCCGACCTCGGCTTCCTCCCGGTCGTCAAGAAGCTCATGGACATGACCCCCAGCCAGGGCCAGCGCATGCTGTTCTCCGCCACCCTGGACAACGGCGTGGACAAGATCGTCCAGCGTTACCTGTCCAACCCGCTGACCCACGCGGTGGATGAATCCCAGGCCGCGGTCACCACGATGGAGCACCACGTACTCGTCGTCAACGACCAGACCGTCAAGAAGCAGCTGATCGTCGAGCTCGCCTCGGGTGCCGGCCGCCGGGTGCTCTTCCTGCGCACCAAGCACCACGCCCGCAAGCTTGCCAAGACCCTGACCGACGCCGGCATCCCCGCCGTCGACCTGCACGGCAACCTCTCGCAGAACGCCCGTGACCGGAACCTGGCCGAGTTCTCCTCCGGTGAGGTTCGCGTCCTGGTCGCCACCGATGTCGCCGCCCGCGGTGTCCACGTCGACGACGTCGAGCTGGTCATCCACGTGGATCCGCCCACCGAGCACAAGGCCTACCTGCACCGCTCGGGCCGTACCGCCCGTGCCGGTTCCGACGGCACCGTGGTCACGCTGACCCTGCCGGAGCAGCAGTCCGACGTCAAGAAGCTGATGAAGGCCGCCGGCGTCGAGGTCAACTTCGAGCGCGTCACCGCCAACTCGCCGCTGGTTGCTCAGCTGGTCGGCGAAATGGCCGACAAGATCGACCCGCGCACCCGCGCCGCGCTGCTGGCCGCCAAGTCCAACCAGGGCGGCGGCAGCTCCACCGGTGCCAACGCCGAGCGCAAGCGCGCCCGACGCACCACCCAAGCCGCACCCACCGCGGGTGGCCGGGGCGGCCGTGGCGGACGCGGACGGGTCGGAACCGAGGCTCCCCGCACCGACCTGCCCCGCGCCGAGCGCCGTGCCGTGGCCTACGAGGGCCAGGCCGCAGCGCGCAACGCCGCAGATCGTGTTATCGAGCGCAACGAGGACCGGCAGGATGCTGAGCGCGCCGAGCGCCGCAGCGTCCGCGCCCGCTCCACCTCCTACGGCACCCACCGGAACGATGTTCCGGCTGCCGGCGGCCGCGCTTCGGCCGGCCGTGGTTCAGACGGCCGCGCCGCAGAAGGGCGCAGCGACGCCCGGGGCGCTTCGGCTCCCCGCACCGGCGCACCCCGGAGCGGCGCACCGCGCAGCGGGGCTCCCCGCACCGGCGGCGCCACCGGC
>NZ_JBVAYZ010000013.1:0-108565 GCF_055412865.1 Pseudarthrobacter ribosi | reverse complement strand
GACCTTCGCCAGCTCGACTTCCTGCCGCATCAGCGTGGACATGTCCCGCGTGACCTCGCCCAGAAGATCGCCCAGGGACGACGTTTCAGCCTTGGCGTGCGCGCCGGCGTGGGGCATTTCGCTGGTCATCGACGGCCACCATCAAAGGGATCATCACGGAACGGATCCTGCCGGGCCGGGTCCGTCGCCACAGGCTCGGATGCCCAGCGGTCCTGCCGGCCACCGTCACCGAGCGGATCGGCGTCGAGCGGATTGGGCGGATACGTCTCCGCAAAGCCCGCCGTCGTGGTTTCCGGGGCAGGCATCTGCACGGGCGGCGGCGGAACCGCCATGCCGGTGTCCGGGACCCTCGTGGCGGGCGCGGTTGCGCCCGTTTCCGGCGCTCCGGCGCTCAGGCTGCGGCTGAGCCGCCCGGCCAGGACGCCCGCGCCGGCCGCGAGCAGCAGGAACGTGCCGGGGCGCTGGCGGGCAAAGGACTTCACCTCGGTCAGCAGCGAACCCGGGTCGCGGCCATCGAGCCAGCCGGCGACTGCGGAGGACCGCTCGGCGGCCTGGCGCACAAGATCGCTGGCGACGCCGGGCTGGTCGGACGCCGTGGCCATGGTGTGCAGTTCGGTGGAAAACGAGCGAAGGCCTTCGGCGACCTTCTGCTGCTGCGCGCCGGCCTGGTCGGTGAGGTCGGACTTGGCCTGGTACATCAGGTCACGGGCGTTCGTCTTGACTTCGGCCGCGACATTGGCGGCTTCGGTTTTAGCGGTCTCGGCCACGGTCTGGGCCGAGTCCGTAGCCTGGCGCTTCAGGTCAGCTGCCTCGTCCTTGGCCGCATCGGTCTTAGAGGCCCCGCCCTCGGTGGAGGTGCCATAGGCGCTCTCGTTGGCCGTCGGCGGGAAGGTGGTTTCCGGCCGCAGGGGAGTCTGCTGGGTGGCCGTGGGATTGCCGTAGCTACCGTCCTGGGGCCATTTGTTCTCTGTCATCTTCGCTCTCTTTTCAAGATCGGCTGCTGATCACAAACCAGCAATAACTGGAGACATAATAGTAAGCATGATTACTAGTAAATGGTAAGTACCCTTTGCTTAATTCTTGCCGCAGAGTCTGGGCCCGCCGCGGTGAAGCCCTCCACGGCCGGTGAACTAGGCTTGAAACATGAGCAAAACGGTGGACGGCTGATGGCCAGGCGGGGCAGGGCTGCCGGCCGGAGCAACACCGAAAAGGCCCCCGGGGTGGTGGAGATCCCGAAGGGCAGCCGCCCCGACGGACCCCTGGAGGGCATCTACTACATCGACACCGGTGACTGCGAACTGATCGCCGACCAGGACAACTCCAATGGCTGGCTGCTGCGGATCAACGGGGTGATGAGCTCGCACATCGACCTGGCCGATCCGCTGTTCCTCGACTTCGAATACATGCGCTGGATCTCGGCCCTGGTGGAATCACGCTGGCCGCCGGACTCCCGGGTGAAGCTGCGCGCCCTGCACCTGGGCGGCGGAGCATGCTCCCTGGCGCGTTACTTCCACGCCGCCTACCCGGAGGCCCGCCAGGTGGTGGTGGAACTCGACGGCAAACTGGCCGAATATGTCCGGGGCTGGTTCGACCTGCCGAAGGCGCCGCTGATGCGCCTGCGGGTGGGGGAGGCCCGCGAGGTCACCGAAAGCCTCACGCCGCAGACCCGGGACCTGATCATCCGCGACGTGTTTGCCGGCTCGCTGACGCCGCGGCCGCTCACCACGAGGGAGTTCAACGAACACGCCAAGCGCGTCCTGGCCCCCGGCGGGATCTATGTCGTGAACTCCGGCGACGCGCCGGACCTGAGAAACGCGCGCGAGGACGCGGCGACCATCGCGGACATCTTTAAGCACACCGTGATCATCGCGGACCCCGCCATGCTCAAGGGCAGGCGCTACGGGAACATGATCATGGCCGGCAGCGACCTGCCGTTCGACGACGATCCCGGCCTGGCGCGGCGCCTGCTCGGCGGCGCCGTTCCCGCCCACATCTGGAACGACTCCAAGGTCCGGGCGTTCGCCGCCGGCGCCCCGGTCCGCCGCGACCCGAAAACGGTGGAGCCGGCGCCGTCGGCTGCTCCGTAGCGGCCGTTTAGCACCCCGATAACGGCGGTTACGGAGCAGTCGCTGCGTATCCTCCCCGCCCCAGGAGCGCCTTGCGGTGGGCCTTCGTCTGCTCGCGCAGCGCCTGCACCACCGCCGCGACGGCCGGGCGCCGCATGGAATCTGGCCGCAGCACCATCCAGTACGGCAGCAGTTCGGCGAACTCCTCCGGCAGCAGCCGGATCAGATCCGGATGCAGGTCCGCCGCGAAGCAGGGCAGGAAGCCGATTCCGGCGCCCGCGCGGGTTGCCTCCACATGGACGAAGACATTGGTGGAGCTCAGGCCGTCCCGCATCGTGGGCACAAGGCGCCGCGGGGCATCCAGATCGTCGACCTGAAGCATGGAATCCACGAAGTAGACCAGCGAATGCGTGGTGAGTTCCTCGATCGTCGCGGGGGTACCGTACTCGGCAAGGTAATCGCGGGAGGCGTACATGCCGAGCATGTACTCGCCGAGCCGGGCGGCCGCGGCCCGGTGCACCTGCGGTTCGCCCACCACAACCTCGATGTCCAGCCCGGAACGCTGCTGGAGCGCCCGGCGGGTCACGGTGATGATCTCAACGCTGAGACCGGGGTGGTCGCGGCGCAGCTTGGCCACCGCAGGGGCCGCGATGTAGGCGCTGAAGCCGTCTGTCGCGGTCATCCGGACGACGCCGGTGATCGGGTCCGGTACCCGGCCGGGCTGTTCCAGGGTCCGGATCGCCGCTTCCACCCGCTCGGCCACCAGCACCGCTTCCGCGCCCAGTTCCGTCAGCTCCCAGCCTCCGGAGGCCCTTGAAAGCACCCGGCCGCCCAGGGCCTTCTCCAGCGCCGCTATCCGGCGGGACACGGTGGTGTGGTTCAACCCCAGTGACTGCGCCGCCGTCGTGAACTTGGCGGAGCGGGACACGGCCAGAAGTACAAGCAGATCATCCGGGTTCGCATTCATATCTGCAATTCTGCACACAAGGGGTGCCGGTTTGACCATTGAATCGCACACTTTCTGCGGCAATACTCAATAAAGCTGCTCAGCGCTGTGCATCGCACCTCCTCTGGGCTGTTGACGACCGCAAACTTGAGGAGTGCAGGACATGGAGAGCAGCTTGAACGGGCGAAAGGCCCTGGTGACCGGCGGAGCCGGCGGAATCGGCGCTGCGAGCGTCCGCGCGCTGGCGGCACGGGGTGCCAAGGTGGTGATAGCGGATGTGGATGAAGCCGCGGCCACGGCCCTCGCCGACGAGGTCGGCGGCACCTCCTGGGCGGTCAACCTGCTCGACGTCGAGGCGCTGCAGTCGGTCAGCCTGGACTGCGACATCCTGGTCAACAACGCCGGCTTCCAGCGCATCAGCCCGATTGAGGACTTCGACCCGGCGGACTTCCGCCGCCTCATCACGCTCATGCTGGAAGCGCCGTTCCTGCTCATCCGGGCCGCGCTGCCGCACATGTACGCCAACAACTTCGGCCGGATCATCAACCTGTCCTCCGTGCACGGGCTCCGGGCCTCGCCTTTCAAGAGTGCCTATGTCTCGGCGAAGCACGGCCTGGAAGGACTGAGCAAGGTCACGGCGCTGGAAGGCGGCGCGCACGGCGTCACCTCCAACTGCGTCAACCCCGGCTATGTCCGGACGCCGCTGGTCGAGTCGCAGATCGCGGACCAGGCCAAGCTGCACGGGATCCCGGAGGCCGAGGTGCTCTCCAAGATCATGCTGACCGAGGCCGCCGTCAAGCGTCTCGTCGAGCCGGAGGAGGTCGCCTCCCTCGTGGCTTGGCTGGCCTCTAACGACGCCGGCATGGTCACCGGCGCGAGCTACACGATGGACGGCGGCTGGTCCGCCAGGTAGCGGGCCGACAATCAGTCCTTCGGCTTGTCGTCCTTCTGCTCGTCCGTCTCGCCGCCTTTGTCGTCCGCCTGGGCCGGGGTCGCGGGCTCGGTGGCGCGGCGGATGTAGTCGTTGACGGCTTCCTCGGGAACCCGGAACGAGCGGCCCACCCGCACGGCCGCGATCGCGTGTGACTTCACCAGCCGGTAAACGGTCATTTTGGACACCCGCATCGCCGCAGCGACCTCCGCGATCGTCAGGAAATGGGAGGAATAATTCGCTGAGCTCATGTCTTCTGGCCCGTCCACTAGTCGGGGTACCGGAGTTGCCGGTAGTCGTAGAACCTGACGTGCCCGGCCCCGCTGCCGGCTGTCCTGAGACCCACGTAGGGGGCATCGATCACGGCCACTGTGCCCAGGTGCCGGCCGTTGAACGGATCATCGCCAATCAGCACCTGACCCATCCGGAACGGGACGCGCGGGGCCCTGGCGCGGCTCACAGATCCCCACAGGAAATCCGCCACCCGGCGTCGATGGTGTGGTGGTCGTTGGTCTTGTGCCTGCGGAGATGCTGGGGACTCCATCGGAACCACTCCTTTGAAAAGCGCGCCACTCGGACAATCGGCGGCATCCGGAGCGGCTTAGGGCAGGCCCCCCAAGCCACGCCCCCGGCCGTCCGTGTCGCCGTGACGCCACTGTACCCGTCAGCCCCATTCGTCACACGAGTAACTTCTTCCTCTGCCGGACCGCGTACCACTTGGGCCGCAGCGCCGACTACTTGCTAGGGGGCGGATCCGTCCCGTTACCGGCCAAGGCAAGAGCTCCTCCCAGCCCGATCATCATCGCCCCGCCGGTGGTGCCCAGCGCGGCGATCCGCCGGGGCGAGCTGGCAAACCAGCGGCGGGCAGTACCGGCGACCAACGCCCAGCCACTGTCCGAGGCCAGCGCGATCGCGAGGAACAGCGCCCCCAGCGTCGCCAGCTGCAGGGGGATGGCGCCGGCCGAGTAGTCCACAAACTGGGGCAACACGGCGACGAAGAAGATAATCGACTTGGGGTTGGTGGCACCGACGATGAATCCTTCCCGGAGGGTCCGCAAGGTCGACGCCGGACGCGAGGGCTCCGCCGGCGTCGGGCCTCTGCCACGGTGCCGGATGGCCTGGAAGCCGAGGTAGATGAGATAGGCCGCGCCGGCGAACCTGACCACGCTGAAAAGCAGCACGGACTGTGCCAGCACCACGCCCACCCCCAGGGCCACCGCGGCGATCTGCAACAGCTCCCCGGCGGCGTTGCCCAGCACGCTCAGGAGTCCGCCCCGGCGGCCCAGCGCCAGCGTCCGTCCGATCACGAACAGCACACTGGGTCCAGGCACAGCGATCAGAAGGAGGGCGGCGAGGGCAAAGGCCAGCAGGTTGGTGGCGGGGACCATGACTGATTTTAGCCCCGCGGGCCCGGCCGTGGTCGCGGCGCCCTACCGGAGGGTGTGCCGGCCATGGTAGAACCGATCCGGGTCGCGAATCCCTTCGTCTCCTGCGCCCTGAGCAGGGCCGTCACCCGCCCGTGCGCTCAGGGTGCCGCCGGGCGCTGAGTTTCCAGCACCCCGACAGTGAAGAAGAAGAGGCGTCATGAAAGCCATCGTCCAGGACGTGTACGGCTCTGCGGATGTGCTGGTGCTGCGCGACGTTGAAACCCCGGTACCGGGCGATGACGAAGTGCTGATCCGGGTCCGCGCCGCCGGCGTCGAACAGGGGGTCTGGCACCTCATGACCGGGCTGCCGTTTCTGACCCGGGCCTTCTTCGGGGTCAGGGCCCCCAAGAATCCGATCCGCGGCAGGGAAGTCGCCGGGCAGGTCGAGGCGGTGGGGCAGAACGTCGTCGGGTTCCGTCCGGGGGATGAGGTCTTTGGGACCGCAGAGGGAACCTTCGCCGAATTCGTCTGCGCCAAGGAGGGCAAGATCGCCCTGAAGCCGGTGAAGGCCGGCTTCGAGCAGGCAGCAGTCGTGCCCATCTCCGCCACCACGGCACTGCAGGGCCTGCGCGACAGTGGGCAACTCCAATCCGGGCAGGATGTACTGATCATTGGCGCCGGCGGCGGGGTGGGCTCCTTTGCCGTCCAGCTCGCCAAGGTGCTCGGAGCGCAGGTCACCGGCGTATGCAGCACCGCGAAGCTGGAGCTGGTCCGGTCGATCGGCGCCGATCACGTCATCGACTACAAGCACGACGACTTCGCGGACGGCGCGCGGCAGTTCGACCTCATTCTCGACACGGCTGGCAACCGCCCGCTGTCAGTCCTCCGCCGTGCGCTGAAACCCCGGGGAACCCTCGTGATTGTCGGCGGCGAAGGCGGAGGCCGCTGGACCGGAGGATTTGAACGGTCCCTCCGGGCCGCCCTGATCTCCCCCTTCGTCGGGCAGAAACTGACCGGTCTGATGGCCACCGAGCGGCAGGAGGACCTCCGCTACCTGGCCCAGCTCATCGACGCCGGGACCGTCACCCCCGTCATCGAGAAGAGCTATCCGCTGGACGACGCTCCGGGGGCAATCCGGCACATGCACGACGGCCACGCCCGCGGCAAGGTGGTCATCACGGTCTGAGCGTCAACCGGCAATTCACCGGTATCCGGCTGCGTCCGCCGGAAGGCCCGCGTCCTGAACCTCCTCGAGATACCGCCAACAGTCGGGCCGGGAGCCATCGAGGTCAGTGAAGCCGTAGTCGCGGGCCAGCCCGCCCGATGAGTAGGAGCCGCCGCTGCGGCCCAGCACACCGGGGTCGGCAGCGAGGGCAGCCACTGCACGACCGACGAAGCGCGGGCTCTCCGAAATCGCGCCGAAGTGCGGCTGGACGGCGGCGGCATCACGCCAGTTCGCCTCCGTGACGCCGAACGCTTCGAGCATCATCTCGGAGCGCATCCAGCCGGGCGTGAGGGCCACCGCGGAGCATCCGTATGGCTTCAGTTCCTCCGCCTGGCTGAAGGCGAGGCGGAGAACTGCAGCCTTGACGAGGTCATAGAACACCGAGACCCGGTAGTGCCCCGCGTTGTACTCGCGCGTCCCGTCGGTCATCTCCACGACCAGGCCGCCGGGGCGACGGATCAGCAGCGGCAGGGCAAAGTGGCTTGTGATCAGGTGCGTGTCGAGACCCGTGTGGAGCATCCGCAGCCCGGAATCCAGGTCGTGGGTCCAGACCGGCGTGTTCCATTCAATCCGGCGCTCGCCGCCCCAGATGTCGTTGACCAGGATGTCCAGCCGGCCCTCTTCGGCGTCGATCTGCTGAACCAATGCTTCCACTTCGCCAGGCTGAAGATGGTCGACGGCGACGGCGACCCCCCTTCCACCGGCAGCTGTCACCAGTTCCGCGGTCCCTTCGATCGTCTCCGGCCGGTCGTACTCGGACCGCCGGCTCCGCGTCGAGCGGCCAGTGCAGTAGACCACGGCTCCGGCCTCCCCGAGGGCGACGGCGATGCCGCGGCCGGCGCCGCGCGTCGCCCCGGCCACTAAGGCCACTTTGCCGGCCAGTGCCGAATCAGGAGCTGTCACGGACTTCCCTGCCTTTCAGCCACGGCGTCCATCGAAGCACCGCCGCCGGGGGAATGGCTAGGGGCGGAAGTCCTCGGACTCCCGGCCAGCCCTGCGCTGCGGGAACCGGACGCAAGTCCGGGATTCCAGACAGGCTCCGCCGGTCGGACGGTCCGGAACCCCGGCCCGGGGCGCATGATTAAGTACGGGATACCGGACACCGCGCACTTGAAGAGGATCCATGCCAGCGACCAGCACACCCCCGCCTGCCGACGAGGCGGCACCCCACGCCGCCCCGGTCAAGGTGACCTCCAAAGTTCCGGCAGCGGAAAATACCCTGCGCATCCTCAAACTGCTGGCCTCCAAACGGGGGCCGATGGCGGCGTCGAACATTGCCACCGCGCTGGGGCTGCCGCGCTCCAGCGTCTATCACCTGCTGGGCGTCATGGAGGCCAACGGCTTTGTGCTGCACCTGCACGAGGAGCAGCGCTACGGGCTGGGGATCAGTGCCTTCGAGCTCAGCTCGGCGTATTCGCGGCAGGAGCCGCTCTCGCGCCTGGGCCGGCCGCTGCTCGCCGCGCTGGTGGACGTGATCGGTGAAAGCGCCCACCTCGCCGTCCTGCACGGCCGCGATGTGCTCTATATCGTGGAGGAGCGGGCAAAGAACCGCCCCTCGCTGGTGACCGACGTCGGGGTGCGGCTGCCGAGCCACCTGACCGCGAGCGGGCGCGCCATCCTCGCCGCGCTGCCCAAATCGCAGGTCCGGGCGCTGTACCCCAACGCGGCCGCCTTCACCGCCCGGCACGAGACCGAATCGCCGATTATGAAATACTCGGCGCTCTCCTCGCATCTGGACCAGGTCCGGCAGCGCGGCTATGCCACCGAGCACGGGGAGGTCACGCCCGGCTTCGGCTCGATCGCGGCCGCCGTCACGGACCATGTGGGCTGGCCGACCGCCGCCGTCGCCGTGACCTTCCTCGAGGACAAACTCCCGCCCGAGGAGTGGCCCGCCCTCGCCGCCCGGGTGCGGAAAGCCGCGGACGATCTCTCCCTCCGGATCCACGGCCGCCCGCAGCCCGGCTGACCGGCCCGCCTTGGCGGCGGGCGGGTCTGGAATCCCGGACAGCACCCCTGGGTGAGGCCTGTTTCCGCGGCCGCGGACAGGCTTTAGTTGATACAGAACCTCATTCCCCGGAACCATCAAGACACAAAGGAGCCCCTCATGGCACCCGCCGATTTCACCACCGGCGCCCGCCCGGTCAAAGCAGCCCGCGGCACCGAGCTCACCGCCAAGAGCTGGCAGACGGAAGCCCCGCTGCGCATGCTCATGAACAACCTGGACCCCGAGGTCGCCGAACGCCCCGATGACCTGGTGGTCTACGGGGGTACCGGCCGCGCTGTCCGGTCCTGGGCCGCGTTCGACGCGATCACCCGCACCCTGGAGACCATGGAAAAGGACGAGACCCTGCTGGTCCAGTCCGGCAAGCCGGTCGGAGTCTTCCGCACCAACGAATGGGCGCCGCGGGTGCTGCTGGCCAATTCCCACCTCGTCGGTGACTGGGCGAACTGGCCCGAGTTCCGCCGGCTCGAGGCTGAGGGCCTGATGATGTACGGCCAGATGACCGCCGGGTCCTGGATCTACATCGGCACCCAGGGCATCCTGCAGGGCACGTTCGAGACCTTCACCGCGATCGCCCGCAAGCTCACCGGCGACGAGAACGGCACCCTCGCCGGGACCCTGACCCTCACCGGCGGCTGCGGCGGGATGGGCGGCGCCCAGCCGCTCGCCGTCACCCTGAACGAGGGTGCCTGCCTGATTGTCGACGTCGACGAAAGCCACCTGCGCCGCCGCCTCGGCAAGCGCTACCTCGACGAGGTCGAGACCGACCTCGACGCCGCGATCGCCAAGGTCCTGGCGGCCAAGGAAGAACGCCGCGGCTGGTCCGTGGGCTACGTCGGCAACGCCGCAGAGGTTTTCCCGGAGATCCTGCGCCGCCACAACGCGGGGGAACTCACCGTGGACATCGTCACGGACCAGACCTCCGCGCACGATCCGTTGAGCTACCTGCCCGAGGGCGTCACGGTCGAGGAATGGCACCGTGAGGCCGCGGCCGACCCGGAGGGCTTCACCAAAAAGGCCCAGGCCTCCATGGCCAAACACGTCCAGGCCATGGTCGAATTCCAGGACGCCGGCGCCGAGGTGTTCGACTACGGCAACTCCATCCGCGACGAGGCCCGCAAGGGCGGCTACAACCGTGCCTTCGAGTTCCCCGGCTTCGTCCCGGCGTACATCCGGCCGTTGTTCTGCGAGGGCATGGGCCCGTTCCGCTGGGTCGCGCTCTCGGGTGATCCGGAGGACATCGCGGTCACGGACAAGGCCATCAAGGAACTCTTCCCGGCGAACAAGCACCTGCACCGCTGGATCGACGCCGCCGCCGAGCGCGTCGAGTTCGAAGGCCTTCCGGCCCGGATCTGCTGGCTGGGCTACGGCGACCGCGCCAAGGCGGGGCTGCTGTTCAACCAGCTCGTCAAGGAGGGCAAGGTCAAGGCGCCCATCGTGATCGGCCGCGACCACCTCGACTCCGGCTCCGTCGCCTCCCCCTACCGCGAAACCGAAGCCATGGCTGACGGATCGGACGCCGTGGCGGACTGGCCGCTGCTCAACGCCCTGCTCAACACCGCCTCCGGCGCCACCTGGGTCTCCATCCACCACGGCGGCGGCGTCGGCATCGGCCGCTCCATCCACGCCGGACAGGTCTCCGTCGCGGACGGCACCGACCTGGCCGCGCAGAAGCTCGAGCGCCTGCTCACCAACGACCCGGGCATGGGCGTCATCCGCCACGTCGACGCCGGCTACGACCGCGCCGTCGAAGTCGCCGCCGAACGCGGCGTCCGCATTCCGATGTCAGAAGCCCGCTAACCAAGGCCCCAACCCACATCGACTGCTCCGTAACTGCCGTTTTGAGCCACCAAAAGGGCAGTTGCGGAGCAACCGATGGGAAATAAGTAGGAACATCCCATGACTGTCACCACACACTCACCGCTCACCGTCACCCTCGGCTCCAGCGGCGTCACGCCCGAGGACGTCGTCGCCGTCGCCCGCCACGACGCCCGGGTGACCATTGCCCAGGACGCCCTCGACGCCGTCGCCAAGGTCCGTGCCCACATCGACGACCTCGCCCACAGCGCGGTTCCCGCCTACGGTATCTCCACCGGCTTCGGGGCGCTGGCCAACCGGCACATCCCCACCGAACTGCGCACCCAGCTGCAGAAGTCGCTGATCCGCAGCCACGCCGCCGGCATGGGCCCGGCCGTGGAGCGCGAGGTGGTCCGCGGCATCATGTTCCTGCGCGCCAAGACCCTCGCGTCCGGCCGCACCGGCGTCCGCCCCGTGGTCCTGCAGACCATGGTGGATGTCCTCAACGCCGGCATCACCCCGGTGGTCCGCGAATTCGGCTCGCTCGGCTGCTCCGGCGACCTCGCCCCGCTGTCCCACTGCGCGCTGGTCCTGATGGGCGAAGGCGAAGCCACCGGCCCGGACGGTGAACTGTACGGGGGGAAGGACGGCCGCCCGGTCGCCGAACTCCTCGCCGCGCACGGGATCGAGCCGGTCACCCTTGCCGAGAAGGAGGGCCTGGCGCTGGTCAACGGCACCGAGGGCATGCTGGGCATGCTGCTGATGGCCATCGCGGACATCCGCCAGCTGCTCACGACGGCGGACATCACTGCCGCGCTCAGCGTCGAGGCGCTGCTCGGCACCGACCAGGTGTTCCTGCCGGAGCTGCACGCGGCGCTGCGCCCGCACCCGGGCCAGGCCGCCTCCGCGGACAATATGCTCCGGGTCCTGTCCAACTCCCCGATCGTGGCCTCGCACCGGATCAACGACACCAAGGTCCAGGACGCCTACTCGCTGCGCTGCGCCCCCCAGGTGGCCGGCGCCGTCCGCGACACCGTGGATCACGCCGCCATGGTCGCCTCCCGGGAACTGGCCGCCGCGATCGACAACCCGGTGGTCCTGCCCGACGGCCGGGTCAGCTCCAACGGCAACTTCCACGGCGCCCCGGTCGGCTACGTGCTGGACTTCCTGGCGATCGCCGTCGCGGACCTGAGCTCCATCGCCGAGCGCCGGACCGACCGGATGCTGGACCCTGCCCGCTCGCACGGGCTGCCGGCGTTCCTGGCGGCGGACCCCGGCGTCGACTCGGGCCTGATGATCGCCCAGTACACCCAGGCCGGGCTGGTCTCGGACAACAAGCGGCTGGCTGTCCCGGCGTCGGTGGACTCGATCCCGAGTTCGGCGATGCAGGAGGACCACGTGTCGATGGGCTGGCACGCGGCCCGGAAGCTCCGCCGCGCCGTGGAGAACCTGCGCCGCGTCCTGGCGATCGAACTGGTGACCTCGGCGCGGGCACTGGACATCCGCACGCAGCTCTCCGGCGGCGAACTCACCCCGGGTCCCGCCGGCGCCGCCGTGATCGCCGCGCTGCGCGACGTCGTCGACGGTCCCGGCACGGACCGGTTCCTGTCCCCGGAGCTGGAAGCGGCGGACCGCCTCGTCGCCTCGGGCAGGGTGCGGGCCGCCGCCGAATCCGCCGTCGGAAATCTGGCCTGAGGGAAAACAAAGTTCAGTGCGGGTGGCCTATTTCCGGTGCCCCCGAAATAGTGGGCAACACGGCCAGCGGGGTCCCGGGAACTGTAGTACAAATGGAAAGTCACACCAACGAAGTTGTGACGAGGAACATATACAAAGGGGTAGAAGTTCATGAAAGCACGGGGGACGGTAATTTCCAGGCGCCTGGCATCGGTCAGTGCGGTCTCCGACTGGCGGAGCCTCAAGGCCGGGGACCGGGTCGAAATCCTCAAGCACGCCCAGGTTTTGGCCGCGGGTGAGGTCGAAGAAGTCTCACTGAGCGGCAACGTTCTCTGGCTGGTCCCGGCGGTCCCGCCGGCACCGTCCGAGACGCAGCTTTTCCTGAAATCTGACGGCGTGGAGGTGCGGCGCAGCTAGCCGCACACGGTTTTCGCGCCGGTCGCGCGTATCTTGGTGAGGGGGCGCCGTTCCGCAAGGACGGCGCCTCACTCATCCCCGGGCTTCCGGGCCCCGGCAGGAGGGATACGCAGTGTTTGAGGCGCCCAGTGTCATTTTTGCGGCGGCAGGCCTGGCCGTCTTCGCCGCGGCCCTGCTGCCCAGGCTGCTGCGCAACGCGCCGCTGTCCATGCCCATGGTCTTCCTGGCCGCCGGCATGCTGGCCTTCACGTTCATCCCGGACCTGCCGGACCCGGACCCGCTGCAATACGGGGAGTTCACCACCCATCTGACCGAAGTCTGCGTCATCATCTCGCTGATGGGCGCCGGCCTCGCGCTCGACCGCCCGGTGGGTAGGCGCTCATGGTCCACCACCTGGCGGATGCTGGGGGTGGCCATGCCGATCTGCATCGTTGCCCTCACCCTGCTGGGCCTTGGCGTGCTGGGGCTGGGGCTCGGAGCCGCACTGCTGGTCGCGGCGGCGCTCGCGCCGACCGACCCCGTGCTGGCCTCGGAAGTCCAGGTGGGCGAGCCCGCCGACGACGAGGACGAAACCGAGCGCGGCGAAGACGAGATCCGCTTCGGCCTCACTTCCGAGGCAGGCCTGAATGACGGCCTGGCTTTCCCGTTTGTCTACCTGGCCATCGCCATCAGCCTGGTCGGTCCCTCGCCGTCGCAGTGGTTCGTCTCCTGGTTCGCCATCGACGTCGTCTGGCGGATCGGCATGGGCGTGCTCCTTGGCTGGCTGGCCGGGAAAGCCCTGAGCCGGCTGTTCTTCTCCGCCCGGGACAGCATCCGGCTGTCCGCCCACTCCGAAGGGTTCGTGGCGCTGGCGGCGACCTTCCTGGCCTACGGGGTCACGGAAATGCTGGAAGGCTACGGGTTCGTCGCCGTCTTTGTGTGTGCGGTGACCATCCGGGCCGCGGAACGCACCCATGGGTTCCACCGCGTGATGCACTCCTACGTGGAGCAGCTCGAACGGCTCATGACGGTGGTCATCCTGGTGCTCCTGGGCGGCGCGATTGCCCGGGGCCTGCTGGCCGGCATCGGCTGGGCGGAGATCCTGGTGGCGCTGGCGTTCCTGCTGGTCGTCCGTCCGCTGGCCGGCTGGATCGGCCTGGCCCGGGGCAAGACCGGCCCGCGGGAACGGATCGCCATCGCCTTCTTTGGCATCCGCGGCATCGGCTCCCTCTATTACCTCGCCTACGCGCTCAGCAAGGGCGACTTCGACGCCCAGGCCGAGCAGTTGTGGGCGGTCATCGGCCTGGTGGTGGCAATGTCCATCGTGCTGCACGGGGCCACCACCGCACCGGTCATGAACCGGCTGGACCGGCTCCGCGAACGGAAGGCCGCGCGGCAGCATGGCGACGAGGGCAAGGCACCGAAAACACCGATCTGACGGGGCCGCACGCTGTGCCCTCCAGGCAGCCGGCTACCCCAGCACCGTATTGATGAGCCGCGCGGCCACCTTCGCGGTGCGGGCGTCGACGTCGAACTCCGGGTTCAGCTCGGCGACATCGAGGTGCAGCAGCTTTCCGCTCGCGGCCACCTGGCGGCACACCGCGCTGATCACCGGCAGCGGCACGCCGTACGCGGCCGGTGCGCTCACGCCCGGCGCCACCGAGGCTGGCAGCACGTCCAGGTCGATGGTCAGATACAGGGCGTCGACCTGCGCCAGGAACGCGGCGACAAACACGTGCGCGGCCTCGGCGGAACAGTCCTCGTCCAGCAGGAAGTCCACCCCCAGCTCCTCAGCGGTCCGGAACAGCGCCCGGGTGTTGTTCGGCTCGGAGATCCCGACGACGGCGTACCTCAGTTCGCGGCCCGCGGCGGCTTCCGCGCGGGCCATCTGCAGGAACGGGGTCCCGGAACTGGGCACTGCCTCGTCGCGGAGGTCGAAGTGCGCGTCCAGGTTCAGCACCCCCACACGCAGGCCCTCGCGGACCGCCGCCGAGCCTGCCACGCCCAGGTAGCTTGCGAACGCGGTCTCGTGCCCGCCGCCCAGCACCACGGGAAGCTGCCCGGCGTCGAGCAGGCCGGTGATGGCAAGCCCGGCACGCGCCTGACCCGCCTCCAGGGCATCCCCGGCAACGGTGACGTCGCCGGCGTCGTGCACTGCCCGGTTGAGGTGGAAGGCGAGCGGACCGAGGGCCGCACGGATCGCGGCGGGGGCCGCGGCGGCCCCGGTGCGGCCCTTGTTGCGGCGCACCCCTGCGTCGCTGCCGAAGCCGAGGATGACGGCGGAGCGGGCTGAGGCGGTGTGGACGGGGCGCGGCGTGTAGGGCGTGATGGCCTGCCACCAGCGCCGGTGCTCGGGCCCGTCGCCGTCGAACCGTCCGGTCCAGGGCTGCGGCGGGACATCAACGGCGGGCGCGGGGGAAACCATGCCCCTAGCTCACCGCAGCGCGGGCCGGAAAGCCAGCCGCGCAGCCGTCGGAGTGTCCGTAATCCCGGAATTCACACTTAAACACCGCCGAGGTGACACTTCGCGCCCATGCTTTGGACAAACATGGGTGCGAAGTGTCACCTCGGCGGCAGAGGGGAGCGGAGGTGCCTAGTGCATCCCCAGCGCGGCCTCGATCGGGCCGATGGCGAAGAACAGCAGGAATGCCGCGGCCACAGCCCACATCAGCGGGTGCACCTCGCGTGCGCGGCCCTGGAAGGTGCGGATCAGGACGAAGGTGATGAAGCCGGCACCCAGGCCGTTGGCGATCGAGTAAGTGAACGGCATCAGGGTGAACGTCAGGAAGGCCGGGATCGCGATGCCCATGTCCTGCCAGTCGATCTTGCCGACCTGGGAGACCATCATGAAGCCGACGACGACGAGCGCCGGGGCCACAGCCTCGAACGGCACGAGGTTGATCAGCGGCGTGAAGAACATGGCCACGAGGAATAGCAGGCCGGTGACGACCGAGGCCAGGCCGGTTCGCGCGCCTTCGCCGATGCCGGCGCCGGATTCGACGTAAATCTGGTTCGAGGAGACCGAAGCGCCGCCGCCGATGATCGCGCCGAGCGCGTCCACCTGCAGCACACGGTCCACATTGGGGATGTTGCCATCCTTGTCGATGCTGCCGGCCTCCGTGGCCAGGCCCACCATGGTGCCCATGGCATCGAAGAAGATGCTGAGCAGGATCACGAACGCCAGCAGGGTCGCGGCGACAAAGCCGAGGTGCTCAAAGGCGCCGAACGGGTTGGCCTGCCCGATCAGCGACAGGTCCGGGGCCGCCCATTCGGAGAACGCCGGCGCCACCAGGGACCAGCCCTGCGGGTTGTAGGTCGTGCCGTCGAAGCTGGGGCCGATGTGCAGCGTGAATTCCAGGATCACGGACAGGACGGTCGAGGCGACGATGCCGATCAGGATCGCGCCCTTGACCTTGCGGACCACGAGGGCGATGGTGAGGATCAGGCCGAAGACAAAGACCAGGGTGGGCCAGCCCGTCAGCTTGCCGTCGAAACCCAGGCCGACCGGAACGGTGGTGCCGGCAACATCGGGGATACGGCGCACGAAGCCCGCGTTGACCAGGCCGATCAGGGCGATGAACAGGCCGATGCCCACCACGATCGCGGTCTTCAGCCCTTCCGGGACCGCCTTGAAGACCGCGGTCCGGAAGCCGGTGAGGACCAGGATCAGCATGGTGATGCCCGAGAGCATCACGAGGCCCATCATGTCCGGCCAGGTCAGGCCGGGGTTGGTGGCCACGGTGACGGCGACGAAGGCGTTGACGCCCAGGCCCGTTGCCAGCGCGAAGGGGTGCTTGGCCCACGCGCCCATCAGGATGGTCAGGATGCCGGCCACAAAGGCGGTGACGGCGGCGACGGCGGGGAAGCCGAGGGTGGCGCCGGAGGAATCGGGGCCGGAGAGGATCAGCGGGTTCAGCACCACGATGTAGCTCATGGCAAAGAACGTGGCGAAGCCTCCCCGGATCTCCCGCGAGACGTTTGACCCCCGCTCGGATATCTTGAAATACCGATCGAGTGCGGAGCCCTGCTTGAGCATTAGATCTTGCATTAGTCCTCCGGGAGTGATGTGTGTTGTTTAAATCCTATTTGGCGCCAGATGGCCAACCCCGCGTTTTCGCCTAGTCTGTAAGGAAGCCAACACTAGGAGCAGCTTTTCCATGCGCCTCATCCGACCGCTATTAAGTGCCCTCGTGGGCGCCGCGATCCTCGCCGCCGCCCTGCTGGGCGCGGTGGCGCCCGCCTCGGCCCACGATGCCGCCGAATCCACCAGCCCGGCCTCCGGCGCCACGGTGGCAGCGCCGCCGGAGCAGGTCTCGGTCACCTTCAACAAGAATCCTCTCGCGCTGGGGTCGCAGATCTTGGTGAACGATGCCGCCGGCACCAACTGGTCCGACGGCGCCGTCGAGATCGTGGACAACGTCGCCTCGCAGAAGCTCAAGGCCGGCGCCCCGGCCGGGGCCTACACGGTGGCGTGGCGCGTCGTCAGCTCGGATTCACACCCGATCGAAGGCACCTTCACGTTCACGGCCACGGCCGCAGCGACGGGCTCGACGGCGGCTGCCGCGGTTCCCACGATGGGAACCGCCCAGCCGGGCGTCACACCGGCGCCGTCGCAGCCGGCCAGTTCCGCGGAGCCGTTCCCCTGGAGCATTGTGATCTTTGTCGGAACGGCCGTCGGCATCCTGGTGGTCCTGGGCCTGATGGCCAAGAGCCGGCTCAAATCGGACTCCGGCAGCGACACCAAAAACTGAACCAGTAGCGCAAAACTCCGGGGCGGCGAGCTGCGGCTAGGCCGGCGCGGCGAGGTCGTAGTAGGCCGGGAAGGCAGCGGGAAAGCCGTCGGGGTGGACCTTGGCGGAGATCGCCTGGCCCACGACCTTCGCCTGGCGCAGCACCTCCTTCGGCGTGGGGGTGATGAGTTCGCCCACGCCCACGAGGTACATCCCGAGGGCGTGCATGGCTGCCATCAGATTCTGCCCCGCAGTCATGCCGAGCTCCGAGAGCAACCGGCGCAGCTGGCTGTGGGCGCAGCGTGTCAGGACGAGGTGATCCGCCAGCAGGACGCCGCCGGGGGTGCGGACAGCCCACTGCTGGGCCGGTCCGGTGAGGCCGCTGACGCCGGTGTCGCCGCTGACGCCGGTGTCGACGTGGTCCAACTGCAGGGCCCGGATGTTGTTCCGGACGTCCAGCTTGTGGCTGGTGGCGTAGTTCCGCAGGTGCCGGAGGATCTCGTTGCGTTCCCGGAGGCTGGCGGCGTCGGCCGCGTCGCAGCGCTGCAGGGAGGAGGTGTTGGCCGGATGCCCGGCACCCAGAAGATCGAGCCCGTCCACAGTAATGGAGTCGACGCCGCGTCGCTGCAGCTCGCTAGCAACCGCCAGCCCGGACAGGCCGGTGCCGATCACGACGGCTGCGGTCCGTTCGGTCCCACCGGACATAGGCATGGTCGACACTGCAGGGTCCCTCCTCGAATGGTGCAGTCGCGGGGCCGATGCCCCGGACGCCGTCCGCTGCCCGCCCCGAATACGGCCCTCACTGCATCAGCAGCAGTTTCCGCGTTCTGAAACACGAGTCTCGGTTCAGCAACGCCTCGAAGACTACCTAACATTTCCGGCCTTGGATAGAGCGGCCGACACATTGGCTCATCCGGGAATTCCCGGGCTTTGCGGGCGGCGCCGCGGGGCTTTTCCACCGTCCTCCGGGGCCGCCGGAAGCCCTGTAAAAACTGGGTAAAACCTGTCTGACGACCGCCAGACCAGAGGCCCGCCGGGGCGCTTGCTAGTTCCCAAAAAACCGAGAATAGTTGTAAAGACCAGGGGTTCTAGCCCGCGGATTCTTCGGGCGCGTCGCCGGTGGACGTTGCACGCGGACACGTCTGGCAGAATAGCCGCAACATACGGCAAGAATCGCGAGGAGGCGGACCCCATGGGCCGAGAACAGGTGCATCCGGATCCGGCAGGGGATACCCCCGGCGGATCCGCGGGTCCCCGGGGGATAGTGGTCGGCGTTGACGGGTCAGACCACAGCAAGTGTGCCCTGGTATGGGCCGCCCGCGAGGCCGAGCGCCGCAATCGCCCGCTGCACATCGTGACTGCCTATTCCATTCCAATCTTCGCGGCGTCAGGGCTCGACGGCGGGTACGCCACCGTGGATGATTCAGTGATCCGCGAAGGCGCGGAGGCCATCCTGAAGCAGGCTGTGAACAAGGTGGCCGGCTACCTAATCGACGTCGACGCCTCCGTCGAGAATGGCGATGCCTCCGGCGTCCTGCTGGAGATGTCCGAAACCGCCGAGCTGCTGGTCTTCGGCACCCGGGGCCGGGGCGGTTTCGTCGGCCGGCTGCTTGGCTCCGTCAGCAGCGCCCTCCCCGCGCACGCCAAGTGCCCTACGGTCACCGTGCCCCTGATCTGCTCCGACCGCCTGGGCGAGACCACCGACGACAAGCACGTCCTCGCGGAGCGGGCGAAGTCCGGTCACGTCCCGGTTGAAAACGTGGTGGTGGTGGGGGTCGACGGCTCTGAACAGGCCCGCGTGGCGGTATTGGAGGCGGCGGCGCAGGCCGAGCGGCTCTCGGCGCGGCTGAGGGTAGTGTGCGCCGTCCCGCAGTACAGCGGTTCGCTTGCCTGGGTTCCCGCGCCAATGGACCGTGACGCGCTTTTTGCCGACATCAGGGCCCAGCTCGAGGCCGGCCTAGCCTGGATCAGGAGCCATTTTCCCCACCTCACAGTGGAGACGCAGCTCGTTGACGGCTCGCCCGTGGACATCCTCGTCGGGGCCAGCCGGCATGTGGAACTGGTGGTCGTCGGCACCCGCGGCCGCGGCGGCTTCGCCGGGATGCTGCTCGGGTCCACCTCGGACGGGATCCTGCACCACGCCAAGGGCCCCGTCATGGTGGTCCCGGACCGGGACGATCCCCGCCTGGCGGACCGGGTGAACTTCGGACCCATCCTCGGCGATTCATAGTCCCGACCGGTCCGGACCCGGGACGGAAAGCTTCCTCGCTGAAGGGAGGGCCGGCAGGTGAAACAGCTCCCCAGCCAGGGTGCGCCGGTGCAGGAACAGGTGCAGGAACAGCGGCAGGAACCGCCGCCCGGGCTGGTGCTCGCACTGGACCTGGCCGGCACGGAGCTGCTGCCCGACGTCGGCGGCAAGGCGGCTAACCTCGGTGAACTGCTGCGGGCCGGGCTGCCGATTCCGGCCGGATTCTGCCTCACCACGCAGGCCTACCGGCGTGCCACGGCGCCCGCCGGGCTCGAGGTCATCCACGCCGGACTGGCCGCGGCCGCTCCGGAGGACCTTCCGGGGCTCGCCCGGCTGGCCGCCGCCGCCCGCGCCCTGATCCTGGCCGCTGACATCCCCGCTGACATTGCCGAGGCCGTCCGGGCCGCCTACACGGCACTGGGACCGGACGCGCCCGTGGCGGTGCGCTCGTCCGCGACCGCCGAGGACCTGCCGTTCGCCAGCTTCGCCGGCCAGCAGGACACCTTCCTGAACGTCGTGGGCCCCGACGCCGTCCTGGCCGCCGTCCGGCGGTGCTGGGCCTCGCTCTGGACGGACCGTGCCGTGAGCTACCGTGCCACCCACGGAATCAGCCCCGCAACGGTGTCGCTCGCCGTCGTGGTCCAGCAGATGGTGGACGCGACCGTGGCCGGTGTCCTGTTTACCGCGAACCCGGTGACCGGACGGCGCCACGAGGCGGTCATCGATGCCAGCCCCGGGCTGGGCGAGGCCGTGGTGTCCGGGGTGGTCAACCCGGACCACTTCGTCGTCGACAGCGCCACGCGGCTAATCCTCGAGCGCCGGACCGGGAGCAAAACGGTGGCCATCCGGCCACTGCCGGGTGGCGGAACCGAACGGATCGAGCAGCCCGGATCCGGGTCCCGGCCCTGCCTGGACGACGCCCAGCTCCTGGCGCTGGAGCGGCTTGGCCGGCGCGCCGAGGTGCACCTTGGCGCGCCGCAGGACCTCGAATGGGCGATTGATGGCGGCGGAGCAGCGTGGCTGACGCAGTCGCGGCCCATCACCACCCTCTACCCGCTGCCGGAGCCGCGTCGCGGCCGGGACGGGACACGCGTCTACCTGTGCTTCAGCCTGGCCCAGGGCCTGACCCGCCCGCTGACCCCGATGGGGCTGGCAGGCTTCCGGCTGATTGCCTCGTCCGTGGCACGGGCCGCGAACTTCGACGTCCCCGTGCCGCACGACGGGCCGCGGCCCTACGTCCAGGCCGGCCAGCGCCTCTTCTTCGACCTGACCCCGGTGGTGCGCAGCGCCGTGGGACGGGCCATCGTGCCGCGGGTGTTCGACATGATGGAGGCCCGCTCCGCGGTCGTGCTGCGGCGGCTGTTTGCGGACCCCCGCTTTTCCGTCACCAGCAGGTCCCCCTGGCGGGTGCTGCGGCATGTGGGCCCGGTGGCGGCGCGGGCCAGGGTCCCGGAGTCGTTGCTCCGTGCCCTGTTCCGGCCCGAGGCCGCGCTGCGCCGGGCGGAACGGTTCGGCGAACGGTTCAGGTCCGCCCTCGTCGTCCCGGCCGGGTCCACCCCGGTGCAGCGGCTGGACCATGTGGAACGCATCCTCGGACAGGAGCTCTTCCCGGTGGTACCCAACATCCTGCCGCTGCCCGCCCTGGGCTTTGCCCTCCTGGCGGGCGCCGGCCGGCTGCTGGGACCCGCCGCCGGCCCGGGGGCACTGCAGCCGGTGCTGCGGGGACTTCCCAACAATGTGACCACTGAAATGGACCTGGCACTCTGGCAGCTCGCCTCAGCCATCCGGGCCGATGCCCGATCCGCGGCGGTGTTCGAGGGCGCTGGGTTCGATGAAACACGAGTGCCGGAGCTGGTCCGCCGCTACCGGGCCCGCGAGCTGCCCGCCGTCGCGCAATCCGGGCTCGCCGGATTCCTGGGCCGCTACGGGCACCGTGCCGTGGCGGAAATTGACCTCGGGATGCCGCGCTGGTCCGACGACCCGGCCCACATCCTCGGCGTCCTGGCCAACTACCTGCGGCTGGACGATCCCGGCCAGGCCCCGGACCGGCTGTTTAGCAAAGCGGCACGCGACGCTGAGTCCCAGGTGGAGCGGCTTGCCGCCGCCGCGGGGGAGCGGGGCAGGCTGCGCGCAGCGCTGGTACGGGCGGCGTTGAAACGCACCCGGATGTTTGCCGGGTTGCGGGAACTGCCGAAGTACCACATCGTCGAGGCCCTGGCCGCGGTGCGCGGTCAGCTCCAGGCCATCGGGACCGAACTCGCGGCCGCCGGAAACATCTCCATGGCGGACGACGTCTTTTTCCTGGACCTGGCCGAGGTCCGCGAAGGCCTCGCGGGGAGGGAGCTGCACCATGTGGTTGCGCAGAGCCGTGAAGCGTACACACAGGAACTGGGCCGCCGGCATATCCCGCGGGTACTGCTCTCGGACGGGACGGAACCTGAGGCGCTACAGGCCGGCCCGGCCAGTGCGGACGCAGGATCCGCCGGACTGCTGACGGGCACTCCGGCGTCGGCGGGCACGGTCACCGCCCCGGCCCGCGTGATCCTGGAGCCGCAGGGCGCGCACCTGGAGCCGGGCGAGATCCTCGTGGCGCCGTCCACGGACCCGGGTTGGACGCCGCTGTTCCTGACCGCCGGCGGTCTGGTGATGGAAATGGGCGGCCCCAACTCGCACGGCGCCGTCGTCGCCCGGGAGTACGGGATTCCCGCAGTGGTCGGGGTTCCGGACGCTACCTCGCTGATCGTCACCGGGCACAGCGTCACGGTCGACGGCGCTGCCGGCACCGTGGTGCCGGACGCCCCATCGGCGGGGACCTAGCGACAAATGGACATGAGCGACGCGCAGGGCGCCCCGCCGGCGAGCGACACGGCCGGGCCGGAAAACCAACCGGAAACGCAGCCGGCAAACCAGCCGGAACCCGAAGCGGAGGTGCCCCAGCCGGCGGAGCCCGGCACCGACGACTCCTGGCTCCCCGGCTGGCTGGTCCGCCGGCCACTCACCGCCGGCTGGGCCTGGACGGGATTCTGGGCGGTCGTGATCGTCGCGGACGACTTCTTCGACTTTGCGGGCTGGTCCTGGTACGTGATCGTCGGGATGGCCGCCTTACCTACCCTGCTGGCGACCATCGCCCTGCTGCAGGCCACGCCGCGCCGGTATCTCAGACCGCGGAAGGACTCCGTGCTGGGGCACTTCTTCGTCCGTTTCCTCGCCCTCACCGCGGCGTTCCTCGTGTGGGGTGTCTCGGTGGTCATGAGCGCCTCGATCTCCACCACCATCCAGTCCCTCGTCGGCGCCTCCGAGCGCGAGGTCACGGCCTTGGGGTTCAATCTCCTGCTGGCCGCGGTTCCCCTCGTCGTATCCGTGCTCTGGTTGGCGTTCATCGTCCGCTGCGCGTGGTTCCTCCGGCGGCTCCGCGGCTGGAGGCAGGACCCCGCGCCGGGCGGGCTGCCCAAGAAGTTCCTGCGCGGCAGGCCCCGGCTCAGGCGGGTCGTCGTGGGACTCGCCCACCCGGGGTTGCTGCTCGTTGCCGGACTCGGGACGTCGGTCCTGGCGCTCCTGCTCGGGGCGGTCGAACTGACGCTGAATGTTTTTTCCTAGCCGCGAAGCCGGGCCGCGACCACGGAGGCGAACCGCCGGAACCGATCTGCCGGCGAAGGGTGAAACGGGCCAGTCCCGGGCGTACTGTTGAATCATGAGCTGCAAGGTTGGAGCGCGGTCACGATGACGCGCAAATGGCTGCGTTGGATGCCCGCTGCGGTGGTGCCTGCCGTGATCGCGGCCGGCGTCCTCTCCGGATCCCTTCCCGCGAGCGCCGGAGACCCGCTGCCGGAGAAGACCCCGCAGCAGGTGCTGCTCATGGTCGCCCAGCACGGCGAGAAGTCCCTGTCCGGGACGCTGGAACAAACCTCCGAGATGGGCCTGCCGGAACTTCCGAAGGCCGGTGCCGGGTCCCCGGAGACCGCCTGGCTGGAACTGCTGACCGGACCGCACACAGCTCGTGTCTACCTGGACGGGCCGGAGAAGGCCCGGGTGCAGATCATGGACCGGATGGCGGAACGGAACGCGGTCCGGAACGGTAACGAGCTCTGGTTCTACAACTCCAAGGACAACACCGCCGCCCACGCCCAGCTGCCCGCCGATGCCGACGGCCGCCATGAAGCCCGCCCCGGGACCGTAGCGACCCCCGAGGAGCTGGCCGACAAGCTGCTCGGCAAGCTCGACGCGAGCACCGAGGTGACCGTCGGAGCGGACGTCCAGGTCGCCGGACGGGCCGCCTACAATCTCCTGCTGACCCCGACGTCGGATGCCACCCTGGTGGGTTCCGTCGCCATCGCGGTCGACGGCGAAAGCGGACTTCCGCTCGGCGTGAAAGTGAAGGCGCGGGGACAGGCCGAGCCGGCCTTCAGCGTGGCCTACACGAGCCTCACGCTGGAGGCCCCGGATGCCGCCATCTTCAACTTCACCCCGCCGCCCGGCGCCACCGTGGAGGAAATCCCGGTGCCGGACCACAAGGCCGCCGCCCTGCCGCCGTCGGACGCTGCCGCGAAGGCTGCCAAGCGGCCGACCGTCACAGGCGCGGGTTGGGCCTCGGTGCTCGAATTCCCGGCCGGGGCCGTGGCGATGCCGGGCCAGGCACAGCTTCAGCAGGGAACCCCGGATCCTGCAACCGCCAACCCGCTGCGGCCCGGACCCTCGGACCCGAAGGGAACCCGGTCCGGCGCGGCCGCCCTGCTGGAGCAGGCCGCGGTCGCTGTCCCGGGCGGGCGGCTCGTGTCGACGTCGCTGGTGAATGTGCTGATCCTCGACGACGGGCGCATCCTGGCCGGTTCCGTGCCGTTGGAGCGGCTGCAGGCCGCCGCCACGCCGCGGTGAACGACTTGGCGAACTACCCGGTGAACCGCCCGGTGTCCGCCGCGTGACCGCCGCCGCGCCGGCGACGGAACTAAGCATCGAGACGACCGGTCTCAGCAAGCGCTTCGGCCACCAGCTGGCCGTCGACGGCGTTGATCTGGCCGTGCCCAGGGGTTCGGTCTTCGGCTTCCTGGGTCCCAATGGCTCGGGAAAGACGACCACCATCCGGCTCATGCTCGGTCTCGCCGCGCCCACGGCTGGCTCCGTCCGGCTCCTCGGCGAGGAAATGCCGCGGCTACTGCACGCGGTGCTGCCGCGCGTGGGTGCCCTGGTCGAGGGACCGGCTTTCTATCCTTTCCTTTCCGGGGCCGCCAACCTGCACCGGTTCGACGCCGCTGACCCGCATGTTCCCGCCGCCACCCGGAAGGCCCGGGTCCAGTCGGCGCTGGAGCGGGTGGGGCTGACGCATGCCGCGGACAAAAAAGTCCGGGCCTATTCGCTGGGCATGAAGCAGAGGCTCGGCATCGCCAATGCCCTGCTCGCACCCCGGGACCTCCTGATCCTGGACGAACCCACGAACGGGCTGGATCCGCAGGGCACGCGGGAGGTCCGCAGCCTGGTCCGCTCGCTCGCGGCCGACGGCGCCACCGTGTTTGTCTCCAGCCACCTGCTGGCCGAGGTGGAACAGATCTGCACCCACGCGGCCATCATGAGCGCGGGCCGGCTGGTGGCGCAGGGAACCCTCACGGAACTGCGCCAGGGCGGGCAGGCACGGATCCGCGTCTTGACGCCCGACGCGGGAACCGCGGCCGAGGTGCTGGCCCGGCTGGGCCTGAACACGGCCGCAAGTGCCGGCGGTGCAGCGCCCTGCGGCGGCGAGGTCCTCTACGCGCCGCTTCCCGTGGCGGCCGGGAACGGAGCCGTGGCACCGGAAGCGGTGGTGGCCGCCCTGGTGGCCGCCGGCGTCCGGGTCCGGGGCTTCTCCACCGAGCAGGTCAGCCTGGAAGATCGCTTCGTGGCGCTGACGGGGGAGGGCTTTGACGTTGTCCAGTAAAGAATCCGCGTCCACGCCCCGGGGGCAGTGGGGCCGCGGTCTGTTCGCCTCCGAGCTCGGGGTGCTTTTCCGCCGCCGACGGACCTGGGCCATGCTGTGCGCCCTGGCAGCCATTCCGATCCTGATCGCCGTGGCCGTGCGGCTGTCCTCCGCGGTTCCGCCGGGACGGGGACCGGCGTTCCTGGACCGCATCACGCAGAACGGCTTGTTTGTTGGCGTGACGGCCATGCTGGTGTCCGTCCCGCTGTTCCTGCCGTTGACCGTGGGGGTGGTGGCAGGCGATACCGTGGCCGGCGAGGCCGGGCTGGGAACGCTGCGGTACCTGCTGGTGGCGCCCGCGGGCCGGGTCCGACTGCTGCTCGTGAAATACGCCGGGGCCGTGGCCTTCGCCGTCGCGGCGCCGCTCGTGGTGGCGCTGGTCGGGGCCGGCATCGGTGCGGCGCTGTTCCCCGTGGGGCCGGTCACGCTGCTCTCCGGGGATTCGATCGGTGCAGCCGAGGCGCTGCAGCGGCTGCTGCTGATTGCCGCCTACCTTGCCGTGTCGCTGATGGGGCTGTCGGCGATCGGGCTCTTTATGTCCACACTCACGGATGTCCCCGTGGGCGCGATGGCGTCCACGGTGGTGCTCTCGGTGGTCTCGCAGGTCCTCGACGCGCTGCCGCAGCTGGAATGGCTGCACCCGTGGCTGTTCAGCCACTACTGGCTGGACTTCGCCGACCTGCTCCGCCAGCCCATCGCCTGGGATTCCTTCCTCACCAATGCACTCCTGCAGGGCGGCTACGTCGCCGTGTTCGGTGCGCTCGCCTACGGCCGGTTCGTCACCAAGGACGTGCTTTCCTGACAGCGGCCTTCGGGCTGCGGCTTCCAGCCTGCTGCCGCTCAGCAGCGGGCGGCCACGGGGTGGAGCTGCATTCCTGACATCGACAGGGCTCAGGCGTGCTGGTGTGATTCGTGTTCCGCGTGGGAGACCGGTTCCAGCTGGAAGGTGCAGTGCTCGGTGTCAAAGTGCGAGCCCAGGCAACTGACGAGCTTGTCCAGGATCTGGTCGGCGCCGCGGGCACCCAGGGCCGCATCCTCCACCACCACGTGGGCTGAAAAGACGGGCACGCCGGAGGTGATGGTCCAGATGTGGATGTCGTGTACGGACACCACACCCTCCACGGCAAGGATGTGCTCGCGGATCATCTGCACTTCCACGCCCTTGGGGGTCGCCTCCAGCAGCACGTCCACCACGTCGCGGAGCAGGTGCCAGGCCCGCGGCAGGATCATCAGCGCGATGACGATCGAGGCGATGGTGTCCGCCGCCTGGAAGCCCGTGACCATGATGACCACGGCCGCGGCGATCACGGCGAAGGAGCCGAGCAGGTCGCCGAGCACCTCAAGATAGGCGCCGCGGACGTTGAGGCTCTCCTTCTGTGCGCCGCGGAGGATCAGCAGGGACACGAGGTTGGCGACGGCGCCGAGGACGGCCGCGGCAAGCATGACGTCGGTCTGCACCTCGGGTGCGGACCCAAGCCGCCGGATGGCCTCCGTGAAGATGACCACCGAGATCACAATCAGCACCAGGGCGTTGGCCAGGGCGGCCAGGACCTCGGCGCGCTGGTAGCCGTAGGTGCGCTGCTCGCTCGCCGGCCGGGCGGCTATCCAGGCGGCCAGCAGGGCGATGAAGACCCCGGCCGCGTCGGACAGCATGTGGCCGGCATCGGCCAGCAGGGCCAGGGAGCCGGAAATCAGCGCGCCGACGATCTGGATCAGGACGACGGCGAGGGTGATGGCCAGGACGGCGACCAGGCGCTTCCGGTGCTTGGCGGTGCCGGTCAGGCCGTGCGAGTGGCTGTGGTCGTGTCCCATGCCTACAAGGCTAGCCCCAGCCGAGCTCATGCAGGCGATCGTCGCTGATGCCGAAGTGGTGTGCAATCTCGTGAACCACGGTGACCGTCACCTCGTCGATGACGTCCTCGCGTGTTTCGCAGATGTCCAGGATCGGCTGGCGGTAGATGGTGATGCGGTCCGGCAGCGAGCCGGCGTCCCACCACGAGTCCCGTTCGGTCAGCGGCACGCCCTCGTAGAGGCCCAGCAGGACGGTGTCCGGATCGTCGCCGGGCTGGGGGGTGTAGTCGTCCTCGATGAAGATGGCCACGTTGTTCATGGTCTTGGCGAGGTCCGGCGGGATCCGGTCCAGGGCGTCGTTCACCGCGGCTTCGAAGTCGGTCTCGGACATCGGGAACGGCGCGTGGTCGTGGCCGGCGCCGTTCCCGCCGTCGTCCGGGCTGTCCGGACCGTCCGGAATGATCGGGAGGCCTGGCGGCAGGGAGGCGGGCATAGCTGAAACTCTAGCGCCGAATCAGCGGGACCGGCGCCGCGTCAGTCCCACCCCCACGAGGCAGATCGCGCCGCCGACCAGGCCCCACACGGTGGGGATCTCGCCGAGCACCAGCCAGGAGATCAGGATCGTGGTGCCGGGCACCAGATAGGTGGTGGCGGCCAGCCGGCCGGCGTCGATCAGCGACAGGGCATAGGCCCAGGTGGTGAAGGCGATCGCGGTGGGGAAAACGCCGAGGTAGACGAGGCCCAGGGTGGCCGGCAGCGGGGCCGCCTGCAGTTCGAAGATCAGCTGGCCGCTGAAGGGCAGGCAGCAGATGGCGCCGACCATGATCCCGAACCAGGTGGCCTGGGCGGCGGGGATCTTCCGCAGCACCGGCTTCTGCACGATCACACTCACCGCGGCGAGGGCCGCGGCCAGCAGGCACAGCAGCACCCCGGCGACGTCCGCCGTCGACCGCTGGCCGGAACCCAGGGCGATCACCGCGACCCCGCCGAACGCGACGAGGCTGCCGATAATCAGCCAGCGCGGGAAGCCCTCCTTGAGGATCACGCCAGCCATGATGGCGACCAGGATCGGGTTGACGTTGATCAGCAGGGCGGCCGTGCCGGCGTCGAGGAGGTGCTCCGCGGCGTTCAGCGCCACGTTGTAGCCGCCGAACCACATGACGCCGTAGGCCAGGATGGGCCACCATTCGCGGCCCCGGGGGAGGTTGCGGGTCTTCAGGAGTTGCGGGAGCACCACCAGGCCCAGCACGACGGCGGCAATGGCCAGCCGGCCCAGGGTCAGGGAGCCGGGGGAGAAGCTCGGTCCCACGGCCCGGATGCCCACAAAGGCGGACGCCCACAGCACCACGGTGACCACGACGGCGGCGATGCCGAGCCGGCTGATCTGGCCCGGCTGCAGGGTCTTGGACGGGGGAGCGGGGGCGGGAGCATGCGGCGGCACTTCGTGGGTGCCGTCCTGGTGCGTGCCGTCCGGCTGGGGGGAGCCTGTCTGGGCGGTTGTGGCCATGCTGCCAATCTAGTCCGCGCGGCGGCCCCGGGACTGGCGGAAATCGGCCATGTCTAGTCGAGTTCCTGCCAACCGGGGCGCAGCCGCGCCCGGCGGCTCACCGGAGGCGTCGGGCGGCGGCCTGGATTGCCGCTGCGACCTCCTCGAGGGCCGCCGATCCGTGCCGCCACTGCTGCCAGTGAAGCGGCACGTCCACGTGCGCGGCGACGTCCAGGGACACCAGCGTGCGGCGCTTCAGTTCCTCCGACACTTCGATCTCGGGAAGCAGTCCCCAGCCCATTCCCCAGCGGATGGCTTCGCCGAACTCGTGGGCCGCCGGGACATAGTGCCGGGGCGGCTGGAGTGCCTGGCGGCTCACGGACCGCAGGTACCGGTCCTGCAGGTCGTCCTTGCGGTCGAAAATGATGACCGGGGCGGCGGCGAGCGTTTCCGGCGTTGCCCCGCCGGAGAACCACCGGGCGGCGAAGTCCGGCGTGCAGACCGGCAGGTAGCGCATGACGCCCAGGCGCCGCGAGGAGCAGCCCGGCGCCGCCGTGGCCGTGGTGGTGATGGCAGCGGCTGCGGCGCCGCTGCGGAGGAGCTCCAGCGAGTAGTCCTGGTCCTCGCGCAGAATCTCCAGCTGGACCTTGTCCGCCACGGCCGCCAGCCCGGGCAGCGCCCAGGTGTGCAGGGAATCGCTGTTGATGACCAGGGTCAGCCGGACGCTGGCGGGCTGCGCGCCGGGTTGTAGCTCTTCGGCCAGATCGGCGGAGAGCATGTCCAGCTGCCGGGCGAAGCGCACCACCGCGTGGCCGGCGGACGTGAGTTCGACGGGGCGGGTCCGTTTCAGCACCGGCCGGCCGACGGCCACTTCGAGGGCGCGGACGCGCTGGCTCACCGCCGACGCCGTCACGCGGAGGTGGCTGGCTGCGGCCTCGAAGCTTCCGTGGGCCACGATGGCCGCGAGGGTCCGGGCCTGATCCGGATGAATGTCGATCATTAGCTCATCTTATGTTGACCAAGAATTATTAACTGGTTTCATGTTCTTGGGCCCTCTAGCGTTAAACCCGTGATCCTCTCTCTCCTTTCGGGCTTGGCAAGCGGGCTGTCCCTTATCGTCGCCATCGGCGCGCAGAACGCCTTCGTGCTCCGCCAGGGCGCCCAGCGCTCGCACGTTCTGCTGGTTGTTGCCGTGTGCGCCCTCTCCGACGTCCTGCTGATCGTGCTGGGCGTGGCCGGGGTCGGCGTCCTCATCGAGCAGGCGCCCGGCGTGCTCGACGTCGTGCGCTGGGCCGGAGCCGCCTTCCTCCTGGCCTACGGCGGCATGGCAGCAATGCGGGCCATCCGCGGAACGCAGGCGTCCCGGCCGGTGGCCGGGCAGAAGGGAACCTGGGCGGCCGCGCTGGGGACCTGCCTCGCGCTGACCTGGCTCAACCCCCACGTCTACCTGGACACCGTCCTGCTGCTGGGGTCCCTGGCCGGCACCCACGGCCCGGACGGGCGGTGGTGGTTTGCCGGCGGGGCTGGCCTGGGCAGCATCGCGTGGTTCGCCGCCCTCGGCGCCGGTGCCCGGTTCCTCGCGCCGGTGTTCGCCCGGCCGGGCAGCTGGCGCGTGCTCGACGGCGGCATTGCCTTGGTCATGGTCACCCTGGCTGTCATGCTCGTGGCCTGAGCCTGTCACCCGTTCCGCGCCTCACCGCACAACACAACTCGATAAAGGAAGCCCCCATGTACGTCCCCTCGCACTTCACCGCCGACCAGCAAGTCATCAATGAACTGCTCTCGAACCCGGGCGCCGCCAATCTGGTGACCTCGACGGAGCGCGGGCTGCTCGCGACGCTGCTGCCGTTCGTCTATGACCCGGAGGCCGGCGACCACGGGGCGCTGCTGGGCCACCTCGCCCGCAACAACGACCAGTGGCTGCTGCCGGCGCTGGGGGAGTCCCTGGTCATCATCCAGCGCTCCGACGCGTACATCTCCCCGTCGTGGTACCCGTCCAAGGCCGAACATGGCCGGGTGGTTCCCACGTGGAACTACACCACGGCGCACGTCCACGGCCGGCTGGTCATCCACGACGACCCGGCCTGGGTGGAAGACCTGGTCCGACGGCTGACCACATTGCACGAGGCGTCGTCGGCAGAGCCCTGGACCGTGGACGATGCCCCCGCGCGTTTCATCGCCGGGCAGCTCCGGGCGATTGTCGGCGTCGAACTTCTCATCACGCGGGTGGAGGCGAAGCGGAAGCAGAGCCAGAACCGGCCGGCCGCCGATGTGGACGGCGTCATCGCGGGACTGCGGGCCAGGGGCGACCTGGAGTCGGCCGGCGACGTGGAGCGGGCGCAGCAGGAGTCCCGGCCGGACTGAGTGCCCCGGCAGCCGGCGGCCGGGGATTTTGGATAATCCGGGGGTCTGCCCTTATAGTTTTATAGTCCAGTTCGGAGGAACCCGAAAGGACAAAAACGACAGGCTTCGGGCCTTAATTTTTGTCCTGGTTTATATCGTGTTTATTCGGATGGCGTTCTGGCCCCCATCGTCTAGCGGCCTAGGACACCGCCCTTTCACGGCGGCGGCACGGGTTCGAATCCCGTTGGGGGTACGCAAGGAACTGGTCAAGCCGGCTGTGAAAGTCTGGTAGGCTAAAGGCCTTGAAAAATTGCAGTAGCGATACTGCAGAGAAGCAAGAAAATAGCAAGGCCCTGTAGCGCAGTTGGTTAGCGCGCCGCCCTGTCACGGCGGAGGTCGCGGGTTCAAGTCCCGTCAGGGTCGCTCTGATTGCCAGAAGAAATTCCGGCTCTCATGGTGACATGTCACCTAGGCTCTGTAGCTCAGTTGGTAGAGCGTTCGACTGAAAATCGAAAGGTCACCGGATCGACGCCGGTCGGAGCCACCAGCTAGAACCCCGCAGTTCCCAGTGTTTACACGGGATCTGCGGGGTTTTTTCGTTGTGCGGGAAAGCCGGCGCTTCAGCCGGAATCAGGGGGGAATCAGCCCAGATCGGGAACAGCCCACTGGTATCCCCTTGGTAGAAGCCTCGCTGGCATGAGGCCACCCGCGCTGACATGCGAGCGGCTTCAGCCCATTAAAATCCCGAGGCATGGCCCCCTCGATGGATCGAGGCCAGGCTACGCACGCCAGGACAGATACTCTCGTCGCAAATTACCCTGATCGAAGCGTCCTCTCGGCCGCGAAGGCGAGCCGGACATGCGGTTGGTGGATTCCGCCATGATTCCGGCGGCCCGCTCCGGGCCACCGCTTCCCCGGGTCCCCATTGACGGCGCGGCCGTCCGGGCCGGAACCCCGCGCCGGGCGAAAGCCGGCTGATTTCGTACCATTGCGCTTGGACGCAGGCCAGGGTCCGTTCAGCTGTTGCCGGCGTACACGAGGCTCTCGGGGTCAGTTTGGTTTGCTGGGGCATCGGCGAGTCCTTGCGGGGACAGGTCCAAGTCGTTCACGCTGGGTGGTTCGATGTGGGTTGCGGGGTACGCGGCTTCGGGGGCGTGGTGGTTCGACACGAGGTCTCCCTGTTCCTGGTTGAATGCAGAGCCGAGGAGGCTGCCAGTCATTAGCGAAGGATCTCCATCTGGAATCCGCACCGGCAGCGCAGAACCCGGGTCCGGAGATGGACGCCGAGGAACTCGGCAGGACCGGTGTGGGTCGAAACGGGCCAAGGCCCGCTGAGCAATTCGGGGTCCGCCGCGGACATGGGCTTCTGGCAGCGGATGTAGGCGGCGTTCTCTTGCACGAGGTCTCCGTCGCTTTGTGTCCGGATCAGACATCCGGGACACGCCGCCCTGAGCGCGGATATCAACCATAATGAGTTCCAGCGTCATCAACAGCACCGGCATCCTCCGCGCCGTATGCGGTGACGCGGCCTTTGTTGGCTGCCTGAACTGCTTCGATGATTTCGGGGTGAGCCCCGGCGTAGTTATCCGAGGCGAAGCCCCGGTACGCCGGGTCGTGCAGGCGCCCCGCCAGTCTCTGCGGGACGCCTGTTTTGGTATCAACGCTGACGCTCATGCCGGTGCGCCCACGAGGTAACCGGCCGTGAGGGGCAAGCGCTGCCCGTTGATCTGTTCTGCCTCCCGGCCGAAGATCCGCTGTACAGCGTCGGCAAGGACACTGACATCGGTGAAGCCCGGAAATTTCCGTTCCGGCTGGGCTGCGCGCATCCGGTCATCGACCAGAGCCTTGACGACGAAGACCAGGGCGGCTGAGTGCTGAGCGGAGAGGGGGCTTTCGGTTCCTTCCTGCAGGTGCCGGAATCCGTCGGCCACGGCCAGGGTCCATGCCTCGGCCGCGGACTTGACGGCGGCATAGGCGGCGCCGTCCGCTGTCGGCGAGGAAGCGGACTGTGCGGAAACGATGGCCAGGCGACCCACAGGGGAGGTAGCCAAGTCATGGTAAAACGCCCGGCTGGTGTTCCTCAGGGTGGTGAGGACGCTGGTGTGCAGGAAGTCCCAGTCTGCATCCGTCTGGCCTTTAATGCCGGTACCGCCTCGCCACCCTCCTACAAGATGGATAAGGCCGTCCACGGGCCCCAGATCGTTCCGGACAGACGTCGCCAAGTCCTCAACGGCTTGCAGGTCCGCGAGGTTGCAGACATAGCCCGTGACGTTGTCGTACGTTACCGAGAGTTCCTGCACTCGGTCCTCAAGAATGTCCACGGCGGCCACGCGTGCCCCTGCTTGCGAGAGGGTGCGGACTACCGCGACGCCGGCAGCGCTTGTCGAACCGGCGACGACGACTGTCCGCCCCGAGAGGTCCTGGCTCATGCGCCCGCCTCGCCCTCAGTCTTCACAGGCCCCATACCGGTGATCCCCGCAGTTGATTCAATGACCGAGGACATCTTCTTCTCCAGTGCCTCGTAGAACATCGACAGGGGGAATTCGTCATCAAGGATCTGGTCCGTCAGACCCCGGGGAGGGCCGTCGAGCGGAAGGGCCTCCGGTCCCTTGGCCCACACGGAGGCCGGGTGGGGGGTGAGAGTTTCCGAGACGAGCTCGTAGGCAGCCAGCCAGTGTGCGGTCTTCGGCCGGTCGATTGAACGCCAGTAGAGTTCCTCGATGCGGAGACCCAGCTCGACGACCACGCCGGCGACGTCCTTCCAGTCGATGCTCAACTTACCATCGGTCCAGTGCAGGACCCGGTGCTGGTGCATCCAGGCGAACAGTAATTGGCCGCCCACGGCGTCGTAGTTACGGACCCGGTTCCCGGTAATCGCGAAGCGGAAAATGCGGTCGAAGATCACAGCGTACTGGACCAGCTTGGCGTGCTTGCGGGCGTTCTCGGAAGCCGTTTCGTCCCGCTCGATGAGGACTGATTCGCGGAAGGCGGTCAGGTCACAGCGGAGCTCCTCCAGGGAGTACAGGAAATACGGCATCCGCTGCTTGATCATGAACGGGTCAAAGGGCAGGTCACCGCGCATGTGGGTCCGGTCATGGATCAGGTCCCACATCACGAAGGTCTTCTCCGTGAGGTGCTGGTCTTCGATGAATTCCGCGGCGTCAGCCGGCAGGTCCAGGGAAGTGATGTCGGCAGCAGCTTTTAGGACGCGACGGAACCGGGCAGCTTCGCGGTCCGCGAAAATGCCTCCCCAAGTGAAGGAGGGGGTGCTCCGGACCGCTACGCTCTCGGGGAAGAGAACTGCGGAGTTCGTGTCATAGCCGGGCGTGAAATCGACGAAGCTGATGGGAACGAACAGCTTGTTGGAGTAGTTTGCTGCCTCCAGTTCAGCGACGAAAGACGGCCAAATGACCTCGATGAGGACCGCCTCGAAGTAGCGGTTGGTGCTGCCGTTCTGCGTGTACATGGGGAACACAACCAAGTGCGTCAACCCATCGATGCGCCACTGCTCGGGGTGGAAGGCCACCAATGAGTCGAGGAAATCCGGTACGACGAAGCCCTCGGACGCCCACCGCTGGAAGTCCTGCACGAGCAGTTCAAGGTAGTCCGTGTCGTGGGGGAGGAGGGGGCGCAGGTCGTTGATTGAGTCAGTAATGATGCCGACATTCCGGCGGGCCCGGTCATGATCAGCGGGTTCCGGAACGGAACCGTCCTGCACTTGAACCTGCTGCAGTCCGATGACGGCTGCCTTCAGAGCCTGCCATGCCGGGAGCGCCTTGAGGTCTTCTGCCCGGGCGGTTGTCACTTCCGGGTCTGCGATTACAGACATGCTCGTTCCTTCCGTTGAGGGGATTCCTGAAGAAGCTAGCACTGCATAAGCATACGTGAAGGGTTATTCCCTTATGCATAAGGAATACTCTTGCTCGGTGCCGTCTCTTCGCTGCTATGCCTGCGCCTGACCTTAAGGTCGGCCTCTCTAGGGCATCCCATAAACGGCGCATCACGATTGAAGAAGCCGCACTATCGGCTAGATCCGAGACTCAGCTCCTGCCACTCGTGCCGATCAGTGGATGCCTTGGCAGTAAGAGCGCACCCGCGCTGCTGCTGATCAGCGGGGCCCGTGCGGCCGCCCTTGGGCATCCAACTCGACACGTTGGGTGTAATGGTCTTAATCGCCGCCTATCGACGCGGCAGGTCGTTGCAAAGCAGAAAGGGCTTCCTCTGGGGCGAGTCTGAGAGGCGCTTGCTGGTCGAACCGGAAAGTTCATCGACATGCGCCCTGCTTGACGAGATGTTCAGACACCTCTTGTGCATCCTTACCCCAGGCATCGTTCGCCTAACGCCGGCCGCCTGCAATAGCAGATCATCAGAGCCGCTTACTCATTCGATGGATTAACATCAGTAACTCTTACGCTCAAATCGGATAATCCATGCCTATGCGTAAGGACTTGACCCGTCGGACGTGCAACATTCGCCACGCCAAAGGTCGCTTCCTTCACGTGTGTTAGCTTGATCACCATCCTTCCCGGCCCGGGGGCTCCGGAAGGCTCAAATCCACCGCAGCTACCTTTTCGGAGGCACCATGGGACTTAGCTCCCACACGCAAAAAAACGATCGGGCTATCGCTCCCCGCATCCCTGAAACCGATCTGTGTTTCGGTGCGGGACTCTTCCTCATCTCGGGAGACAGCACCGCGGAGGCGAGGACTGTCGGGACCCTTTTTTCCTACCAGCTCGCCACGGCAGTCGTAGACGCCTGCACCGGTCGAGCCGTCACCGGCACCAAGAACTCAAGCCGGATCGCAGCGATGCACCTTGGTGGTGTTGCATGACGCCAGTCAGTGAAACATCCGTAGAAATCACACCCGATGCAATGGCACAACGCGGTTCATCCCCCGAGGCAGGGGCAGTCCGCGCCTCGGGCGAAACCGGCAACGAACTCAATCGCGGGCTAAGCGGTCGCCATCTGCAGATGATAGCTATCGGCGGTGCGATCGGTACCGGGCTGTTCGTGGCCTCGGGCGCCACCATTTCCCAGGCGGGTCCCGGCGGTGCGCTGGTCGGCTACGCGCTGGTCGGGCTGATGGTATTCCTGTTGATGCAGTCTCTGGGCGAGATGGCGGCCAAAATTCCGGTCGCCGGTTCCTTTCAGTCCTTTGCCACCCGTTTTGTCTCCCCGTCCTTTGGGTTCGCGATCGGCTGGAACTATTGGTTCAACTGGGCCATCACCGTGGCCGCCGAGCTGGTCGCGGCCGGAATCATCATGGACTTCTGGCTCCCGGGGGTCCCAGGATGGATGTGGGCTGGGTTATTCCTGCTCGTGCTGACCGGGCTCAATGCCCTCTCGGCGAAGTCCTTCGGAGAGTCGGAGTTTTGGCTCTCCCTGATCAAGGTCAGCGCAGTGGTGCTCTTCCTGATCGCCGGCGTGCTGATGATTTTCGGCATCCTCGGGGATAACTCTCCGGGGCTGAGCAACTGGGAAAACCGCGATGACGTGTTCCACGGGGGATGGGTCTCGATCATCTCGGTCTTCATGGTTGCCGGGTTCTCCTTCCAGGGCACCGAACTCGTGGGAGTCGCCGCAGGCGAAGCCAAGAACCCGCGCCGCGAAGTGCCGAAGGCTATCCGCACTGTCTTCTGGCGCATCATGCTTTTCTACATTGGTGCCATCTTCATCATCGGCTGCCTGATCCCGTTCACCGATCCGAGCCTGCTGGCTTCCGGCGAGTCCGATATTGCAACATCGCCGTTTACCCTCGTCTTCACGCGCGCCGGAATCGCCTTCGCAGCGGCCTTGATGAACGCCGTGATCTTGACCGCAATCCTGTCTGCGGGCAACTCGGGACTATATGCCTCCACCCGGATGCTTTACGCCATGGCCCATGACGGCATGGCACCGAAGATCTTCGGCCGAACCAATTCGCGTGGCGTGCCGATTCCGGCGTTGCTGGCCACCGCGGCCGTGGGACTCTTCGGGTTCCTCTCCGCGATTGTCGGTCAGGGCGCAGCTTACTCCTGGCTGCTGAACATGTCAGGCCTATGCGGCTTCATCGTCTGGGCGGGAATCGCGGTCTCCCACTACCGCTTCAGGCGCGGCTTCCTGGCTCAGGGGAACAAAGTCAGTGACCTGCCGTACAAGGCGTCCCTGTTCCCCATTGGCCCGCTGCTGGCCTTCGCCCTGCTGATACTGGTAATCGCGGGACAGAACTACGAGGCTGTGCTTGCCGGGCGGAGCATAGAGGTGCTTTCCTCCTACATCGGGTTGCCAGTCTTCATCATCCTGTGGCTGGCTCACCGCTTCATCACCAAGTCCAAAGTGGTGCCGCTGCTCGAGATGGATCTCACGGCACCTAAGGACCTCGAGGACGAACCTAGGGGCGGCACCCAGTAACCATGCTGCGTGGGCTACCCCTTCAGAAGTCGTCTGCACTGGATTCCGCGGAACTACAGGGCTTGTTCAGACGACTCCTGACACGGAGGCGTTCGAAGTCGTCTGGGAAGAGTCAACTAAATGCCAGCCGCGGATCCACCGTTAAACGGACACTCCCAAACGCATAGCCATTGGTTCTGCGTCGGTAGCGAGTAATGACCAATGAGTGGGGCCTCCCAAGGCTCAGAGAGTCTGCCGTCGTTGATGCCGGCCCACGCCCAAACAAGGACGTCATTGCAGTAGTGCAGACGGCTTCTGCCGGCGGCTCGCATGTTTTGTTGAGAGAGTGTGACAGCTACTGTCAAGTAGGTTGACATTGGCGTACCTTTGGGAGGGTCAGAGCTTGGGGGCTGGCGGATACCTGGGAGGGTCCGTTGGGTGAACCGGGCAATCAACTCATCATCGGTTCCAAGACAAGGTCTCAATCATGAATACCCCTTCTGCTCGCACCCGTAAAATCGCCCTGTTTAGCGCCGCCCCGCTGGCCGTCCTGATTGCCGGCGGCATGGTCTGGCAGGGATCCCAGGCGGCCTTCACCGCCTCCACCCGCAATGCCGGCAGCTCCTGGAGCACCGGCAACGTTGTCCTCACCGACGATGACCTGGGCGCGGCCGCGTTCACGGTGGAGAACATCGTCCCCGGCCAGACCGGCCAGAAGTGCATCGTGGTCACGTCCCAGTCCAACGTCCCCGGCGAGGTCCGCGCTTACACGCAGAACCTGATTAGCTCCAAGGGCCTGGAGAACAGGATCTACTTCGATCTGGAGCAGGGAACTGGTGGCTCCTTCAATGACTGCGCCGGGTTCACCCCCATCGCCAACAACGTCCCCGAACTGCCCATCTCCACCCTGGCCTCGGTCAACCGTGACTTCGCGACCGGCGGCGCCTCCTGGCAGACGTCGGGAACGCCCGGCGAAACTCAGAGCTACCGCGGCACCTGGCGCTTTGACACCACCGGCCTGAGCCAGGATGACATTAACGCTCTGCAGGGGGCCCGTGTGGGCATCGACCTGGCGTGGGAGCTCCAGTCGGACGAGTCCCCGGTACTCCCGTAGCCGGGAGGCTTCGGAAATAGAAGATCTGTGAACCGGGAGGAGCCCGGGTCCGCCCGGGTACCCTCCTGGTGGGGTCCGCTGTTTTCCGCTGACGGCTGGGCGCTGTTCCTGGCCTCCGTCGCGTCGCGGCTGTATCTGGGTGTGCTGCTAAGCCTTGCCCTGATTGCGGTGCTGCCCGCCCTGCTGGGCTGGCACGGCACCGTCGTGCAGAGCGGTTCAATGGAACCGCACATCAGCGCCGGCGACGTGGTGCTCGCGGCCGGGTTCGACACTGCCCGGAAGATACCGGTGGGCGGTGTGGTGGAGTTCACCAGCCCGGCCGAGGCGGAGCCGGGCGGGGTGGAAAAGACCCGGCTGCACCGCATCGTTGCCGAAAACCCGGACGGCACCTTCGTGACAGCCGGAGACGCCAACTCCGAGGTGGACAGCACCCCGCTGGAGCGCGGTCAGATCACCGGCCAGGCCCGCCTCCTGGTCCCCGCGGTCGGCCTCCCCGGCCTCTGGCTGAACGGCGGCAACATTCCGGCGCTGGCGTGGTGGGCCGTGCTGACGCTGCTCGCCGTCGTCGTGGCCGTGTTCGGCGTCCGTACAGACGGAGAAGGGGACGAGGAGGAGGAGGACGAGGGCGGCCCTACCCCGTCTGGCCCCACCTCGCGGCGCTGGAAGGCAAGCGCCGCCGTCGGCATCGTGGCAGCCCTGGCCGTGTTGATCATCGCTACCTCCACCGCGTTTTCCTCAGCCGCGTTCACAGCCGCCACCGCGAACGCCGCCAGCACGTTCGGCGCGTCCGCGGACTGGACACCGCCCGTGGTCAGCATGCCCAGCCCCGGGACCACGGTGCGGGCCAGCGCGACGCTGACCGCGGAAGCGAGCGACGCCGAAACGGGCATCCGCAATGTGGCCATTCAATACCAGCCGCCCAACGGCGCTTGGACCACGCTGTGTACGGTGTCGGCCGAGCCCTATTCGTGCGTGTGGAACACCCGGGGCATGCCGGACGGCGCGTACAGCCTCCGGGCCGTCGCCACTGACAACTCAGGTCTCACCAGCAGTTCCGCCGCGGTACAGGCCACGGTGGCCAACAGCTTCGCGGTGGCCCTCAACGATCCCGGCGAAATCCAGTCCGGCACCGTCAACCTCAGCGCAACGCTCTACAGCCCGGGCAGCACCCTCTACACCGTAAGGGTGGAGTACTCCCTGGCCGGGACCAACAAGTGGAACAACCTGTGCCAGAACGTGACGGCCCCGTACCACTGCACCTGGGCCACGGGAACGTTCGCCAACGACTACTACGATCTCAGGGCCGTCGCCGTCTCCGGTCTGACGTCCACCTACTCGGAAACTGTCACCGATGTGCTGGTGGACAACCTGACACCCACGGTGACCATGAGTGATCCGGGCACCCCGCTGCGGGGCGTCAGCACCTTTGCCGCCGCGGCCGCGGACGCCCACTCGGGCATCGCCCAGGTGCAACTGCAGTACGCCCGCTCCGGCACCACCACATGGACGCCTCTCTGCACGGTGTTCGTGGCGCCGTATTCCTGCCGGTTCGACACCATCACCCTTGCCGACGCCTCCTACAGTTTCCGCGCCATCGCCACGGATGAGGCGGGCCTCAGTACGACGTCGGCCGCGATCACCAACAAGGTGGTGGACAACACCCGGTCCTCGGTTTCAATGGAGGATCCGGGCGGCTACCTCACGGGCAATGCCACGCTCACCGCTGCCGCGAACTCAACAGCGGGCGTGGGCAGTGTGCGGATTCAGACGGCGCCGGCCGGAACCGGCACCTGGACCACGCGCTGCACCCTGGCCGCAGTACCCTATTCCTGTGTGTGGGACACCCGGACTGTGGCCGACGGGCAGTACGATCTCCGCGCCATCCTCACCGACGCGGCCGGCAAGGAAACCATCTCCGCCATCGTGCCCGGGCGCCGGGTGGACAACAGCCCCCTGCGCGTCGCCGACATCCAGGCCGCCAACAGAACCGGCATCCAGGGCAGGCTCGACGCCGGCGACACCCTGAGCTTCACCTACAGCCAACAGGTCAACCTGGCCTCCGTCACTCCGGGATGGACCGGTGCCGCGCTACCAGTGACCCTCCGGCTGCGCGACGGCAATATTCTGGGCACGGGCAACAACGGGGACTCCCTGGACGTCCAGCGCCCGGGCAGCACGGTGAATCTGGGGGCGGTGAACACCAAAGGCAATTATGCCAAGAACCGGAAGACCGTCACCTACAACGCGACCATGACGGCCGCCACGGTGACCGTTGCCGGCATTCCCAGCACGGTGGTTACCGTGACGCTGGGCAGCGTTGCGAGCAGCAGCGGCAGCATCCGCACGTCCAGTACGGCAGCCGCGATGGTGTGGACGCCGACGTCGTCCGTTACGAGCACAGCCGGCGTCGCGTGCTCTCTCGCGCCGGCAACCGAAACCGGCACAATCGACAGAGACTTCTAACGAAAATCACGCCGGCAGGGCCAGGCAAAGTAGGGATTGCCCACCAAAGGGCTCCGCAGGACAGCGGTGACCTGACGGAGGCGCTCCGTCCCACAATTCACCTGAATCAATGCCTTGACGGTCCTCAACTATGGCTCATAAGCTAAGCAAGCTTAGTAATGCTGTTCCGGAGAGATCCATTCCGAAGCCTCACTTGGCGAGGCGCTGACTTGCATGTCCGGAGGCGGAAACCCGCGCGTGGAGACCGGCCTGGATTGCGGTCAGCAGTGAAGTCATCAGTGTCATTCCGTCACCGTTTGAGGAGCCACCATGTACTTGCACACTCAGCTATTGATCAACGACATCGCCGTCGACGAGCCCGATCCCGCAGCGGCCAATGCGCTTCAGGAAGGGCTGGGTGGACAGTTCGGGGAGATGCGCACGATGATGCAGTACCTTTTCCAGAGCATCAATTTCCGCGGAGACCCTGTATCCAAGCCGTATAAGGATCTGCTTCAGGGAGTGGGAACCGAGGAGATCAGCCACGTCGAGCTGATCGGCACCACCATTTCGCGGTTGCTGGACGGGTCCCCTGAATACCAGGGCAAGAAGACCGATCCGGTGGACCAGCCCGGCGCCAAAGGGGCCACACCCCTGAAGATCGCGCTCGACACGAGCAATATCCACCATTACTTGGTCGGCGCTCAGGGCGCCTTGCCGGTGGACGCCGCTGGAAACCCGTGGTCCGGCTCCTATGTCTACAACAGCGGCAACTTGGTTCTGGACCTTTTGTACAACCTGATGCTGGAATCCACCGGACGACTGCAGAAATGCCGGATCTACGAGATGACCGAGAACGCCGCCGCGCGGTCCACGATCGCGTACCTCATCGTCCGGGACCAGGCCCATGAGAACGCCTTCGCGAAAGCCCTTGAGAGCCTCGGCGTCAACTGGGGCAAGGTCCTGCCGATTCCGAAAACAAACGCCGAGCAGTTCCCGGAAGTGAAGAAGCTTCTGGACAAGGGTCTCCAGAGCATCCAGTACACGTTCAGCGCGGACAACGCCAGCGAAGCCTCCAAGCTGTACCGGGGAGCATCACCCTCCAATGACGGCACCGAGCTGAGCACGGATGTTATGCCCGAGGGCTTCCCGATGCCAATGGCCCCCGAACGACGGGAAGAGTTCGCACCCGGACTTGATGCCGACCTTCTAGCGCTAATCCAGGCCACGGCGGAAGTAGAAATGAAAGACGCAGATAACCCCAAGGAACCGAAGGGATAGTCGCGCGGCTCCCGCCGGCGCTCCGTCCGACCGCTTCGGAGCGCCGGCGATTTCTGCCCTTGGCCCTGACCGGCGTTCCTGATGGCAGCGGCCCGAGCCTGTTTCGATGGCACGGGCCGCCGTAGGCTAATAGGGATCCAACACATCGAGGAGGCACTCATGCGCACGGCAAGACCCACCACCCAGGCCGATCAGATCCGCCATCTTTCTGAGAATCTCATGTCCCAGCTCACCAAGGGGAGAGAGTGGGCTACCCCCGGTGTCGAGGCGGCATTGCAAGGTGTGCTGGCCGGGCTCGATGCGGGGATTGAATCTGCGTCCCCGAAGATCCAGACCGGACTGCGGCGGCTCGCCGAAGAGCTTGCCGGCGGGGTGGAAACTCTGACTCCGCGTGTTCATGAGGGCCTGAAGAGGGTTGCACCGAAAGTTGATCCGGCGCCCGGTCGGGCTAAGTCGCGGCGGACGGCGTCCGGGAAGGCCTGGCTGATTGCCGGGGCGGTGGCCGTCGCCGTGACTGCGGGACTCGCGGCCTGGCTCTCTTTTCGGCCGGCCGTGGATGAGCCGATGCCGTCCGTGGATGCGCAGCGTTCCAGCGGCGCTGACCCCGACGGGGACGCCGGCCCTGCAAAGGCCCGAACCTGAGGCAATCATGACTCCGGGGGTCTTGCGAACGGCACGTAAGGGCCCCGGATACTTCCCCGGCACCGTAGTAATTCCTAAACCCCATCGAGGCCGGCCGCCAATCCCTACGCCAAGCGGCCACCTTGTCGTTGACAGGTACTAGGGTGGTCACAAAGAGAAGGGGGAGTGCTTCATGGAATACCAGAATTCCCAGCCCGCAGCGGCCCCAGTGCCCGGGTTGGCCACCGACCTGCCGCTGCCCGGTGCCGGCCGCACCGTCATTTCCGAAAACGCCGTCGCGAAGGTCGCGGGCATCGCCGCCCGCTCCGTTCCCGGCGTGTACTCCCTGGGGAGCGGCCCGTCCCGCGCGCTCGGCGCCTTCCGCGACGCCGTCGGCAGCTCGGACCATGCCGCCGGCGTCCACGCCGAAGTCGGTGAAACCCAGGTCGCCGTCGACATTGACCTGGTGGCGCTTTACGGCACCCCCCTGCACGCCCTGGCGGACCAGATCCGCGCCGCCGTGTACGCGGCGGTCGAGGAACTCGTCGGGCTCCAGGTCATCGAAGTGAACATCGAGATCAACGACGTCTACGTGCCCGGCCCGGCGAAGCCCGGTACCCCCGCCGAGACCCGGCCACCAAGGGAGGCAATCCAATGAATCTGACGGTTGTGGGGATTGCAATGGGCGCCTTCGTCGCGTTCATGTCCTTCCAGTTCGGCGCATGGGGTTTCCTCGGCGCCCTGCTGTTCATGGGAATCGGAGCCCTGCTGGGCCGCGCCGCGGAAGGGAAACTGGACCTGCGCAGCGTGCTTGACGCCCTCACCGGCCGGCGTTCCTCCTCATGAGCGCGACAGCTGGCGCCGTCCGCGCCACCGTGATGGCTGGACACACCAGGATCAGCACGCAGGCGCTCACCAGCGTGGCCCGGGCCGCCGCGGCGGAAGCCCTCGGCGTCACGCCGCACGAGGTGCGGGCCCAGTGGTCCGACGACGACGGGCTGTTGGTACTGTCCCTCGTCTCACCCATCACCCTCCCCCCGCTGGCCGTAGTCCTGCGGGAACCCGGACGCGTCGCGGGATTCGGCGGCTCCGTCTGGGACCGGGCCGTGGCCGCGAAGGCCGACATCCTGCGCCGTGTGACCGAGCTGAGCGGTGCCGGCCTGAGCCGGGTCGACATCCGGATCAGCGGCGCCAGTGTGAGAGAAGGAGGGCGGGTCCATTGAGCCACGCCACCGACCGTCATTCCAGCGGCGGACGCCATGTCCCGCCCGCTCCCGCTGCCGCACCGTCCGCCGGCAACCCGAAAGCCGCCGGGACGGGCGGCGAGGGTATGGAACAGATCCTCAAGCGCGAAACCCATTCCTCCAGGGCTACGGCCTCGATCATCGCCGCCGTGCTCGTCATTGCCCTGTGCGTCTATGGCCTGCTGGAAACCGCGGTCCGGGCCGTCGGCCAGCCGCCCTGGCTCGTGGATCCGCAGACTGCCGCGGAGCGGGTCGTGGCGCTCCCGAACGGGATCCCACCGCTCCTGCTCGGCGTCGTTGGCGCGGTGCTGGTCATGGCCGGGCTGTTCTTTTTCCTGAACGCGGTACTGCCGGGACGCCGTGCCCGCCACATCCTGCTGGACCGCCGCGCCGCCGTCGTCGTGGACGACGAAGTGATCGCTTCCGCGCTGGCGCGGCGGGCGCGGCTGGCCGCCAACGTTAGCCAGGAACAGGTGATGGTGACGGTGTCCCGGCAACAGGTCGACGTCAACGTCCGTCCCACCTCCGGCGTGCCGTTGAGCCGGAACGCAGTCCTCACGGCCGTCCAGGACGAGCTCCGGGAGATGGGACTGACCCCTGCTCCGGAGGCCCGGACCAATGTCTCCTCGACCGGGGTGATCGGCGCATGAACGGCACCCCCAGAACCCTCAACCGGATCCTGATCGGGGTCCTTGGCTTCAAGCTGCTCAGCATCGGAGTGCTGCTCATTCTGCTGGCGACTGTGCCGGCGGTCGCCGCATGGTGGCACGGCTGGGCCGCCGGCGTCTGGAGCATCTGGCGAGACCTCTTCGAGCGCACGCGCTTCCCCGGCCGTGCGGAGAGCTGGCTCTGGATCGTAGTGGTCCTGATGCTGCTCCTCGTGATCGGTGCCATGGTGGCCTGGGTTGCCCAGCAGGGCAAGGGCCGGGCCGACACCCTCCTGTCCGAAGAGGATCCCGGCGACGTGCCCGGAAACGTCAGGATCGGCAGCGGAGTAGCCGAGCAGGCCCTTCGGGCCGCCCTGGCAGACCGTCCGGACCTGGCGGGCACGACCGTTGCCACGTACGAATTCCGCGGCGAGCCGGCCCTGAGAATCAGGATCCAGCCCCGTCACGGCGTGGCACCGCACCGGCTCGCGGCCGAGGTGTCCGCCCTCGTGGAGGCACTCGACTTCGCGCTCGGAAAACGCACCCTGGTGCTCATCCATATCGCCTCGGGTGCCCGGTCGAGGTTTGGCCGGGCCGAACGGGTCCGCTGAGCGGTGTGAGCTTCCGGCAATATTTTCGCCGGGCACGCGCGGGGCGCCCCGTGGCCGGATTTCGCTGAAGCGGCGCGGGCTGGCTCACAAAAAAAGCTCCGGCGCAAGGGTCTCTTTTCTGTAAAGGTCCATGTAAACGCTTGCATTCCTCACCGCATGGTGATTATGGTGATGGGCACCACACAACGCACGGCCGTTTTTGTCAGGTACTCAGCGAGGAGCCCCCCAGAATGAAGAAATCGAAGTTCCTACTTCCCGTAGCCACAGCAGGCGTTCTCGCCATCACCCTTTCCGCCTGTGGTGGCGGCGGTGGCGGCGGAGGCACTGCCAGCGGCGGCGGCGACGCCGCGAACGGCTTGGACTCGCGCGGACCCATCACCTACGTGCAGGGCAAGGACAACAGCAACGTGGTCCGCCCGCTGATCGACAAGTGGAACGCGGCCCACCCGAACGAGACGGTCACGTTCAAGGAGCAGACGGACAACGCCGACCAGCAGCACGACGACCTCGTCCAGCACTTCCAGGCCAAGGACCCCGGCTACGACGTTGCAAGCGTCGACGTCGTCTGGACCGCCGAATTCGCCGCCAAGGGCTGGCTGCAGCCGCTCAAGGACAAGATGGCGCTCGACACCTCGAAGATGTTGAAGCCGACCGTCACGGCCGCCTCTTACAAGGGCACGCTGTACGCGGCACCGGAATCATCCGACGGCGGCATCCTGTACTACCGCAAGGACCTGGTCCCCACGCCCCCGAAGACCTGGGACGAGATGATGAGCATGTGCTCCATCGCCACGGCCAACAACATCGGCTGCTACTCCGGCCAGTTCAAGAAATACGAGGGACTGACCGTCAACGCCTCCGAGGCCATCAACTCCGCGGGCGGAGCCGTGCTGGATGCCGATGGCAAGCCCAACTTGCTCACCCCTGAGGCAAAGGCGGGCATGGCGAACCTGACCAAGGCCTACGCGAACGGCGAGATCCCCAAGGAAGCCATCACCTTCCAGGAAGAGGAAAGCCGGCAGGCGTTCCAGGACGGCAAGCTGCTGTTCCTGCGCAACTGGCCCTACGTGTACAACCTGGCCACCACCGAGGGTTCCTCGAAGGTCAAGGACGTCCTGGGCATGACCGCCCTCCCGGGCAAGACCGGACCTGGCGCCTCGTCCCTGGGCGGGCACAGCGCCGCGGTCAGCGTCTACTCGAAGAACAAGGCCACGGCACTGGACTTCCTGAAATTCCTCACCACGGAAGAGACCCAGAAGTTCTTCGCCACGCAGGGTTCGCTCGCCCCGGTGCTCGGCTCGCTGTACGACGACCAGGAGCTTGTCGCCAAGCTGCCGTACCTGCCGGTCCTGAAGACTTCCATCGAGAACGCCGTGCCGCGCCCGGTCACTCCGTTCTACCCGGCAGTCACCAAGGCCATCCAGGAAAACGCGTACTCGGCCATTAAGGGCGAGAAGTCAGTAGACGACGCCCTGTCCGACATGCAGAAGTCCATCGAGTCCGCTAGCGCGGGACAGTAGGTCCATCATGGCAACTGAAGCAGGCCCGACGTCGGTCAAGGCACCGGCGTCGGGCGGCGCACCCGTCCACCACGGACCCAAGGGTGTTGGAGAAGACAACCGGATCGCGACGCAGGGGCGCTGGGCAGCCTGGCTCCTGGCGCCGACCATCCTCGCATTGTCAGTCGTGATCGTGTACCCGATCATCACCGCCGTTGTGATGTCGTTCCAGAAGGATGCTGGTCTAGACCCCGCCACGGGTCTCTTCGCCGAAGGTGGGCCGGCCGGCTTCTCGAACTACGTCAACTGGATTTTTCAGCAATGCCCGGCCCCGGGGGGCGGAACCGTAGACTGCCCGCCGGGAACCCTCGGGGCGCAGTTCTGGTCCGCCACCGCCACCACCTTCTTCTTCACAATCGTCACGGTGACACTGGAGACGGTGCTCGGCTTCTGGATGGCCGTCATCATGGCACGGGCCTTCAAGGGCCGCAGCCTGGTCCGTGCAGCTGTCCTGGTGCCGTGGGCCATCCCCACCGCCGTGACGGCCAAGCTGTGGCTGTTCATATTCGCCTTCGAAGGCATCGGCAACAAGCTCTTCAATACCACCGTCCTGTGGACCGGCAGCGAATGGCCTGCCAGATGGGCTGTGATCATCGCGGACGTGTGGAAGACCACGCCGTTCATGGCGCTGTTGATTCTTGCCGGCCTGCAGATGATTCCCGCCGAAGTGTACGAGGCGGCCAAGGTCGACGGCGCTTCAGCTTGGCAGCGGTTCCGCATGATCACTTTGCCGCTGGTGAAGCCGGCGCTCATGGTGGCCATCTTGTTCCGCACCCTGGACGCACTGCGCATGTTCGACCTCCCGTACATCCTGACAGGCGGAGCGAACAACACGACCACGCTGTCCATCCTGGTGATCAACCAGATCAGGCAGGGCTTCAACGCGGCGGCGGCTTTGTCCACCATCACGTTCATCATCATCTTTCTGGTGGCTTTCATCTTCGTACGCTTCCTTGGAGCGAACGTGGTGGAGCAGCAGACCGGCGCAGGTAAGGGGAAGAAATGACCGCCGCGACCGAACTACGCGCAGAGCAGGACCGGGGGCGGAAAGTTGCGCAGAACCGGGAGAAGTGGGCTCAGGGACGCACCTACATCAGTGCAGTCGTGATCCTCTTCTGGTGCTTGGCTCCGGCTTACTGGATGGTGGTGACGGCGTTCCGCGACGTCGGCTACACCTACGACACCTCGATACTTCCGACCCACGTGACGCTGGACAACTTCAAGACGGCGTTCGACACCTCCTTCGGCAACCACTTCGGCCAGGCACTGCTTAACAGCTTGTTCATCGGTGCCGTCGTTACAATTGTTTCGCTGGTGATCGGCGTGTTTGCCGCTTACGCGCTGGCGCGCTTGAACTTCCGCTCCAAGTACCTCGTGCTGGGCTTCATCCTGGGGGCCTCCATGTTCCCCGGCGTCGCCCTCATCACGCCGCTGTTCCAGCTATTCACGAACATCGGCTGGATGGGTACCTACCAGGCCCTGATCATCCCGAACATCTCGTTCGTGCTGCCGCTGACGGTCTACACCATGACGTCCTTCTTCCGGGAGATGCCATGGGAGCTCGAGGAAGCGGCCCGGGTGGACGGTTGCACCCAGGGACAGGCGTTCCGGCGGGTAATCATGCCGCTGGCCGCCCCGGCGATCTTCACGACGGCGATCCTGGCGTTCATCTCCTCCTGGAATGAATTCCTGATCGCCAGCCAGCTCTCCAGCGACAAGACCCAGCCGGTGACCGTCGCCATTGCCAGCTTCGCCGGCGCCCAGCCCAACCAGGTACCGTATACGGCCATCATGGCCGCCGGAACGATTGTCACAATTCCCCTGGTCATTCTGGTGCTGGTCTTCCAGCGCAAGATCGTCGCCGGCCTCACCGCCGGTGCGGTTAAGTGACTGTGGCGTGATGACCGAGGAGCAGAACCAGGGCCACGTGCCGGCGACGCGTCGAAAGGTCCGGTCCGGCGAGGATTTCGACATCATCATCGGGTTCCTTGGTTTCTGGGCAGTCGTGCTGCTGGTGGTCACCGTCTGGATGGAGGTAACGGCCCAGCCGGCGCTTGGCTGGGCATTGGGCCTGCTGGTGATGCTCGTGGCCTTGTACGGAATGATCCGGCTGCGCCGCCGGCTGCCGGAAAGGACGGCAGCCCGGCGAAAGTGAACGCGGGGTCACCTAGCGCCCACCCCAAGGGGTTATGGGCGGCAAGGGACCCCGCAATGCTTGGGGCGTTTGTTGCCGTGGGGGGAGGCAGGCTAATGGAGTGCTTCGGAGGCTGCGAGTTGCCTCAGGAGTCAGTCGACAAGGGGACACGGTGGCAAGGACAACAGACAGGGCGCAGCGCGGGGGCCACTCCGGTGTCAGCATCGAAGATGTGGCCGCCGCCGCCGGAGTGTCCACCGCCACCGTGTCCCGCGCCGTCCGCGGCCTGCCCAGGGTTTCGCCCGCCACCCGGGAGAAAATCCTGGGCATCGCTGCAGACCTGGGCTACGTCGCCTCCTCCTCGGCGTCCGGGCTGGCCACCGGGCGCACCAAGACCATCGGCGTGCTGGCCCCCTTCGTCAGCCGCTGGTTCTTCTCCAAGGCCATCGAGGGCGCCGACCGTGAACTGCACGCCCGCCAGTACAACCTCTCGCTGTTCAACCTGGGCGGCCACGGCAGCAACCGTGAGCGGCTCTTCAGCAAGACCATGGTGTACAAACAGATCGACGCGCTGCTGGTGCTGTGTATGGCACTGACCCATGAGGAAATCGAACACCTGCAGAAGATCGACATCCCGCTGGTCGTCGTCGGCGGCCACGTCGAGGAATGCCCCTACATCGGGATCGACGACTACGCGGCCGCCGCCACGGCCGTGCGGCACCTGATCGACCTTGGCCACACGGAGATCGCCCTGCTGCACGGCGACGACGAAACGGACCTCAACTTCGACGTCCCCCGGGTCAGGATCCAAGCCTTCCAGGACGTCATGGCCGAAGCACGCCTGAACGTCCGGGAGGAATGGGACGAATGGGGGGACTTCACCGTCCGCAGCGGCCAGGACGCCTTCCACCGGCTCTGGGACAGGCCCGGACCGAAGCCGACGGCAATCTTCTGCGCCTCGGATGAGATGGCCATGGGAATCATCTTTGAGGCCACCCGGGCCGGGGTGAAGGTCCCCGAGGACCTCTCCGTCATCGGGATCGACGACCACGACTTTTCCGAGGCCATGGGCCTCACCACGGTCCGGCAGCGCCCGGACGAGCAGGCCGAACTGGGCACAAAAATGCTGCTGGACGAGCTCGACGGGATCGCCGGATCAGTGCTCTCCACAGTCGCCCCGCACCAGCTGGTTGTCCGGAGCACGACGGCGCCGCCCGGGGGCGCGGGCGCGTGGGCCCAGAAGGGCGCCGCACCCGGGACTCTCACCCCTCAGGCCGGCCGCCCGTAGCAGCCGCACTTAGCACCAGCCGCCGCCATCGATCCCGTCAGGACGCGCGCGCCAGCTGCCGGATCGGGATCCAGCGGGACGCCAGCCTGCGATAGGCGGCGGCGGCCCCGGTCATGTCTCCTTCGGCCAGACACTCAATGCCCAGCCGGACATCCATGGGCGAGTCATCCGGGTAGACCTTGTCCGCCACGGCCCCGTAGTCCAGTTCCACCATGGACTCCCGGTGGAAGAGCTCCAGCCATTCGGTGAGCTGGGTCAGGTCCTCGAGCATGTCCAGGTCCGGGGCGGCCAGGGCCAGATGGGCCACGGCGTAACGGACCCGCTCCAGGGACTCTCCGATCGTCGCGCGGATGCGCACGGTGACGATCCGCCCCTCGGATTCCACCACGTCCGTGGGGTCCGATTCCTTGAACAGGCAGAACCAGCTGAAGGGAATGCCCCAGGTGGACGCCCGGGTGTGCACGCGGCCCAGCCCGGAATGCGCCCGCACGTCGTCAATGCGCTCCTGGTGCCGGTCGCGTTGCTCCTCCGGGATGAGCAGCTGGGCAAGCGGCCCGTGGATGCCCTCCATCAGGGCGTTGGCCGCCAGCCCGGCCCGGAGCACCAGCTGGCTGGGGCAGTACAGCAGCCGCTCGGGCGCGACGGCGTCCGGCGCCCCGGCCTCGGGACTCCCGGCGCCGGCCGGCCCGGCTGCCGGGGCAGTGCCGCCGGGGGCAGGGCCGTCGCTCCGCGGTAACGCAAGAATCCTGACCAGGTCCGTCGCGCCGGTGGGGAACGGGTCCCCGCCCGGGCGGGTGATGCGGCCGAGGGAGGCCAGCAGCTCGGCGTTTTCAACGGCGGCCCGGGAAACGCTCCGGTCCCCCGCCACGCGCAGGGCGCCCTGCTGCTCCTCCGGGAACGCCTCCAAAGGTTCGTAGACGCGCAGCGCGGACGAGAACGGCAGCCCGGCCTGGCCGTGGTAGAGGTTTCCCGTCATTGGACCACGTCGCTTCCCTGGGCTGCGCCCATCAGTCGCTCAGCTCCACCAGCACCGGGGCATGGTCCGAGGCACCCTTGCCCTTGCGTTCCTCGCGGTCGATGGCGGCGCCGGTGACCCGGGTGGCCAGCGCGGGGGAGGCCAGGACGAAGTCGATCCGCATGCCTTCCTTTTTCGGGAAGCGCAGCTGGGTGTAGTCCCAGTACGTGTACACGCCGGGGCCGGGGGTGTGCGGTCGGACAACGTCCTGGAAGCCGGCATTCTCAAAGGCGTGGAAGGCCGCGCGTTCCGGTTCGCTCACGTGGGTGAGGCCTTCGGTGCGGAAGTAGTCGATGTCCCAGACGTCGTCGTCCTGCGGTGCAATGTTCCAGTCGCCCATCAGGGCAATCTGCGCTTCACCGTCCTCCCGGAGCCAGCCCTCGGCGTGGGTCCGCAGGGCGTCCAACCAGCTGAGCTTGTAGGGCATGTGTTCATCGTCGAGGGCCCGGCCGTTGGGAACATAGAGGCTCCAGACCCTGATCCCGCCGCAGGTGGCGCCGATGGCGCGGGCCTCCTGCACGGCATCCTTGCCGCTCTTGCCAAAGACGGGCTGGTCCAGGAAGGTGCGTTCGACGTCGGCGAGACCCACGCGGGACGCGATCGCCACACCGTTCCACTGGCTCAAGCCAAAATGCGCCACCTCGTAGCCCATGCTCTCGAACAGCTCCCAGGGGAAGTTGTCGTCCTTGCACTTGGTTTCCTGGATGGCCAGGACATCACAGTCGGTGCGCTGAAGCCAGGCTTCAACGCGGTCGGCACGGGCACGGAGCGAGTTCACATTCCAGGTAGCTATCTTCACAATCCCTAACTTACCGAACTTGGCTGACGGACGAAGCGGCGGTGCGGCCACGCCCCTCTGGAATTTAGTAGGAAGTCCGAGTATATTCGGGAGGAGAAGATGGCGTGGGTCACACGGCCCGGCCGTCACTTCGGCCATCACACCGTGCAAAGGAGCATTCCATTATGGTTCGCGAACTATCCCATTACATTGACGGACAGCATGTTGAAGGTACCTCGGGGCGCTTCAGCGATGTCTACGATCCGTGCACCGGCGAGGTCCAGGCCAGGGTGCCGCTGGCCAGTACCGAGGAAGTCCGCAACGTGGTCTCCAACGCGGAAAAGGGCCAGCTCGAATGGGCGGCCATGAACCCGCAGCGCCGCGGGCGGATCCTGCTCAAGTTCGTTGATCTGGTCAACCAGAACCTGGACGAACTCGCCACTCTACTGTCCTCGGAACACGGCAAGACCTTCCTCGACGCGAAGGGTGACATCCAGCGCGGCATCGAGGTCGTGGAGTTCGCCGCCGGCGCCCCGCACCTGCTCAAGGGCGAATTCTCGGACAGCGCCGGAACCGGCATCGACGTCCACTCACTGCGCCAGCCGCTCGGCGTCGTCGCCGGGATCACGCCGTTCAACTTCCCGGCCATGATCCCGCTCTGGAAGTCCGGACCGGCGCTCGCCGCGGGCAACTCCTTCATTCTCAAGCCGTCCGAACGGGACCCCTCCGTGCCGCTGCGCCTCGCGGAGCTCTTCACCGAGGCCGGCCTGCCCGCCGGGGTCTTCAACGTCGTCAACGGCGACAAGGAAGCGGTCGACGCGCTGCTGGAGGACCCCCGGGTCCAGGCCATCGGCTTCGTCGGCTCCACGCCGATCGCGCAGTACATCTACGCCACGGCCGCCGCGAACGGCAAGCGCGCGCAGTGCTTCGGCGGGGCCAAAAACCACATGGTGATCATGCCGGATGCGGATCTGGACATGGCCGCGGACGCCCTGATGGGCGCCGGCTTCGGCTCAGCAGGCGAACGCTGCATGGCGATCTCGGTGGCCGTGCCGGTCGGTAAGGCCACCGGTGACGCGCTCGTCGCGAAACTGGAGGAGCGGATCGCGGACCTCAAGGTCGGCCACAGCCTCGCCAAGGACTCGGACTTCGGCCCGGTCGTGGCGGCCTCCGCCAAGGAACGGATCGAAGGCTACATCCAGGCCGGCGTCGACGAGGGCGCCACCCTGCTCACCGACGGCCGCGGCCTCAAGGTCGAGGGCTACGAGGGCGGCTTCTGGGTCGGCCCCACCCTCTTCGATAACGTCACGAAGGACATGACGATCTACAAGGAAGAGATCTTTGGCCCGGTGCTGAGTGTGCTCCGCGCGGAGGACTACGACGAGGCGCTGCGGCTGTGCAGCGAGCACGAATTCGGCAACGGCGTGGCCATCTACACCCGCGACGGCGACTCCGCCCGCGACTTCGCCAGCCGGGTCCAGGTGGGGATGGTGGGGATCAACGTCCCCATCCCGGTGCCGATCGCCTACTACACCTTCGGCGGCTGGAAGGCCTCCGGCTTCGGCGACCTCAACCAGCACGGCGCGGACGCCTTCCGCTTCTACACCAAGACCAAGACGGTCACCACCCGCTGGCCCTCCGGCATCCGTACCGGTGCCAGCTTCGTGATGCCGGAAGGCAGCTGATGGCGGGGAAGCATTCCTCCGACGCCACGTCGGCGGAGGTGCTGTTCGAACGGCGGGGCCGGCTGGGCGTGGTCACGCTCAACCGGCCCCAGGCCGTCAACGCGCTCACCGCGGGCATGGCCTCAGCCATGCTCGAACAGCTCACGCTCTGGGCAGACGACGACGCCGTGGCGGCCGTGCTGGTCCACGGCGCCGGTGACCGGGGGCTGTGCGCCGGCGGCGACATCGTGGCCATCTACCGGGACATGCTCGACGGCGGCGACGCCACGGCCGACTTCTGGGCCGAGGAATACCGGATGAACGCGCTCATCTCGGGCTACCCGAAGCCGTACGTGGCGTTCATGGACGGCCTGGTCCTCGGCGGCGGAGTGGGGATCTCCGCGCACGGATCGGTCCGGATCGTCACCGAACGCACCCGAATGGGCATGCCGGAGACCACCATCGGGTTTGTGCCCGATGTCGGCGGCACCCTGCTGCTCTCCCGCTCACCGGGGGAGTCCGGCACCCATGCGGCCCTCACCGGCGCGCACCTGAGCGGCGCCGACGCCCTGTTCCTGGGCCTCGCGGACCACTTCGTCCCGTCCGCGAAGCTCGCGGAACTTGCCGAGGCGCTGGAGACCGAGGCGGCGGATGACGCCGTCGCGCGCTTCGCCGAGGAGGCGCCGCCGTCCGTCCTCGCAGCGCAGCAGGAATGGATTGACGCCTGCTATTCAAGCGACGACGCCGGGGAGATCGTGCGCCGGCTGCGGGCAGTGGGCGGGGAAGCCTCCGACGCCGCCGACACCATCGAGGCCAAGTCGCCGACCGCCGTGAAGGTGGCGCTGGAATCCCTGCGCCGGGTCAGGGGACTGGGCCTCGAGGAAACCCTGGAACAGGAGTACCGCGTTGGGCTGCGGTTCCTTGCCGGGCCCGACTTCCGCGAAGGCATCCGCGCCCAGGTCGTGGACAAGGACCGCAACCCGCACTGGCGGCCCGCCACGCTGGCGGAGGTCAGCCGCGGCGACGTCGAATCCTATTTTGCGCCGCTGGGCGACCGCGAACTGATGCTTTCGAAGGAGCGCGACAATGTCTGAACCATCGACGCCTGAACCGGACCGGCCCGGGGCGGCGCAGGCCGGTCCGGTCGCCTTCCTCGGCCTGGGCCACATGGGCGGGCCGATGGCCATCAACCTGGTCAAGGCCGGGTACACCGTGACCGGCTTCGACGTGGTGCCGGCCGCGCTGGAAGCTGCCCGGGCGCACGGCATCGCGACCGCGGACACCGCAGCGGAGGCCGTGGCCGGCGCCGCCGTCGTCCTCACCATGCTGCCCAGCGGCAAACACCTGCTGGACGCCTACCGCGGCACCCCCGGCCAGCCCGGCCTGCTCGCCACCGCAGCCCGCGGCACCCTGTTCCTGGACTGCTCCACGATCAACGTGGATGAGGCCCGGGAAGCGGCCGAACTCGCCGTGGCGGCCGGGCACCGCGCCGTGGACGCCCCGGTGTCCGGCGGTGTCGTGGGCGCCGAGGCGGGCACCCTGACGTTTATGGTGGGGGCGCTTCCGGAGGACTTCGAGGCGGTCAGGCCGATGCTCGAGGTAATGGGCAAGCGGGTGGTCCACTGCGGGGAACATGGCGCCGGACAGGCCGCGAAGATCTGCAACAACATGATCCTCGGCGTCTCGATGATCGCGGTCAGCGAGGCCTTTGTGCTCGGCGAGAAGCTGGGCCTGACCCACCAGGCGCTGTTCGACGTCGCCTCCGCGGCCTCGGGCCAGTGCTGGGCGCTGACCACCAACTGCCCCGTGCCGGGGCCGGTGCCCACGAGCCCCGCCAACCGCGACTACCAGCCCGGCTTCGCCGGAGCCCTGATGGCAAAGGACCTTAAGCTGGCACTTAACGCGCTCCAAAGCACCGGCGTCGCCGCACGGCTGGGTCCGCTTGCTTCCGAAATCTACGATAGCTTTGCCGCGGAAGGCGGGGCGGGCCGGGACTTCTCCGGCATCATTACCGACATCCGGGACAAATCCGAACACTAGCCGGGTCTGAATACGGACCGGCCGGACCAAACATTTTCTGAACAGCTGAGGGGACAGGCATGACAGAGCAATACACAAACATTCTGGTGGAGCGCCGTGGCCGGGTGGGGCTCGTGAAGCTCAACCGGCCCGAGGCGCTGAACGCCCTCAACAAGGCCACCATGGACGAACTCGTGGCCGCCGTGTCGGCCATGGACGCCGACCCCGAGGTGGGGGCGGTCGTGCTGACCGGATCCGCCAAGGCTTTCGCGGCCGGGGCGGACATCAAGGAAATGCAGTCCAAGGGCTACATGGACATGTATGCGGCGGACTGGTTCCGCGGCTGGGAGGACTTTACCCGGCTGCGCATCCCGGTGGTCGCGGCGGTGTCCGGGTTCGCCCTGGGCGGCGGCTGTGAGCTCGCGATGATGTGCGATTTCATCATCGCCGGGGACAACGCAAAGTTCGGCCAGCCGGAAATCAACCTCGGCGTGCTGCCGGGTATGGGCGGCTCGCAGCGCCTCACCCGGGCGGTGGGCAAATCCAAGGCGATGGACATGATCCTGACCGGCCGCTTCATGGACGCCGAGGAAGCCGAACGCGCCGGCCTCGTGTCCCGTGTGGTGCCGGCCGCGGACGTGGTGGACGAGGCCATGAAAGCCGCCGCGGTGATTGCCTCCAAGTCCAAGCCGGTGGCGATGGTAGCCAAGGAAGCCGTCAACACCGCTTTCGAGACCGGGCTGGCCCAGGGTGTGCTGTTTGAACGGCGGGTGTTCCACTCGCTGTTCGCCACCGAGGACCAGAAGGAAGGCATGGCAGCCTTCACTGAGAAGCGCCAGCCGGACTTCACGCACCGTTAGGCGGCGGGAGCGGCCGGGCAGCTTTACGTGAAGCCGGGCAGCTTCAGGTGAAGATGTCGGCCACGTATCTTCCGTGGGTGCGTTCCACCTCATCCATCCAGGCCTCGGCGTCCGCCGCCGAGGCGCCGGTAGCCTCCCTGTAGATCAGTGCACACGTGTCGCGGACCTGCGGCGCCATGTATTTGCCGTCGCCGCAGACGTAGACCGTGGCGCCATCCTTGACCAGCTCGACGACGTCGGCCCGGTCAGCCCACAGCCGGTCCTGAACGTGCTTCAGGCCGTCTTCGGGAGCACTGGAAAAGACCGGCCGGAGGTCGAGATTGGCTTCGTCTGCCCAAGATGCGAGCTCCGTCTGATAGAGGAAGTCGGTGTCCGGGGCCCGGCAGCCGAAGAACAGCAGGGCAGGCGCCGGCTTGATGCCTTCGGCCTCGGCCCGTAGCGCCCGGTCCTGAACGAATCCCCGGAAGGGCGCCAGCCCGGTCCCGGCACAGACCATGATGAGCGGGACCTCCAAGGACTGTGGCGGGTGGAATGCCGCGTTGGAGGGACGGACCGTGACGGCGACCCTCGACCCGGGCCTGGCCTGGGCGAGATAGGTTGAGGCGGCTCCTTCGAAGACGCCGTGGCCTGACCAGGCCGGAGCCTGGATGACTGAGAAGGTCAGTGTCGCGTGGTCGGGGCTCCAGCGCGGGGACGAGGAGATGGAATACCGCCGCGGGGACAGTTGGGTGAGCAGCTGCAGGAACGAGCCGAACGACAGCTGGCAGGACGGGTGCCTCTCCAGCAGGTCCAGAAGGGAGACCCGCTTGTCGAGGATCTCGGCCGCATGGCGCTCGCGGTTCTCCGCGAGGGCCTCAAGGTCCTGGCGGTCGGCAGGATCCTGCGCGACATCCGCCAAGTACTCGAGCTGGGTCCGTGTGGCCGGGACCGCGAGTTCGACGTAGCTGCTCAGCAGTTCGCCCACGGACACGGGCATCCCGGTGGGCAGGAAAGTGTCCCCCTGCTCCATGCTCAACAGGACGTGCGAGTCGTAATCTAGGTTGAAGCGGGTCAGGGCACGCTGCACGAGTTCGCTGGGATTCAGCGGCAGCACGGCAAGATAATCGCCAGCCCGGTAGCTCATCCCCTCTGGCAGGGCGATCTCGACATGACGCTTGGACCGGGCGCCGGGCTTGGCCATATCGACCAGCTCGCGGTTCGCCACGACGGTGCCGAGCGCCAGCCCGTTCTGGCGCAACAGCGGGTCCCGGACGTTCCCGACAAACTGAAGGTCCAGCCCGGGCTGCGCGGCCGGGGAACTGGTGCTTTGCCCGAGCTCGCCATCCACGGCCGGCCAGAATCCCGCGTACCATTCGTCGAAAGCGCCGAAGAAGTCACCGCGGGCGTTGGCTTCGCCCCGGGTATAGATCCGGGTGGCGCCGGCGGCCGCGAGCCGGGCGTCGATGGCCTTGGGGACCTCCTGGTAGGTCCGCGCCCAGTCCTTGTTGCCGTTCCCGAACACCGTGTACCTCACGCCCGTGAGGCTGCCCGGCCGCAGGCCCTCGGTCCAGGTCATGAACTTCCGGGCGTTGTCCGGCGGCTGGCCCTCGTAGGACGAGGCCACGACGGCAACGAGCCCCGCCGTGGGCAGTCCGCTGGCCGCGTCGTCGAGCGGTCCGATGGTGGGGCTGTAGCCACGCCGCCCGGCATCGTTGGCGATGCGCTGAGCGAAGTCCTGGGACGTTCCGGCGTTGGAACCGTAAAGAACGCGGATCGGAACGCCGTTGGGGGCGGTCGCAGCCACTGCAGCCTCCGCTTGGCGGGCCTGTTCGACGGCGGCGGGGGATCCGGCCGCGATCGTGATGTTCCGCCGGCGCACGTGGATGAACAGCCCTTCGGGCTTCATGGTCAAAGTGTGCTGGATCTTGAGTTCATAGCTGGGGTCCGCCGGCGTGATGTCGAAGCGCTGCAGGAGCTTGGCCAGGAAAAGCATGGCCTCCTGCAGGGCAAAACCCCGCCCGATGCAGGAGCGCTGTCCGTTACCGAAGGGCTTCCAGGCATCGGCGGGGATTTTCGCGGCCCGTTCCGGGGAGAACCGGTCCGGATTGAAGATCTCTGCGTCCTCGCCCCACGCCGCCTTGTCCCGGTGCAGCAGGGGGAGCAGGACCAGGACGGGCTGGCCTGCCGGGACTTCGTAGCGGCCGCCAAGCGTCGTATCCTCGAACGGAGCGACGTTGAACGCCGGGGCGGTGGGCCAGAGCCGGAGCGTTTCCTTGAGGATTTGGTCCAGGTACGCCAGCCGGGGCAGGTGTGCGAGCCGGGCGCCCTCGGTGCCTAGGACCTCGTCCACCTGGGCGCGCGCCTTGGCCAGGACAATCGGATGGCGCAGCAGTTCGTAGAGTGCAAAGGACAGCAGGCCGCTGGTGGTCTCATGCCCCGCGACCAGAAAGGTGACCATCTGGTAGCGGACGTTTTCATCGGGCAACCGCTCACCGGTCAGTGGATCCGCCGCGTTGAGCATGGTGTCCAGAATGTCTTCGCCGCCCGGCGGGCTGGGGTTGCGCCGCCGGTCGCTGATCATCTGGTCAGCCACCTCGAACATCAGGGCGTTGTCTTCCTCGAGCTGGTGGCGGCGGCGCAGCATGATCTTATTCTGGACCGGGAGCCTGCGCCCGCGTTCTCCGGATTCGACCAGGGCACGGACCATTGCTCCCACGAAGGGATGCAGCTCCTCCCGGTAGAGGCTGTTGAAGCGGTAGCTGAAGGAGCACAGGGCGATGGTGTCCAGGGTCAGCCGGGTGGTGCTGTCCGGAACGTCGATCCGGGCCGCGGGGCCGAGCCTCTCCCATTTGAGGAGCAACTGCTCGGCAATGTCGTCCATGCCGGTGAACATCCGCTTCAGCGCGGCCGGCCCGAAGGCCGGCATCAGGATCCGGTGCGCCTTTTGCCAGTTGGGTTCCTGTGTTTCGGCGGTGAACAGGCCGTCGCCGATGAAATCCCGAACCTCCCGCAGGGCGTTGCCCATCACCTTGTCGAAACGGGACTCGTCGCACACTTCGTTGACGAGTTGTTGGGAGGATATGACGACGACGCTGCGATTGAAGAACTGCAGGCGCACAATGGGGCCATACCGCTCGGCCAATTCGGCTATTCCGAGGACGCCCTTACTGGAGTCGATGTCGGCCAGGTTGCCGACCACCGGCTTCGGAGGAGGCTGCGGTATGGGGACGGTCGGCGAAGTCATGGCCCCTCCTCGGCGATTGCCAATCGACGCTCTGTGAGCACTAATTGCTGCCTGGCCGGACGGCGCTGTCCGGCTGCGACCCACGATACTCCGCGACGGTTCGGGGCAAAAGACGCGCAAAGGCCCTGTCGCTGCCGAATCCCGGTAGCGACAGCTCCATTGCGTGTCGTCAGGAAGTGCCAGCCGCTCCGGCGCTGCCCGGGACGGTCAGGACATCAGGCCGCGCTGATCCCGAACAGACCGATGATCAGGGCCATCACCATGAGGGTAACGAGTTCGTGCGCGCAGTTCAGCACCGTCAGTCCGACCGGGCGGCCCTCGAAGGCATCGTGGGTGATGAAGCGCGCCGCCGTGAACCCGGCCCACAGGATCAGGGCCGTGACCAGGGTGTTGGCCAGGAAATCCCCGCCGTAGAAGTGCTGCGAAATGGCAGCGGCCCCGGCCAGCACGAGGGCGCTGACGAAGCTGACCACCAGGGTGATCAGGATCGGTTTGACGGCGTCCTTGGCGTCCCCGCTCGGGGTGACCTTGGCGACGCGCATCCAGTAGTTGCCGAACACCTTCGGCGTGTACCAGACGGACCCCACCACCATGCTGGACAGGGTGGCCAGCAGTACCGCCCAGATGTTGATCTCCGGGATCATTTCGCTCCTCAAGGTTCAGGGTTGGCTTCTTTCCGAAGTCTAGGGGACCGCCCGGGTAGTCCCGCGCTTTTCGGAACTACCTCTTTTGGGAGGTAGTTGGATGTCCATGCTTTTCGTTACGGTGAGCTAAGTCACAAAGCCGCGCATCGAGGCTGACATCAAAGGAGATTGCCATGACTTCAGTTTCACCGACCTCGGCGGCCGGGCAGCAAGCGCCGCCCAGCCGCAAGACGCTGCGAAAGGTCGCCCTCGCCAGCGCCGCCGGAACCACCATCGAGTTCTATGACTTCTTTATCTACGGCACCGCTGCCGCCCTGGTCTTCCCGGTTGTGTTCTTCCCGGCCCTGGGTGCCGCCGCCGGCACCATTGCCTCCTTCGGCACGTTCGCCGTCGCCTTCTTCGCCCGTCCCGTCGGCGCAATCATCTTCGGCCACTTCGGAGACCGGATCGGCCGGAAGAAAACCCTTATCACCACACTGCTCATGATGGGCATCGCCACCGTGATGATCGGCCTGATTCCGGACGCCAACACCATCGGCGTGGCCGCCCCCATTCTGCTGGTGGTGCTCCGCTTCGTGCAGGGACTCGCCGTTGGCGGCGAATGGGCCGGCGCCACGCTCCTCGTGGCCGAATACGCACCCAAGGGCAAGCGCGGGCTGTTCGGCTCTTTCCCGCAGATGGGCCCGTCCGTTGCCTTCGCCCTGGCCAGCGGCACGTTCCTCATCACCAACCTCACACTGGGGGACAAGTCCGACGCCTTCATCACCATTGGCTGGCGCGTGCCGTTCATTCTCAGTGCCGTGCTGGTTCTCGTGGGCCTGTGGGTCCGGCTGAGCATCGAGGAAACCCCGGTCTTCAAGAACGCCGCCACGGTCACCAAATCCAGCACCAAGCTGCCCATCCTCGAGTCCATCAAGCGCCAGCCACGCGAAATCCTCCTCGCCGGCGGCTCCCTGACGCTGCTGTTCGCCTTCTTCTACATTGGCACCGCCTACCTCACCAGCTATGCCACGAGCCCCACCGGCATGCAGCTGAGCCGGGTGGAAGTGTTGAGCACCGGCATCGTCTCCTCGCTGTTTGTCGCCGCCGCCACCCTGGCCTCCGGTATCCTCTCGGACCGCTTCGGCCGCAAGAAGGTCATCGCCACCTCCTGCATCCTCGCCGTGCCGTGGTCCCTCATGCTGTTCCCGATCCTCAGCGCGAACACGGTGTTCGCCTTCGGTCTGGGCCTCACCGTCACCCTCGTGATCTTCGCAATCGCCTACGGCCCCGCCGGTGCGCTGCTTCCGGAGCTCTTCGAGACCCGCTACCGCTACACCGGCGCAGGCATGGGTTACAACCTCGCCGGCGTCGTCGGCGGAGGCATCGTCCCGCTGGTGGCAGCCCAGCTTGCCAACACGTCCGGTGCGTGGTCCATTGGGGTCCTGCTCGCCGGGATCGGCGTGTTCAGCGTGCTCTGCACCCTGGCCCTGCCCAACCGCGAAAAGCAGGGACTGGAGGACGGCAAGGCGCGCACCTCCCCGGAGCACGCGGAAGGCACAGCAGCCACCGAGCTTGCCTCACGGCCCTAGGGATCTGAGCCGAAGCAATCCAGACCGCGGATTCCGGGCTTTGGGGGATCCGCGGGTGGGGGCGGGGCTGCCGGTGAAAACCGGCAGCCCCGCCCTACGGGATGAGTCCCAGCCGGCGGGCCGCGGACACGGCCTCAAGCCGGTTGTGCGCGGATAATTTGGACATCGCGTTCTGCAGGTAGCTCTTGACCGTCACCGCTTTCAGGCCGAGGCGTTCAGCGGTTTCCTGGTACGAACAGCCCAGTGCCACCTGAGCCAGCACATCGAGCTCACGGCGGGCCAGCCGGGCTGTCGGATGGATGCCGACGGCGGTCGGCGGCGCCAGATGGGTGCCGATGATGTCCAGCTGCCGCGCCAGGTGAGGATCGGACACGGTGCCGGCCAGGGACCGCAGCTCGGCGTGGGCTTCCCGGACGTGCTCCAGCCAGCTGCGGTCCTGGACCAGGGCAGGCGCGGCTTTGGCGGTATCGATGATCGAGACCCGGCGGTCAACCTCGTCCCGGATCCGCAGTTCGGCGGCGATCTCGGCGGCCGCCTCCATCGCCTCGCACACAGCGTTTTCGCCCAGCGGGGCGCTGTCCCTGCTGGCGATGTACAGCACCGCGCGCGACTGGCCCCGGACCACCACGGGGACGGCCGCCATGGACGTCAGGCGTTCCCGCCGGACGGCGAGATCGTATTCGTGGGTGATTCCCTGGGAGGCGATATAGTCCTCGACAAGGAACGGCCGACGCTGCGTGAAGACCCGGCCGCCGAGCCCGGTGCCTGGAACCACCTGCATCTGGTGCAGGCTGGACGTGGCGGTGCCCAGGAAGTCCGTCAGCTGCAGCAGCTCGCCGCTGGCCAGCCCGGCGAAGAGCACGGCGGGCCGGAACCTGCCGGAGAGCAGGCGCAGGGAGGCGCGGAGCAGCTCCCTGTCATCGGGGCGGGAATAGGCGTTCGGCTGCATGAGTCGTCTCCTGGTGCCGCGGAACCCGTCACTGCGTTGTGACGGGACATCAGTTCTGATAAGGCCCTCGGCCGGGGTTATTCGCTGAAATCGCCGGCGTTGCGGCGGAAGGTGCCCAGGATCCGGATCAGCTGGTCGACATCCTGCTCGGCGAAGCCGGACTGGGCGAACACCTCGGAGTTGAGTGCCGCCGTCGCCCGTTTAGCAAGCGTACGCCCTTCCTGCGTGAGTTCAATCAGGGTGGTGCGCCCGTCGGTGGGGTGCGGCGAGCGGATCACCAGCCCCGCGCCCTGCAGCCGGTCGACGGCGTTTGTCACCGAGGTGGGGTGGACCTGCAGCAGCGCGCTCGCCTTGTTCATGGGCAGCGCGCCGCTGCGGGCGAAGCTCAGCAGGGCGAGCAGCTCGTAGCGGGCGAACGTCAGCCCGAACGGCTTCAGGATGCCCTCGATCCGGGCCAGCAGGATCTGCTGGGTCCGCATGATTGCGGTGATGGCGGCCATCGGTGCGGCGACGTCGGACCAGCCGTGCCGTTCCCAGTTCAGCCGGGCGTCGGCGATCGGATCACGCGGCAGCGGCGTTGCCACGGAACCCCCAGCGTCTCGTCCTGAATCTCATACGGTTCAGCCTAGCTTTTCGGCGGGACTTTTCAGGCCGGGGAAGTCGGCTTCGGAGTACTCGGTGCCGAGGCCGGCCGGGACCGTCCCGCCGCCGTGGCGCAGTTCTTCGCTGTGCCGCAGCTCCACACGCCGGATCTTGCCCGAGATGGTCTTGGGCAGTTCGGCGAATTCCAGCCGGCGGATGCGCTTGAACGGGGCCAGATGGTCGCGGCAGTACCGCAGGATGTCCTCGGCAAGTTCCGGGCCGGCCTCGTGCCCGGCCGCCAGGACCACAAACGCCTTGGGCACCGAGAGCTTCAGCGGGTCCGGGGAGGGGACGACGGCGGCCTCGGCCACCGCCGGGTGCTCGATCAGCACGCTTTCCAGCTCGAACGGGGACAGCCGGTAATCGGAGGACTTGAAGACGTCGTCACCGCGGCCCACATAGGTGATGATGCCGCGCTCGTCCCGGCTCGCCATGTCACCGGTGTGATAGTAGCCGTCGCGGAACGCGTCCGCCGTCTTTTCGGGATCACCGTAGTACGCCTTCATCAGCCCGACGGGCCGGGGGTCAAGGCGCAGGCAGAGCTCGCCGTCGTCGCCCTCAGCACCGGTCGCCGGGTCCACGAGCACGACGTCGTAGCCGGGCAGCGGCTTGCCCATGGCGCCGATCTTGATCGGCTGGCCGGGGGTGTTGGCGATCTGCACCGTGGATTCGGTCTGGCCGAAGCCGTCGCGGATGGTCTGTCCCCAGGCGCGCTGGACCTGGTCGATCACCTCGGCGTTGAGCGGCTCGCCGGCGGAGACCACCTTGGTGGGCGGGTTCTTGAGCAGGGTCAGGTCGGCCTGGATGAGCATCCGCCAGACCGTGGGAGGGGCGCAGAAGCTCGTCACCGACTCGCGGTCCATCTGCTCCATGAGTGCCTTGGCATCGAAGCGCTCGTAGTTGTAGATGAACACGCAGGCTTCGGCGATCCAGGGCGTGAAGACGTTGGACCAGGCGTGCTTGGCCCAGCCGGGCGAGGCCACATTGAGGTGCACATCGCCGGGTTCCATCCCGATCCAGAACATGGTGGACAGATGGCCCACCGGGTAGGAGGTGTGCGTGTGCTCCACGAGCTTGGCCTTGGAGGTGGTGCCCGAGGTGAAGTAGAGCAGCAGGGTCTCGTCGGCCCGGGTCGGCGCGTCCGGGGTGAAGGCATCGTCCGCCCCGGCGGACTCGATGTACTGCACGGCGGCCGGGTTTGCGGCGTTGCCGGCGTCACCGCCGATTTCAATCAGGGTGTAGTCGCCCGGGACCTCGGCGAACTTGCCTATATTGGCACTTCCGACGGCGGCCCAGTTCGCTCCGCCGCGCTCCACCCGGTCCTTGAGGTCCGCCGGCCCCATCAGGGTGGTGGTGGGGATCATGACGATGCCCAGTTTGATGCCGGCGAGCATCAGTTCCCAGAGTTCCACCTGGTTGCCGAGCATGATGATCATCCGGTCACCGCGCCGCACACCCTGGCTGCGCAGCCAGTTGGCCACCTGGGCCGAGCGCAGGGAGAGGTCCGCGTAGCTGCGCCGCGTGGCCGAGCCGTCCTGCTCGACGATGACCAGGGCCGGGTTGTTCGCCTTGGCCGGGTCCGCCGCGATCTGGTCGAACCAGTCCAGGGCGAAATTGAAGTGCTCAAAGCGCGGCCACTGGAATTCGCTGCGCGCCGCCTCGTAGTCCTTGCGGAGGTCAAGCATGCGGTCGCGTGCTACGCGGAATTCCTCAGTGACTGTCATCGTGCACCTTTCGAAGTCTGGTGGCGCAGCCGTTTCAAGCCCGGCGCCGTTGCCCGGTGATCACGAGTTTCTTAGTGATCACCATCACTATGCAATATACTAGGACATCCAAGGGTTTGGAAGAGCCGGCCCGGTTCATGACCGGATCACTACGAAGGGATACATGCCCGTGCAGCCACAAGGACGTGCCAGCGGACCGACCCTCACAGAGGAGGCCACACAGCGGCAGCCCGCCGCGTCAGCAGCGGGGAGCGCGGCCGGTATAGCGGCACCGCCGTTCCCAGACGCCGACCTGATGTACATCGTCGACCTGCTTCCCCCGGAGGAGCAGTTCCGCTACCAGGAAGTCCGTGACTTCCTCCAGTCCCGGATCCGGGTGGCCTCGATCGATTACTGGAACCGTGAGGAATTCCCCTTCGGGCTGGTCGCCGAGCTCGGCAAGTACGGCCTGGGCGGCCTGCAGACGGACGGGACGTCCAAGCTGTTCAAGGGCCTGATGTACGTCGAGGTGGCCCGCGCCGATGTGTCCCTCTCGGCCCTGGTGGGGATCCACAATGAGCTGATCGTCGGGATGATCGACCAGCTCGGCTCCGAGGAACAGAAGGCGCGCTGGCTGCCGGGTCTGACGGCCCTGACGCAGATCGGCGCCTTTGCCCTGACCGAGCCGGAGCACGGCTCGGACATCGCGGGAGGCCTGGCCACCACGGCACGGCTGGACGGCGGGGAATGGGTCATCAACGGCGCCAAGCGCTGGATCGGCGCCGGCACCATTGCGGACTTCGCCGTGGTGTGGGCTCGGGACGTCGCGGACCAGCAGATCAAGGGCTTCATCGTGGAGACGGACCGCCCCGGCTACACCGCCACCAAGATCGCGAACAAAATCGGGCTGCGGATCATGCAGAACGCGGATATCGTGCTCGACGAGGTCCGCATCCCGAAGTCCAACCTGCTCCCCGGTGCCACGGACTTCTCCAAGGCCAATGAGCTGCTGCGCGATTCACGCGCCTGGGTGGGCTGGCAGGCCGCCGGCATCCAGCTGGCCGCGTTCGACGTCGCACGGTCCTATTCGCTGGAGCGGAAGCAGTTCGGCAAGGAACTGGCCCGCTTCCAGCTGATCCAGCAGCAGCTGGCCGAGATTCTGGGCAACGCCTCCGCGTCGCTGTCGCTGATGGCGCAGCTGGCCAGGATCCAGGAGGACGGCAAACTCGAGATGGTCCAGGCCGCGATGGCCAAGTCCACCACCACCCGGCTGGCCCGGGCGTCGGTGGCGATGGGGCGTTCGCTGATGGGCGGCAACGGGATCAGCAGCGACTACGAGATGGGCAAACTCTTTGGTGATGCCGAGATCCTGTACACGTATGAGGGCAGCTACGAAATCAACTCACTGATCGTGGCCCGGGCCGTGACGGGCAAGTCCGCGTTCGTGTAGGCAGGGCCGGGTCCGCGGATCCCGGGGGTGCCGCGGGACCGGTCAGGGCAGGAACCGGTAGCCTATCCCCGCCTCTGTGATCAAGTGCCGCGGCGTGGCGGCCTCGGGTTCCAGCTTGCGCCGGAGTTGGGCCATGTAGACCCGTAAGTAGTTGGTTTCCTTGGCGTAGGCCGGGCCCCACACCGCGGACAGGAGCTGCTGCTGGGTGACGAGTTTCTCCGGATTCCGGACCAGCACCTCCAGCATTTTCCATTCGGTCGGAGTCAGCCGGATGTCTTGGCCGTCGCGGAGAACGCGGCGTTTACCCAGGTCCACGGTGAACGCTTCGGTGGTGATGACCGCCGGCTGCTCCGTCTCGGCGCTGCGGCGCAGCAGGGCGCGCAGGCGTGCCAGGAGTTCGTCCAGCCCGAACGGTTTGGTGATGTAATCGTCGGCGCCGGCGTCGAGCGCTTCCACCTTATCCTCGGAACCATGACGGGCGGACAGGACCAGAACAGGCACTGAGCTCCAGCCGCGGAGCTTCCGGATCACCGCCGATCCGTCGATGTCGGGGAGCCCCAGGTCCAGGATCACGAGGGCCGGCGGTTGCTGCTGGGCAGCGAGCAGCGCCGAACGGCCGTCCGCGGCGGTCACGACGTCGTAGCCGTGGGCCTGCAGGGTGATCCGCAGGGCCCGGAGCAGGTAAGTGTCGTCGTCGACCACCAGCACGGTGGTCATGCCGGGTCCGTCCCGGACGCGAGGATCGGCGGCGCATGGAGGCGGCCGACGACCGCTGACTGCGGTTCGAGCGGTGCTTGTTCCGGCTCCGCGTGGAACGGGATGCCAGCTGACAGGGGAAGGCCGATCACCATGGTCAGGCCGCCGCCCGGCGTCGCTTCGGCGGTCAGCCTGCCGCCCATCGCCTCGGTGAATCCCTTCGCCACGGCCAGGCCCAACCCCACCCCGGTTGCCTGCGTGGCATCGTCGAGGCGCTGGAAGGGGCGGAACATGTCCACGACCCGGTCTGCCGGGATGCCCGTTCCGTGGTCGATGATGCGCAGTTCACCGGCCGGGCGGCCGCTCACGGTGGCCGGGCCCAACACGCCTGCGGAACCGGCCAGGACAATGTCGGATTCGGGGGCGTACTTGACGGCGTTCTCCACGATGTTGGCAATGACCCGCTCGAGCATGCCCGCATCCGCCTCGACCTCGGGCATGTTGGCCGGGAGCTCGACGCGCACCCGGCCCGGAGCGATCCCGTGCAGTCCGCCGGGAATGACCTCGTACCACCGCACCGGCCGCAACAGCGGGTTGATCGAGTCGGACGTGAGCCGGGACATGTCCAGCAGATTTCCCACCAGGACTTCCAGCCGGTCCGAACAGTCCTCGATGGTTGCCAGCAACTCCTGCTCCTCCTCCGGGGTGTAGCGGACGCCCTCCTGCCGAAGGCCTCCCACCGCGAGTTTGATGCCGGCCAGCGGGGTGCGGAGATCGTGCGAGACGGCGCGCAGGATCGAGGTGCGCATGGTGTTGCTTTCAGCGAGCTTGAGGACTTCGGATCGGCTGGCCAGCAGTTGCTGGCGTTCCAGCTGAGCCACCAGATGGACGCCAAAGGCGCCGAGCAGCCGTCTGTCGCTGGCCGGCAGCACGCGGCCGGTCAGGACCAGGCACGTGGTGTCATCAATCCGTTCCACGTTGTCACCGTGGATGCCGGCTGCGCCCGGGCTGTCCCCGCCGCCGCCGGAACTCACGGCCGGAACTTCGCCGGCGCTGGCGATAAGCCGCCAGCCCCCACCTGTACCGGCAACGGCCCCGGGGCCGTGCAGAAAAGCGTCGTCTTCCTGACGGCTTAGAAGGGCCGCGCCCCGGACCTGGAAGACGTCCAGGGCTTGCTCCAGTAATCCCGCAATCGTGTCCTCCGAACCGGCCGCCCCGCGCGAGAGGTCCGCCAGAGTGGCGGCCTCCGCCCTGGCGAGGGCCGCTTCCTTGGACCGGCGCGCGGAGAGATCCACCACCGTGGCGACTGCGGCGGACACCCCGACAAACACCAGGAGGGCCAGCACGTTCTGGGAATCGCTAATGGTCAGCGTGCCTACCGGCGGGGTGGAGAAGTAGTTCACCAGCAGGCTGCTCCAGAGTGCCGCGACCATCGCGGGCCACAGTCCGCCGACCAGCGCCACGGCGACGGAGCCGGTGAGCTGGACCAGGACGGTAGCCGCCAGATTCTTGTCCGGGTTGACCGCCAGTAGGAGCTGCAGCAGCGCAGGAAGGAGGACAGCCAGGACAAAACCTGTCGTGACGCGGGCACGGCCCAGATCCCGCCGCCGGGGCACCCCCGGGCTTCCGCCCGCGGACGGCTGGGACACGATGTGAACGTCGATGGCACCAGCGCCGCGGACCACCCTGCCGCCAGTGCTGCCGCCGCGAAGGCCCGCCCGGAGTCCGGCCAGCCTGCCGCGGCGCGGGATTCCGACGATAATCTGGGTGGCGTTGACGCTGCGGGCGAAGTCCAGCAGCGCGACAGCCGGATCTTCCCCGGCCACTATGTGATAACTGCCGCCGAGGTCCTGGACGAGGTGCCGCTGCGCCTCGAGATCCTGCGGCGACTCTGCGGCCGCTGATTGCGCTGCGCGGACGTGCACCGCCAGCAGGTCGCCTCCGCTGACCCGGTTGAGGATGCGTGCACCGCGGCGGATGAGGGCCCCGCCCTCGGGGCCGCCAGGCAACCCGACGACGATCCGCTCGCGGGCCGGCCAGCTGGCGTCGATGCCGTTCCCCGTCCGATACCTTGCGAGGCCCTCGTCCACCCGGTCCGCCAGCCACAGCAGGGCCAGCTCACGCAGGGCGGCCAGGTTGCCCGGACGGTAGTAGCTGGCGAGGGCAGCATCGACCCGGTCTGCCGGGACGATCCTGCCGTCCGCGAGGCGCTGCCGCAGGAGTTCCGGGGAGATGTCCACCAGTTGAATCTGCCCGGCCCGCCGGGCGACCTCATCCGGCACAGTCTCCGTCGGCCGGACGTTGGTAATGGCTCGGACGACGTCGCTCAGGGACGCGAGATGCTGGATGTCAATGGTGGTCAGGACGTTGATGCCGGCGTCGAGCAGTTCGTCGACATCCTGCCACCGGTGGTCGTTCCGGCTTTCCGGGGGATTGGCGTGGGCGTAATCATCGACGATGGCCGTGGCGGGCCCGCGACGGAGGGCCGCGTCGAGGTCCAGCTCTTCGAGGTGGAGCCCTTGATACGGGACCCGCTTGGCCGGGATCAGCTCGAGCCCTGCCACCAGGGCCCGGGTGTCGCGTCGCCCGCGGTCCCGGGCGAACGCGATCACGACGTCCTCGCCGCCCTCTTGCAGCCGGTGCCCCTCCCGGAGCATCGCGTAGGTCTTCCCGACGCCAGGTGCTGACCCCAGGAAGATGCGCAGCGTTCCACGTGCCATGGGGCCATTCTTCCATTTCACGCAGGATTCGGCGGGGCAGCCCTGCGTCAAGGATTCGTCAAGATCCCCGTCCCGGCAGAGGCGTCGGGGGCGGCCGCTGCTAGTTTCGCAACTGAGAGCTGTGCGGCGCACCGCCATCTGAGCCCGCGCCGCGAGGGAAGGAAATCATGACCACGCTGAGCAGGCCGCCGGCAGACCCGTCGGCGCCGCGGCCCCGTGCCAAAACCACGGTGAGGAACTGGCTGCTGTTCGGGCTGCAGGACAGCAAGGGCGCCCACCAGGGCCCGGGCGGAGTGCCCACGGCCCAGGAGAAGAAACACTCCTGGTGGCAGGTGATGTGCCTGACCGGCGTCGACTACTTCTCCACCCTGGGATACCAGCCGGCGATCGCCGCGCTCGCCGCGGGCGTGATTTCGCCGCTGGCGACCCTCGTGCTCGTCGCCATCACTTTGCTGGGCGCCCTGCCCGTGTACCGGCGGGTGGCGGGCGAGAGCCACCGGGGCGAGGGCTCCATCGCGATGCTCGAGCGGCTGATGCCGCGCTGGGGCGGAAAGCTGTTGGTCCTGGTCCTGCTGGGCTTCGCCGCGACGGACTTCATGATCACCATGACGCTCTCGGCGGCAGACGCCACGGCGCACCTGATCCAGAATCCGGTAGCCCCCGGCTGGCTGCTGGGGCAGAACGTGCCGGTCACCTTGTTCCTGCTGGCGATGCTGGGTGCGGTCTTCCTCCGGGGGTTCAAGGAGGCAATCGGCGTCGCGGTCGTGATAGTCGCCATCTACCTGAGCCTGAACGTCGTCGTGCTGGCCGTTTCGGTCTTTGAGGTGTTCACGCACCCCCTGGCGGTGGACAACTGGTGGCAGGCAATCTCCACGTCTCACGGGAACCCGCTGCTGGCCGTCGGGTTTGCCTTGCTCGTCTTTCCCAAACTTGCACTCGGCCTGTCCGGGTTCGAGACCGGGGTTGCCGTCATGCCGCAGATCCGGGGGCACGACGGCGATGTAGAGGACCATCCCGCCGGCCGCATCCAGGGGGCCCGGAAACTGCTCACGACGGCGGCACTCATCATGAGTTGTTTCCTGATCGTCAGCAGCTTCACCACGGTGGTGCTCATCCCGGAACAGGAATTCCAGCCTGGCGGGGACGCGAACGGCCGCGCGCTGGCGTTCCTGGCCCATGAGTACCTGGGCGTGGGGTTCGGCAGCGCCTATGACATCAGTACCATCGCGATTCTCTGGTTCGCTGGCGCCTCCGCCATGGCCGGGCTGCTGAACCTGGTGCCCCGCTACCTGCCCCGCTACGGCATGGCGCCCGGGTGGGCTCGGGCCGTCCGGCCTCTGGTGCTGGTGTTCACGCTGGTCGGGTTCCTGATCACCTGGCTGTTCGACGCCGACGTGGATGCCCAGGGCGGCGCCTACGCCACCGGCGTGCTGGTACTGATGACGTCGGCCGCGGTGGCCGTGACGCTCTCGGCCCGCCGTCAGCGGCAGCGCAAACGCGCGGTCGGGTTCGGCGTCATTACCGTCGTGTTCATCTACACCACCGTCGCGAACATCATCGAACGGCCTGAAGGCATCCGGATTGCGTCGGTGTTCATCCTGGGGATCATTGTGATCTCGCTGCTGTCGCGGGTCGGGCGTTCCTTTGAGCTGCACGCCACCCGCGTTCACCTCGACAGCGCGGCGCTGGAATTCATGTCCGACGAACTGGACGGACCCATCCGGATCATCGCCCACGAACCGCTCCGGCTCAGCCTAGAGGCATACCAGCAGAAACTGGAGTCCGCCATAGAGGTCAGCCACTTACCGCTGGACTACCGTGCCCTGTTCCTCGAAGTTGTCGTGGACGACTCGTCCGACTTCGAGACGGAACTCGTCGTACGCGGCATCACCCGGCACGGCTACCGGATCCTGGAGGTCCACGGACCCGTCGTCCCGAACACGCTCGCGTCGGTCCTGCTCCACATCCGCGATGTGACGGGCCTGATGCCGCATATCTACTTCCGCTGGACCGAAGGTAACCCCGTCACCAATCTCCTGCGCTTCCTGGCATTCGGCGAGGGGGAAATAGCGCCGGTGACCCGTGAAGTGCTGCGGGAGGCGGAGCCGGACGTGACCCGGCGGCCGTGGGTCCATGTCGGCTGACCGCATGGCGCCTTCGGCAAAACGACAGACGCCCCTCCCGAGGAATCCTCGAGGGGGGCGTCTGTGGTCTTGGGGAAAGCATGGCGGCCGGCTGGCCGGTGCTGCTATCCGGGGTATTTAGAGCGGGCGGATGTTCTCGGCCTGCGGGCCCTTCGGACCCTGGGTGACGTCGAACTCGACCTTCTGGTTCTCGTCCAGCGAGCGGTAGCCGCTGCTGGCGATTGCCGAGTAGTGGGCGAAAACGTCGGCTGACCCGTCATCCGGGGCAATGAAGCCAAAACCCTTTTCGGCGTTGAACCATTTAACTGTGCCTGTAGCCATGCCATATCCTTCTGAAATGCTGCTGATCTCCGGCGGCCCGGAGGCCAACGGCTGCGGAGACATTCGTCCGCTGTTGCTCAACCTACGGGGCCGGGGGCCGTGGTGCAAGGGTCCAACGGGGGTATTTCGTCCCGTTCCCGGACTATGGTCGGGACAATATGACAACAATCTCCGTGGTTAACCCGACCCGCAACGACGCTGACATGCTCGCCGTCTGCCTCGCAGCACTCGCCCGGCAGACCCGGCCGGCTGATGAAATCGTCGTCATGGACACTGCCAGCACGGACGACAGCGCGGGGGTCTGCGCCGCCGCCGGGCCCGGCTGAGGAGGACCGGGAACTCATCCTGGGGCGGGCACCGTCGTGGAGCATTGACCTGCCCAGGCACCAAAGGAACCGGCCCCGCCGCCTCCGCGGTCGTCGTCTTTGCCGCAAGCTGGATTCCTAGGTGGATCCGTAGAGCGCGATCAGGTCCCGGCTCATCTGGTGCGGCGAGGTCTCACTGGGACTGTGCCCGCCCCGGTACACCGCGATGCGCGCGCCAATGGACTGCGCGAAGCGGCGGTGCAGCGCCAGCGGCCAGAGGTCGTGTTCCCCGACGGCGACGAACTTCGGCAGCGATGCGGCCGCCAGCGCCGCCCTCAGATCCGGCGCGTGCCGCATCAGTCCGACGATGTCGCGCACCGAACTCCGGCGGGTGAAACGGAACCGGTGATTCACGAACCGAATCCGGTTGGGCGGGACACGCACGACGTTGACGCGGATGCCCCAGATCATCAGCGCCGCCCCGGCCCTCGGTCTGATCCAGCCGCTGAACCGCCCGATGCGCTGGACGCCGCGGAAGCTCTGGCCGGGTTCGGGCGGACAGCTGAGCAGGGTGAGGCTGCGGAATTTTTCCGGCCGCCGGGAGAAGGCCACCTGGGCGACGATCGCGGCGAAGGAATACCCGACGACGTGCGCGGCCTCCTCGTCGGCGTCGAGCATGGCGAGCAGGTCGTTCGTGAACAGCTCGTAGTCGTAGTGCGCGCGGGGAGGCACGAGGTTTTCCGGGCCCGCCGCGGCGGATTCGTACTGGCCGGCGATGTCGCAGCTCAGGACGAAGTACCCGGCAGCGGCGAGCTCGGGCAGCATCAGGACAAAATCTTCCTTGGAGCCGGTGGCCCCGGGAATCAGGAGCACCCGGGGGTTGCCCGGTGTGCCCATGGAGAGGGTGGCGAGCGGGCCGCTGGGGGCCGCGAAGATGCCCGGCACCGCGCCCTCGGGCAGGGCGGCCCAGTCCACGTCGCCCAGGGCGGCGTCCCGGCGGGCGGCTTCGTCAACCAGCGCCGATCCGAATCCCTCAGGATCCCGATCGCCCTGTGCGTTGCTGTCGGCAGACACCATGGACTAAACATAGCCCCGAGCGGCGGCGGACGGGACCCGGTAGGGACAGCAGCCCTCAGGCCACTTTGCGCACGAAGGCGTGCAGCCGGCGGTACACTTCCTGTGATTCCGGGTAGCGGAAGTCCTGCTGCCAGGTGTGCTCGGTGTTGGAGTTGTCCCAGTCGTAGATGAGGCTGTCCACGGGGACGGAATGTTCGCGCAGCCGGGCAATGAAGTTCATGTTGGCGGCGTAGAAGAAGTCCCGTTCCGAGGTGGTCACGAAGACCGGCGGGAAGCGGGAATCCAGCCATTCGATCGGGGAGAGGAAGCCTGCGCCCTTGCGGAGAGCCTCGAGCCGGCTGGAACCGGAGTCGGCAAACCTGCTGCCCAAGCCGCCGCGCATACCCCGGCCGATGCCCCGGTTCCGAGCGCCGGAACGGAGTCCGGGAAGCAGCATTCGGATGAAGTTCAGGCTCAGCACGAAGCCCTTTTCGAAGAAGACGGAGAAGTCCACCACACTGCAGTGCTGGACCAGCCCCTTGAAATCGGACGCCGGGACGGCTGGCGTGAGGTCGTGGTGCCGCGCCAGTTCCGGCCGGAAACTGGCTGCGGTGAGGAGGGCCGCGATCTGGCCGCCGGCGGAGTCACCGCCCAGCACGATCCGCGATCCGTCCCCGCGATAACCGGCGATGTTCTGCCGCACCCAGGCCAGGGCGGCGTTGGCGTCCGCCAGGACGTGGGCCATCTGGAAACGCGGAGCCTTCCGGTAGTTCACGTTGACCACCACCATGCCGCCCTCGGCCTGGCTGGCGCAGTATTTGGTCAGCGAGGCCTTGTCCCCGGAGGTCCAGCCGCCGCCGTGGAAGTACACGTAGACGGGCAACGCTCCCGGCGAGCCGGCGAAGGCTTTTACGGTGCCGGCTGCTGCAGTGCCGGCGGGCACGTGGGGGGTGATGACGTCGAGGCGGTGCGCCCGGATGCCGTCGCCCACGAAGTCGATGTCGTGGAAGTAGTCGACGCCGGTGATCGGGTCGACGTTGAAGCGGGAGTTCTCGCTGGCCTTCACCGAGTGCATCAGCACCCGCCACGTCCACACCGGAACCCTCCGCAGGACGTTCCTCGCCTTGCGGGCCAGGGTGAAGGAGCTGCCGGATGGTTGTTGCCGGTGCCGGGACAGCTGATCGGACGACTCGTGGTGCGGTGGCTGGTGGGCCGGTGTGGTCATCGTCTCATTCTATCTGGCACATCTGTGCTACGGCTGTGAGGGCGGCCTGCCCCGGGTCACGGCTCCTCGCGGATTGTCCCGGCCGCCCCGTCAACGGTGACGGTCTGGCCGGTCCGCAGCCGGGTCGTGGCGTCCGGGACGCCGACGACGGCCGGGATGCCGTACTCGCGGGCCACCACGGCCCCGTGGGATATGACTCCGCCCATTTCCATCACGAGCGCGCCGGCCGTCAGGAACAGCGGCGTCCAGCCGGGGTCCGTCGAGGGGGCCACCAGGATGTCGCCGGGTTCCAGGTGGGCGCCCACCGGGTCCATGATCACCCTGACCCGTCCGGTGGCGGTGCCGGCCGAGGCCGGTGTCCCGGTCACGGCACCCGACGGGGGAGACTTCGCCATCATGGCGGCCTCGACGTCGGTGCCGTCGGAGAGCAGCAGCCGCGGGATGCGCCGGCGCCGCAGTTCAATGTCGTACAGCCGGCGGCGGTCCGCGACGATGCCGCGCAGGTCCGCCCCGCGCAGGCCCACGCGGATCTCGTCGAAGTCGAGGAAGAACACGTCCTGGGCGTCGGCGATCGTCCCGGCCGAGGCCATGTCCGCGCCGATCCGCAGCAGTTGCCGATGCATCTCGCCCAGCACCAACACGATGTAGAACTTGGGCAGTTCCCGCAGCCCCGCCAGTTGCCGCACGCGGCGCAGACAGAGCTCCAGCGCCCGCGCGCGCCAGGGGCTCCGGACCCGCGCCCGGTCCACCAGGCTGCGGATCCTGTCCTCCGCATGCTCGGCGGCCCGGGCAAACTGCCGGTCGGGAGCCTGCTCCGGATCCTCGACGCGGAGGTAGTTGGAGATCATGCCGAGGATATGGTCGGGCTGCTCGGACCAGCGGGGCATGCCGAGGTCTATCTCCGCCACGGCGCGGTGGCCGTAGCGGGCGAGGAAGCCGCGCACCCCGGTCTGGGCCTGGGGCGGCAGTGTGCCGGCGAGATATTCGGCGGACAGCTCCTCGGGGCGTTTCGCCAGGAATTCCCCGCGCGACACCGGGTCGTCGCCGATGTAAACGGCGAGCTTCCAGAGCTCCAGGTCCATTTCGGTCGTGATGTTGTGGGGGAGGCCGCGCAGGACAGCCTCCAGCTCCCGGGGTGGGGCGATGCCGCGGAGCAGCCGCCGGGCCACGGCCAGCATAATGTAGCCAACGGACGGGCCCGGCAGCGTGGCCCGGATTAGCCCGTCAATCGTCCCGCCCAGGATCAGCTCGGTGAATTCGAGCCGCTGCGCGGAGCTGGCGGGTTCGGCCAGCCGGAGCTCGGCCTCGAGCCCCCTGCCGTAGTTTTTGGCCCTCCGCAGCTCGGCGGCGGGCCGCAACGCGGACCGGATCATGGCCGGAAGCAACCCCACGATGAGGCCGAGGCCGGCCGTCTGCTCGGTGCCGCCGGTGCGTCGCGGCGGCGGGACGCGGCGCCCGGACCCGCTCTTGCGCAGGCGTGCCCGGAACCGGTGTTCGAAAATGCCGAACCTCGGGTCCTCGAGCAGGGCCGGGAGCACGGCACCGGATCTGCCGTCCGCCAAAGGGAGCATCCGCAGCAGGTAGGCGCGTCCGGACTTGTTACGGATCACGGCCGTCAGGTCCACGTACATCCGCATCCCGGGATTGGCATACCGCCAGGGTCCCTTGCTGTTGCGCATCGCCTCGAGGACGGCCAGCCCCATCGGCGTGATCGGCCGGGTCAGCCCCTGGAAGAGGGTGCCGCACAGGTACACCCGGGTAGGGGCCGCTTCGCCGGCGGCGGCGTCTTCGGGCGCGGGCTCGGGCAGCGGATAGAGCGTGGTGATCGGGCGTGACTGGGTGAGCCAGATCCTGCCGGCCGTGTCGACCGCCCATTCGATATCCTGGGGCGACCCGAGGAGACGCTGGACGCGGTCTCCCAGCGCCGTGAGTTCCTGCAGCCGATGCTCGCTCAAGGACGGGCCGCGACCGGGGCCGGTCCCTCCCGGCGTTTGAAGCCGGACCGCGCCGGAGGCCGTGTCCAGCACGAACTGGTCCGGGTTGACGGCTCCCGAGACCACGGCCTGCCCCGAGCCAGGGCTCGCGTTGATGACCGTCTCCGTCCGGGTCCCGGTGACGGGGTTGGCGGTGAACAGCACTCCGGCCGTGGCGGCGTCGACCATGGCCTGGACGACGACGGCGAGTCCCACGTCGCGGTTGCTGATGCCGTTGCCGGACCGGTAGGCTACCGCCCGGTCGCTCCAGAGGGACGCCCAGCAGCGCCGGACCGCCTCGACCACGGCGTCGGCGCCGACGACGTCGAGGTAGGAGTCATGCTGGCCGGCGAAACTGGCGAAGGGCAGGTCCTCCGCCGTGGCGGAGGACCGGACGGCCACCGGAAGGGTACCGCCCATGTCCGCGTAGGCGGTGCGGACGGCGGCATCCACCGCGGGCGGGATCGGCGCTTCCTCGATCAGTGCCCTGGTCCGCCCGGCAACCGTGACCGGCGCGGCCCCGGATGCTGCTGGTCCCGCCCCCGTTCGCGGCGCGTCGAGTTCGGCTGCGAGAGCTGCGAGTCCGGGTGGTGCCGCCAGTTCATAGGCGACGGTGGTCAGGCAGAATCCGCGCGGCACCGGCAGGCCGGCCGCCAGGAGCTTGCCGAGGTTCAGGGCCTTGCCGCCCACCAGCTCGAGGGGCGCCGTGCCGGTCCCGCCGAGGTCCAGCACGAGGGGTCCTGCGGGGGAACTGCTGGCCGACGGGTCAGGACGCGCAGTATCCATGGCGGGCCCCTACGGAAGGTCCGTTGGACTGCCGGTGTCCTCCCACATCACGTCCAGGTTCCGGAACACCGGCGGCCCATCGCAGAGGGCCGCCATCCGTGCGGCGAAGTCGGAGGTCTCGGGCCGCGAGGAGTTCTCCATGGCAGAGTCGTAGGAATCGAATTCGACCACCGTGAGATAGGTTCCGGGACGGTCGCGGTCCGCGGTGGCCAGGATCCGGCGGAAAGTCGGCGGGGTGCTTCCCTCGGTCCCCGACGGGCGGCCCAGCGCCTCAATTTCCTCGATGCGGGAGGTCTGGAACTCGATGATCTGCACAAACCTGGCCATGACGGCTCCTCGACGGCGGCGGATGCTGATGCGCTCACGGTAGACCCGGTCCCCTTGATAGAACAAGAGCCATCGGGCCTGCTCTCAGGGGGTGAGCAGGACCTTGATGGCGCGTCGTTCGTCCATCGCGCGGTAGGCCTCCGCGGCCTCCTCCAGCGGCATCACGACGTCGAAGACGCGGCCCGGGTTGATCGTGCCGTCGAGGACGTCCGCCAGCAGTTCCGGAATGTAAGTGCGAGCCGGGGCCATGCCGCCGCCGATGGAGATGTTCGTGTCGAAGAGGTAGCGCAGCGGGACCTCGCTGCCGCCGGTGGGGACCCCGACAAACCCCAGCGCGCCGCCGGGGCGGGTGCTGTGCAGCGCCTGTTCCATGGATTCCTTGGTCCCGACGCACTCAAGCACGGAGTCGGCCAGCACGCCGCCGAGGAGTTCGCGGACCTTGGCGACGCCGTCGTCCCCGCGCTCCTCCACGATGTCGGTGGCCCCGAATTCGCGGGCGATCGCCTGGCGGTCGGCATGGCGCGACATTGCGATGATCCGTTCCGCCCCCAGCCGCCTGGCGGCCAGCACCCCGCAGAGTCCGACGGCGCCGTCGCCCACCACCACGACGGTCCGGCCCGGGCCGGCCTTCGCGGCGAGGGCCGCGTGGTGGCCGGTGGCCATCACGTCGGACAGTGTGAGCAGGCTTTTCCGGAGGGCGTCATCCGGCTCGGTGATGCCGGGAACCTTGACCAGGGTGGAGTCGGCCATTGGGACGCGGACCGCCTGGCCCTGGCCGCCGTCGACGCTTAGGCCCGTGTCGTCCTTGCCGCCCCAGCCGGCCAGATGGTCGCAGGCCACGGTGACGCCGTTGAGGCACTGGGGGCAGGCCCCGCAGCTGATCACGAACGGTGCGATCACGAGGTCGCCGACGGCCAGGCCAGTGATTCCGGAGCCGATGCTCTCCACGGTGCCGATGAACTCGTGGCCGATCGCGGTGGGCCGGCGTGTGGGCCGCACGCCCCGGTAGGGCCACAGGTCCGAGCCGCAGACGCAGGACGCGGTGACCTTCACAACGGCGTCGGTGGGTAGGTGGACCGTGGGATAGTCACGGTCTTCAACCCGGATATCGCCGGGGGCGTGGATGATCGTGGCGCGCATGGAGGCTCCTCGCATGGGGGTGGGCGGGCTTGGACCGAGTTTAGTCCTCCCGCCCGCCGGCCCGTGCGTTGGTTTTCTCAGACGGCTTCAAGCACGCTGACGTAGTTGGCGATGCCGACCCCGCCCATGTTCTGCACGGCGCCGCGGCGCGGGTTCGCCAGCTGCATGGCACCGGCCGTGCCGGTGAGCTGCATCGCCGCGATGACGTGCTGCGAGACACCGGTCGCACCCACCGGGTGGCCCTTGGCCTTGAGCCCGCCGGAGACGTTGACGGGCAGCTTGCCGTCCTTCAAGACCCAGCCTTCCTCGATGGCGCGGGACCCCTGGCCCGGTTCGGTCAGTCCCATGGCCTCGTACATGAGCAGTTCGGCGATGGTGAAGCAGTCGTGCACCTCGGCGAAGTCCAGCTCACCGAGCCCGACGCCGGCCATCCCCAGCCCGCGCTGCCAGGACGCCCGGGTCGCGGTGAAGGCGGTGGGGTCGCGGCGGTCGGCGGGGAAGAAATCGTTCGCGTGGCCGAACCCGGCAAGCCGGACGGGGGCAGTGGCGCCGCCGGTGGGCGCAACGCTCAGCACGACGGCGGCGGCGCCGTCAGACACGGGCGAGCAGTCGGTGCGGCGCAGCGGGTCGGCGACCATCGGATTCTTGTCCGAGACGGTGCGGCAGAACTCCTCGCCGAGGTCCTTGCGCAGCTGGGCGTAAGGGTTGTCGACGCCGTTGCGGTGGTTCTTCGCGGCGATGGTGCCCAGCACGTCCGACACCGGTCCGTAGCGCTTCTCGTAATGCTTGGCGACCTCGGCGAAGAGTCCGGTGAAGCCGGTGCTGGAGGCCTTGCCGGCCATGTCGTAGTCCGCGCCGAGCAGGGCAGCCCCGACGACGTCGGCGCCGGCGTGGGTCATCTTTTCGGCGCCGATCACGAGGACGGTCCTTGCGGTTCCGGCCAGCAGCGACTTGGTGCCCTGCTGGAACGCGGCCGACCCGGAGGCGCAGGCGTTCTCGACCCGGGTGGACGGGACGTTGGCCAGCTGGTCCGAGACCTGCAGCGCGAGCGAGGACGGGAACGCCAGCGGCATCATGCCGGAGTTGAACTGGCCGAGGTAGATCTCGTCGATCTGGCCGGGTTCGATCCCGGCGTTGTCGATCGCCTCCGTGGCGACCTGGACGATCAGGGACTCGAGGGTTTCGTCGGTGAGTTTTCCGAAGCGGCTGTGGCCCCAGCCGGTCAGCAGGACATCCTTGCCAAACTGTTCGCGCAGGCTCATGCGGTTACTCCTTCAAGGGTGGGGGTTGCATCCAGGGACGGGGCGACGTCGAACCGGGCCTCGGTCTTCCCGCGGAGTTCCTCCACGGTGACGCCCGGGGCGAGCCGGGTCAGCGTGAGCTGCCGGACGCCGCCTGCTTCTTGTTCATTCTTCACAAGGTCGAACACGGCGAGGTCGCTGATGATGCGGTCAACGCAGCTCAGCCCGGTGAGCGGCAGGGTGCATTCCTTGACGATCTTGGCGGTGCCGTCCTTGGCGTTGTGCTCGGTGAGGACCACGACGCGCGGGGTGCCGGCGACGAGGTCCATGGCACCGCCCATGCCCTTGACCATCTTGCCGGGGATGGTCCAGTTGGCGAGGTCGCCGGCACCGGAAACCTGCATGGCGCCCAGGATAGCGACCTTGACGTGCCCGCCGCGGATCATGCCGAAGGAGGCGGCGGAGTCGAAGATGCTGCCGCCGGGCAGGACCGTGACGGTCTGCTTGCCGGCATTGATGAGGTCCGCGTCCTCCTCGCCCTCGTAGGGGAACGGCCCCATGCCGAGTAGGCCGTTCTCGCTCTGCAGCACGACGCGGACGCCGTCGCGCAGGTTGTTTGCGACCAGCGTGGGGATGCCGATGCCGAGGTTGACGTAGTCGCCGTCGTTGAGCTCTTCGGCCGCGATGGCAGCCATTTCATTCCGGGTCCAAGCCATGATGATTCTCCTGAAAAAAGTAGGGGGACGGCGCTTAGGCCGGAATGGATGCGGCGGCGGCCGCTTCGGCTGCCTCGGCGCGGGGGCGGACGGTGCGCTGTTCGATGTCCTTGACCCGGTCGCTGGCCTGGATCAGGCGCTGGACGAAAACGCCGGGAGTGATGATGTGGTTGGGGTCCAGGGCGCCGGGTTCGACGATGACCTCGGCCTCCGCGACGGTCACGGCGCCGGCAGCGGCGACGACGGGGTTGAAGTTCTGCGCGGTGTAGCGGTAGATCAGGTTGCCGTCGGTGTCGGCGGTGTGCGCGTGCACCAGGGAAACGTCGGCCTTGATGGCGCGTTCCTGGACGAACGTCTCGCCGTCGAACTCCGCGAGCGGTTTGCCCTCGGCGACGAGGGTCCCGACGCCGGTCTTGGTGTAGAACGCCGGGATGCCGGCGCCGCCGGCGCGGAGGCGCTCGGCCAGGGTGCCCTGCGGGGTGAACTCCACCTCCAGCTTGCCGGCGAGGTACTGCTCGGCGAAGAGCTTGTTCTCGCCCACGTAGGAGGCGATGACCTTGCGGACCTGGCCGGCTTCAATCAGCACGCCGAGGCCCTTGCCGTCCACGCCCATGTTGTTGGACACCACGGTGAGGTCCTTGACGCCCGAGTCGCGCACGGCCTCGATCAGGTCAGCCGGGATGCCGCTGAGGCCAAAGCCTCCGACGGCGAGCGTCATGCCGTCCCGCAGTACGTCCTGCAGCGCGGCGGCCGCTCCGGATTTCAGCTTTGACATTGCATCTCCTCATTGAGCTCTTGACGCAATCCACTTTGTGGACTGTTCCTCTGCTGTGGGAGCCTACGGTGCCGAAATGGGGGCTGTCAATGGATGATTTCGGCTCCAAAGGTGCCGTTTTTACAGTGTGGACGGTAGGCTGTGGACTATCCACAATGTGGATAGTTTGTGTGGATCCAACGCAAAGTCCGAGGAAAAAGATGTCTTCATTACCGGTACAGGGCGCACAAGTCGTCAGCCGCGTCGCATCCCTGCTGCGCATCGTCGGGCGGAAACCGGAAGGCTCCCCGCTCGTGGAACTCGTCAGGGAATCCGGACTCACCCGACCCACCGTGCACCGGCTGCTTAGTTCGCTGGCCGCCGAGGGGCTGCTGGACCAGGACCCGGCCAGCGGCAACTGGGTGCTGGGACCGGAAATCCTGCTGATGGGTTCGGTGGCCTCGGCGCGGTTCCCGCTGGAGGACATCGCCCGGCCCAGCCTCCGCCGGCTCGCCGAGGAGACCGGCGAAAGCGCGTTCTTCTCTATCCGGCGCGGTGCCGAAACGGTGTGCCTGCTCCGGGAGGAGGGCAGCTTCCCGGTGCGGTCCTTCGTGCTGCACGAGGGCGTCCGCTTCCCGCTCGGGGTCGCCTCTGCGGGGACCGCCATCATGGCGTTCCTGCCCGAGGCGGAGCAGGAGGAACTGCTGGCGGGCTGGCCTGCGCACGCGGGCAGTTTCGCGGCAGCCCACACCGAGGCCCTGGTCCGCGCCAATCTGGCTGCGACGCGGCAAGCCGGCTATTCGGTAAATCCAGGGCTCGTGTTGGAAGGCAGCTGGGGGATGGGGGCGGCTGTGTTCGACCAGCGCGGGCGCCCGGCCTGGGCGCTGTCACTGACCGGCATCGAGCCGCGCTTCAAAGGCGAACGCCAGGCGACGCTGGGCCGCTTGCTGATGGATGAGGCCCACCGGATCTCCACGCTGCTGCAGGGCAACACTTAGCCCCGGGCACCGGCCCGGCCGCGGCGAGGTGGGTCCCGGCGTCGTGGTTGGCAGGCTTATGCGGTCCGGGGGCACATTGACACGGACACGCCGGCCCCTCGGCGCCAAAACGGTGCGCAAGGGCTCAAAGTGCCCCCGGACGGATGAGTGTCCGCGGGCCGGCTACTTCCACCAGGTGTCGAAGATGGTGACCGGGACGGTGCGCTTGTGCCGGGTTCGGAGGTATTTCTGTTCGATCAGCTCGGCCGCGGCGTCGGGGATGTCGCGGCCCTCGAGGTAGTCATCGATTGTGTCGTAGCTGAGGCCCAGTTCGTCCTCATCGGTGCGGCCGGGCTGGCCGTCGAGGAGGTCGGCCGTGGGCACCTTCTCCCAGATCCTGGCCGGGGCGCCCAGCTCGGCGAGGAGGGCACGGTTCTGGCGCTTGTTCAGTCCGAAAAGCGGCAGGAGATCCGCGCCGCCGTCGCCGAACTTGGTGAAGAAGCCGGTGACCGATTCCGCGCCGTGGTCCGTGCCGATGACCAGATAATTGTGCTCACCGGCGAGGGCGTACTGCGCGATCATGCGGGTGCGGGCCTTGGTGTTGCCCTTGTGGAAGTCAGAGATCCCGTTGCCCACGGTCTTCTCGAATTCGTCCTCAAAACCGTCCACGGCCGCGGAGATGTTGAACGTCCACTCGGTCTTTGCCTGGATGAAGTCCAGGGCGGCTTGGGCGTCGTGCTCGTCGTGCTGCACGCCATAGGGGAGGCGGACGGCGACGAAGTTCGCCTCCACACCTTCGGCCGTGAGCTCTTCGACGGCCAGCTGGGCCAGCCTGCCGGCAAGGGAGGAATCCAGCCCGCCGGAGATCCCGAGGACGAATCCCTTGGTGTGTGTCGCCGTCAGGTAATCCTTAAGGAACGTGACGCGTTTACGCACCTCCCCGGCGGGGTCAATCCGGGGCAGCACGCCCATTTCTTCGATGATCTTCGCCTGGAGTTCACGCATGACTCAAAGCCTAGCCAGCAGTGTCAACCATGCTCAACTATGTCCGTCAGGCCGGCACGCCCGCCTCACACCAGCGGAGCCTGCCCCGTGGAGCCGCGGACCGTAAGGTGCGTGGGCATCACGGACCGGTTGCGGGCGCCGCCGCCGGCGAAGATCGGCTCGCCGCTACGCTTTCGGACCGGCGCTACGCGGATCCCCGCCGCGCCGGTCCGGAACCGCCGCGCTAGTCCACAACGTGCGCGAAATACCCCCTCCCGCGGCACCCCGCGCAGGCGTAGCGTATGGCCATGGAGAAGACCGGATGCGTGGTGGTCGGCGGCGGGCCGGCGGGCATGATGCTGGGACTGCTGCTGGCGCGGGCCGGCGTGCGGGTGACGGTGCTGGAGAAGCACGCGGACTTCCTGCGCGACTTCCGCGGCGACACCGTGCACCCCTCCACCATCCGGCTCATTGACGAACTAGGACTCGGCCAGGAGTTCCGCCGGCTGCCGCAGAGCCGCCTGAGGAATGTCGTTTTCCCGGTTCCGGGCGGGCCGCCGGTGACCATGGGCGACTTTGACGCCCTGCCGCCGCCGTACAACTACATCGCCATGATGCCGCAATGGGATTTCCTGAACTTCCTCGCCGCTGCGGCAGCCGAAGAGCCCGGGTTTACGTTGCTCATGAGCCACACCGCCACCGGGCTGGTCCGCAACGGTGGCCGGGTCCGCGGAGTCCGCTTCCGCACCCCGGACGGCACGCCGGACGAACTTATGGCGGACCTGGTGGTTGCCACCGACGGCCGCCATTCAGTGCTGCGCACCGCGGCCGGGCTGGCCCCGAAGGAGTTTCCGGTGCCGTTCGACACCTGGTGGTTCCGGCTGCCCCGGTATCCCTCCGAAACCGGCGAGGTGGCCGGGCTGGTGCCGGCGTTCGGCCCGGGCGAAGCGCTGCTGGCACTGTTCCGGAACGACTACTACCAAATGGGCTACCTCGCCGCGAAGGGCACCGACGCCCGGATCCGCGCGGAAGGCGTCGAGGGCTTCCGACGGCGGGTCGCGGCGCTGCGCCCGGACCTTGCGGACCGTGTTGACGCCATCGAGTCCCTCGATGACCTCCACTGGCTGGACGTGCGCCTGAACCGGCTGCACTCGTGGCACGTCACCGGACTGCTGTGCATCGGCGACGCCGCACATGCGATGTCCCCGGCCGGCGGCGTCGGAATCAACCTCGCGATCCAGGACGCGGCCGCCGCCGCCGAGTACCTTGCCCCCGCACTGCTCCGGGGCCGGGTGACCACGGCAGACCTCGAGAAAGTCGAACGACGACGGCGGCTGCCCACCGTCATTGTGCAGAGCGTCCAACGGATCATGCAACGCGCGATCTTCGTCCCGATCATGACCGGGAAGCGGACAAAGTTTCCGGCCGGGGCACTCTTCCTCGCCCGGCACGTTCCGGTGTTCCGCACCATCATTCCCCGCTTCATCGCCTTTGGTCCGCGGCCGGAGCACGCACCGGCGTTCGCGCGGCGCGCCCCGCAACCCAGCTAGCAGAAGCGAGGAACCGATCATGGGCCAGCTGGTAGTCCAGGAATTCGTGACGGCCGACGGGTTCGCGGCGGACGCCAACAATGAGTTCACGGCCTACGAGCTGATCGAAGGCGGGACCGCGGAGTTGGACCAGAGCCAGCTCGCGTGGCTCGAGACTGTCGAGGCGATGGTCGTCGGGGCAACCACTTACCGGATGTTCGTTGAATTCTGGCCGACTCCCGCATCCCGGGGAGAGGTCATTGCGCCGGCACTCAACGCGCTGCGCCACTACGTGTTTTCCAGGCAGCTCCAGGACGCGCCGTGGGGCGGATTTCCCGCGGCGACCATCGAATCGGGCGATGCGGTCGCGGCGATCCGCCGCATTAAAAGCGAGGTCGCGGGCACGATTGTGCTCTGGGGCAGCCTGACCCTGAGCGAGGCGTTCTTCGCCGCCGGCGAAGTGGACGCCGTGCGCCTCGTTGTCATGCCGGTTGCGACCGGCGCGGGGCGCGGCGTGTTTCCGGCCGGCCAGGACCCGACCCTATTGAGGCTGCTGAGCGCGAAGACGTACGACGCCGGGCTGACCGAGCTCGAATACGCCGTCAGGGCTGGCCGGTAGGTCTCGGGAAGAGGAGATCGAGGCCGCCAACCGACATCCGGGCGTGCGGCTGCAGTTCCTTGGCGGGCCGCCCACTAAACTGGGACCCATGACTGCCAACAGTGCCCCTGCAGCTGACACCGCTGCCGCCCGTGCCCGCCTGCTTGAACTGATCAAGGAGCTGGCCGTCGTGCGCGGCAAGGTCATCCTCTCCAGCGGCGCCGAAGCCGACTACTACATTGACCTGCGCAGGATCACGCTGCACCACGAGGCCTCCGGGCTTGTCGGGCAGGTCATGCTCTCGATGCTGGACGACGCCGGCGTCGACTTCGAGTGCGCCGGCGGACTCACCATGGGTGCCGACCCGGTGGGCACCGCCGTGATGCACGCCGCCGTCGACGCCGGACGCCCCGTGGACGCGTTCGTGGTCCGCAAGGCGCAGAAGTCCTACGGTATGGGCCGCCAGGTCGAGGGCCCCTCCGTCGAGGGCCGCAAGGTGCTGGTGCTGGAGGACACCTCCACGACCGGAGGCTCGGCGCTGACCGCCGTTGACGGTGTCCGCCGGGCCGGCGGCAACGTGGTCGCCGTCGCCGTGATCGTGGACCGTGACACCGGTGCCAAGGAAAAGATCGAGGCAGAGGCCGGAGTTCCCTACCTCTTCGCCTTCGGCAAGGACGAACTCGGCCTCAGCTAGGAGTTCACCCGTCAGCGGACGCGTGTGGACGGTGGTTTGACCGTGAATTATCATTTTCAGATATCCGCCCCACCCCTCCGGAGACCAAGCGCCATGCTCCTGCCCGAAGAAATCCTCGAATCTGAGCCCCTCAGCACCGTCGACCAGATCCAGAACCTCATCCTGGACAGCGCCGATTTTGAGGACTTCCTCAACGAACTCGCTCGTTTCTCCGCCCACCAGGTCGCCGGCGCCGGCGACGACGCCCTGTGCGGCATCACGCTGTTGCGGGACCGCAAGGCCGCGACCATCGGCTGGAGCAGCGACTCCGCCCGCGAGGTGGACGAAATCCAGTACCGGCTCTCGCAGGGCCCGTGCCTGACGGCGGCCCAGGAGGAACGGGAAGTCTATGTTCCGGACCTGTTCGATGAGGACCGCTGGGGCCCGGACTATGCCAGCGCCGTCGCGTCGCACGGCCTTCGCTCGGTGCTTTCCGTGCCGTTCCACCTGCAGGGCGAGGCCCAGGCGGCGCTGAACCTGTACTCCGACGCGCCGCACAAGTTCGACGGCGATGTGGCCGCCCGGGCGCGCGACTACACCCGCCAGATCTCGCAGGCACTCCGGCTCGCGGTCCGCTTCTCCCTGCACACGGACAGCGCCACCAACCTCCGGGCCACCCTCGAATCCCGCACCGTGATCGACATGGCCATCGGGATCGTCATGGCGCAGAACCGCTGCAACCAGGAGACAGCCGTCCGGATCCTTAGCGACGCGTCCAGCAACGGCAACGTCAAGCTGCGTGACATCGCCGCATCCCTGGTCCAGTCGGTGGGCGGCACCGCGTCGCGTACCCACTTCGAGGAACCCGGCCGGAGAGAAACCGCCTAACCGGTACTGGCGTATGACTTGTGTGCACCTTCTGCGGCCGATATTCTGGTCGAGGTTGAGCCGTCGGCCATAGACACCCTTTTTTGGAGTACCTATGGACACCTCGTTGAACGCCCACGCCAAGCTCGATATCGCCTCAGATGTTCTCCGGATCGATGTCCGGGGCAGTCTTACGCAGCACTCCCGCCCCACTTTGATGCAGCTGATCCAGCGCGTCCGCCGGATGGGCATCACGTCCCATATCCGGGTGAACCTCGGCCACGCCGCCGTCGTTGAATCCTCGGCCTTGGCAGGCCTCCGCAACGACCTCAACGCCATCGATAGCGCCGCGGCGCTCGTCGACACTGCCGGAGCCCTGCCGAGCTCTGCCGGCGTGTCCCTGGAGCTGAGTCCGTCCCTGGACACCGCCGTCACCGCGCTGCCGCCCCTCGATCTCTGGGCGGACTTCACCGCGTCCATCGACACCGCCGGGACCCGGCCGCTGAACGTGTTTTCCGACGCCGAACTGCTCGCCGCGAGCGACTCCGTGTTCGGCCTGCTGGACAATCCGGCGGATATGGCCCGATCGCAGCTCCTCGCGACCTACGACGAAATCGGCCTCGAAATCGGCCGCCGGGAAGTCGGGCCGGAAACCGTCCGCCACGACGTCGGCTTCGAAATCAGCCGTCCCGGGGCGGGCCGGGAACCGGAACCGGTGTAGGCGGCGCCGGCCGGACGAGGCTGTAACTGAGCTGTTACCGGGACCGTTTCTGATCCGTGTTCCACGGTGGTTACGGTAGAGATGTGCCGCGTGAGCCTGAAGTTGAGGATGTGGGCGGGCCCGGGGATGCCGACGCCCGTGTGCTTCGGCACGCCGCCGGACTCCGGCGGTTCTCCCGGCGGGGCCTTCTGATCGGTGCCGGCGCCGCCTCCGTGCTGGCGGCGGACATGCTGTTGACCCGCCGGGTGCAGGCCGAACGCCGCGTTCATAGAATCCTTACGGTGCCGGACGAGACCGCCGAGCGGTACTTTCCCAACGCCAGCTGGTTCCTCTTTCCCGGCTACAAGACGAGCTGGGAGGAAGCCTTGTGGATCCTGAACGCCCTGCGTGGTGCGCTGAACCAGCGCGGCCAGCTCGCCGCCGTCGGCTACTCCAATGTGGGCCTCGACATCGACCAAATCGTGATCGCCGTGGTCGAGCACGCGCGCGCACATCAGTTGACCACGTTCTACTTCTACGGCCACAGCTTCGGCGGCATGGTGGCCACCCAGGTCGCCGCCCGGCTCCGGGAACTGCACGGAATTGAGGTGGCGTTTATCCTGCTGGACTCCAGCCCGTACAGCAAATACGACGTGCTGGACCAAAGCTGGTTCGAGGGGGTCGTGTTCCTCTACGAAAGCGGCTTCCGGTTCCCCTCGGTGCTGCGCGGCGGTTACGAACTCGGTGAGCGGATGATGCACAAGGACGAGCGCAGCTGGGGGCAGGTCGTGGACCAGACCCTGGAACAGCTTTCGCCGATTGCGCCCTCCAGCGTGTTGATTCAGTCCGAGTCCGCCTTCATCTACCACTACGACGCCACCCGCTTCGCCGGAAAGCTCGGCGGGACCCGGATGGCCTTCATCGGCAACCCGCGGGACCGGACGGTCGACTACGAGACCGCCCGTGACTCCTGGTCGCTGACCTTCAAGGACAACATGGCCGCCGACTCACTGCGGACCGACGGCGCCCAGCCGGCGCACGCCAGCCCGGGCTGGAACCCGTTCATCTACCGTCCGGTGCTCGAGGAGCTGCAGGACGAGATCCTGCCGCTGCCTTCCGGCGGGGGCAAGAAAACCGCCTTCTAGGGGACGGGACTTAGATCTGGTTCTTCAGGTCGGCCACGGAGTTCAGGATCTGGTTGGGCCGGAACGGGTAGGCGGCGATGTCGTCCTTGTGGGTGATGCCGCTGAGCACCAGCACGGTGTGCAGCCCCGCTTCCATCCCCGCGATGATGTCGGTGTCCATCCGGTCGCCGATCATGGCCGTGGTTTCTGAATGCGCGTCGATCTGGTTCATGGCCGAGCGGAACATCATCGGGTTCGGCTTGCCCACAATGTAGGGTTCCCGGCCCGTGGCCTTGGTGATGAGCGCCGCGATCGCGCCGGTGGCAGGCATCGGGCCGTCCTTCGAGGGGCCGGTGGCGTCCGGGTTGGTGGCGATGAACCTCGCCCCGCCCAGGATCAGCCGGATGGCCATGGTGATGGCTTCAAAGGAGTAGGTCCGGGTCTCGCCGAGCACCACGAAGTCCGGGTCCTGATCGGTGAGGATAAAACCGGCCTCGTGCAGCGCCGTCGTCAGGCCCGCCTCGCCGATCGTGTAAGCGCGGTTGCCGGAATCCGAGCCGCGGACCTGGTCCTTGAGGAACTGCGCGGTGGCCAGGGCGGAGGTCCAGATGTTCTCTTCGGGGATTTCCAGGCCCGAGCTCTTCAGCCGGGCGGCGAGGTCCCGGGGCGTGAAGATCGAGTTGTTGGTCAGGACGAGGAAGCGCCGGGACGTGTCCACCCAGCGCTGGATGAGTTCGGCGGCGCCGGGGATGGGCTGGTTTTCGTGGACCAGGACACCGTCCATGTCGGTCAGCCAGCACTCGATCTCCTGGCCGCTGCGGTACACGGATTTGAATGAACGCACGTGGTCCGAGTCTTCCCTGTGGTCTGTCTGCTGATCCGCCATGATGTCCTCCGCCGATAATGTGCCGATGCCAGTCCCAGTCTAATGTTGAGTCGTGACTGAACCCGAGATACCCAGCGAAACCCTTTCCGGCACCCTGGCGGAGCCGGAGGCGGAGCCCAAGGCGGAGGTCGGCGTCGGGCCTTGGGAAGGGGAACTGCCGGAGGGCACGCACTGGGACCCGGACCTCCTGGCGGACGGGGACCGCCGCAACGTAGTGGACAAATACCGCTACTGGAAGCACGAGTCGATCGTCGCGGACCTGGACTCCAAGCGGCACAACTTCCACATCGCGATCGAAAACTGGCAGCACGACATGAACATCGGCACTGTCGTGCGCAGCGCCAACGCGTTCCTGGCCAAGGAAGTGCACATCATCGGGCGACGCCGGTGGAACCGCCGCGGGGCCATGGTCACCGACCGGTACCAGCACATCCGGCACCACCCGACCGTCGCGGACTTTGTGGAGTGGGCGCAGGGGGAGGGCCTGGCGATCATCGGCATCGACATCTTCCCGGACTCCGTCCCGCTGGAAACGTATGAACTGCCCAGGGACTGCGTCCTGGTGTTCGGCCAGGAGGGCCCGGGGCTCTCCCCCGAGGTCCACGAAGCGGCGGTGGACACTTTGTCGATCGAGCAGTTCGGTTCCACGCGCTCTATCAATGCCGCCTCGGCCGCCGCCATCGCGATGCACGCCTGGATCCGCCGGCACGTGTTCAACCAGCTCCCGGGGTAGGGGCCCGGCCGGCCGCGGGTTGTACGTGGTGCGAACGGGATTCCGCGCGAGCGAGTATTACAGGCCCGAGTGACCGTAAACACTGCACGGGCGAAGGAATGGCTAGGATGGTTCCTAGCCGACGAGGTTCACTCCAGGGTGAGCCCAGCCCGCAGACGAAACTCACTTTAGGAGTCAGCATGCCCATTGCAACCCCAGAGATTTACTCCGAGATGATCGACCGCGCTAAGACGGGTGGCTTCGCGTTCCCCGCCGTTAACGTCACGTCCTCCCAGACCCTCAACGCGGCCCTCCGTGGCTTCGCCGAGGCCGAGTCCGACGGCATCGTCCAGGTCTCCACCGGCGGCGCTGCCTACTGGTCCGGAGCCTCCACCAAGGACATGGTGGCCGGTTCGCTGGGCTTCGCCGCGTTTGCCCGCGAAGTCGCCAAGAACTACGGCGTCAACATCGCCCTGCACACGGACCACTGCCCCAAGGACAAGCTGGAGGGCTTTGTCCTGCCGCTGCTGGCAGCCTCCGAGGCCGAGGTCAGGGCCGGCCGCAACCCGCTCTTCAGCTCGCACATGTGGGACGGGTCCGCCGAGACCCTGCCGGAAAACCTGCGCATCGCCCGTGAACTGCTGGAGCGCACCGCTGCCGCCAAGATGATCCTCGAGGTCGAGATCGGCACCGTCGGCGGTGAGGAAGACGGCGTCGAGAACGCCATCAACGACAAGCTGTACACCACGGTCGAGGACGCCCTTGCCACCATCGAAGCCCTCGGTGCCGGCGAGAACGGCCGTTACATCACGGCGCTGACCTTCGGCAACGTGCACGGCGTCTACAAGCCCGGCGGCGTCAAGCTCCGCCCGGAGATCCTCAAGGACATCCAGGAGCAGGTCGGCGCCAAGATCGGCAAGGCCAACCCGTTCGACCTGGTCTTCCACGGCGGATCCGGCTCCTCCGAGAAGGAGATCGCCGACGCCGTCTCCTACGGTGTGATCAAGATGAACATCGACACCGACACCCAGTACGCCTACACGCGCCCCGTGGTGGACCACATGCTCCGCAACTACGACGGTGTGCTGAAGGTCGACGGCGAGGTCGGTAACAAGAAGCTTTACGACCCGCGCGTCTGGGGCGCCTCCGCCGAGGCCGGCCTCGCGGCCCGCGTGGTCGAGGCTGCCCAGCAGCTCGGCTCCACCGGCAAGACGTTCTAGGCATGTCGGACGAGTTCCGCAAGAACCTGATGGGCCCCGAGCCCACGCTCCTGCCCGCCGAGACCGAGGTCTACGCGGCGCTGGACGCGGGCCAGGAAGCCCTGGACCTTGTTGAAAAGCACCCGACGTCCTCGCTGCTCTGGGCCGTGCTGGCCGAGGAAGCATGGACCGAGGGCCGGACCATCGACTCCTACGCCTACTCCCGCGTCGGCTACCACCGCGGCCTGGATTCGCTGCGCCGCAACGGCTGGCGCGGCGTCGGGCCCATCCCGTGGGAACACGAACCGAACCGCGGCTTCCTCCGGGCCCTGTATTCGCTGGGCCGGGCTTCCGCTGCGATCGGCGAGGCCGAGGAGCCGGAGCGGATCGAGAAGTTCCTCAACGACTCGGACCCCTCCGCCAAGGCAGCCATCGAAGCCGAAAAGCGCTAACCGCAACGCGGGGTCACTTCGGGCCCATTCCACACCCTGGGATGGACCGGAAGCGACTCCGTGTTGGTAGTTAAAGTCCGACGGCGGGCGTCCACCAGTTAGGTGGGCGCCCGCCGTCGTTGTTGCGGAAAATCAGCTGGTCTTGGCCAGGCCGGTGCGGGCCATGGCGTCCGCGTACACGGTGCCCATCTCGTCGAGGTACTGCTCCTGGCGGGCCGGGGTTCCGGCGAAGGCGCGGCCGCTGAGCGACCGGACCTTGTAGGTCTTGAGGCCGCGGCGCCAAATCATGGGCACCTCGGTCTTGAGGAGAAGGTTCGCGAGGCGGTTGGCCTCGGTGCCGTGGGCCACAATCACCGAGGCGCGGGGCACGACGGCGAGGAACTTCAGCAGCGGCTTCAAACCTGCGGAAATCTGGTCCGGCGTGAACTTGCCGTTGGGCTCGCCCGGCACGTACCAGGGGTGGACGTTCCAGGGCATCACGTACTCGGGCCGCAGGCCGAGCTTCCACTGGACGCCGAGCAGGCGGGTGGCCGCTTCCTCGTCACCGGCAGTGATAAAACCGGACTCGTCCTCGGTCCCGATGTTGGAGAAGAGGCTGATGATCCGGCACTCGTCGACGTCGTGCAGCGGGTCCACATACGGGACGTTCGTGCCAGCTTTGGTTGCCTGCAGCGTGTCGCACAGCTCGTTGACGGCTGCAACGCTAGGTTCGTAGCGGCGGCTCAGAAGCTGTTCGCGTGAATTTTCAGTGGCCAAGGCTGTCATATATTGCTGAGTCTCCTGCGGGATTGGTAAAGCTGCCAGACCGTACGCGGCATACCGGGCACCGGGGCATGCCAAGCACGGTGTGGTTTGAAATGTGGTGTGGACCGATTCCTGGTCGATCCTTATTAGTCTATCAAGCCCTGCGAAATGACGTTTCTGCCGAAGTCGGATTACCAGAGCCTCGTGGTCGCGCGGCGGGCGCCTTCCCCCAGGGATTCCAGCTTGGCAAAGGCGATTTGCGGGTGCACGCGGCCGCCGAGGCCGCAGTCTGTGGAAGCAATCACATTTTCCCGGCCCACCAAGTTGGCGAAGCGTACGATCCGGTCCGCCACCAGGTCGGGGTGCTCGACGACGTTGGTGGCATGGGAGACGACGCCGGGGATGATGACCTTTCCGTCGGGGAGCTCGGTGTCCTCCCAGACCCGCCATTCGTGCTCGTGGCGGACGTTCGCGGCCTCGAAGGAGTATCCGCCGGCATTGATCTGCAGCACGGAGCCGATGATGTCCGCGAAGGGGATGTCCGTGGTGTGCGGGCCGTGCCAGGAACCCCAGCAGACGTGCAGCCTGATCTGCTCCTGGGGGAGGCCGCGCAGGGCCCAGTTGGTGGCTTCAACCCTGAGCTGGATGAATTTGAGATAGTCCGCCAGGCTCGGTTCCGGGTTGATCTGGTCCCAGCTTTCGGCCAGCGACGGATCGTCGAGCTGGACCGTGAGCCCGGCGTCGATGATGGCCTTGTACTCCTCGCGCATGGCGTCCGCGCAGGCGTACAGGAGTTCCTCATCGGTCTTGTAGTACTCGTTGGCGACGCGGGCGCAGGAGCCGGGGGAGAGGGAAGCGACGAAGCCTTCGGCGAGTCCGGCGGCGGCCAGGCCGGTTTTGAGGTTGGCGATGTCCGAGCCCACGAGATCCTGCCCGGTGTAGTGCAGCGGGCCGGCGATCTTTGGCTGCGTGACACTCTTGCGGTGCGCCAGGATCCCGGCGGACGGGTCGTCGTAGGCCTCGCTGAACTTCTGCCGGTCGCGCCGGTCCGGGAACGAGGTCAGCACGATGTTGCCCGGTGTGGAGCGGTGCACCGCGGCGTCAGCCCAGCGGTCGACGTCCGTCGGCTCGAGGCCGCCGAGCCGGCTGAAGGAGTAGTTCCACCACGCGCCGTAGTCCACCGAGCTGGACATCGTGTGCCCGTATTCGCCGTCGTTGGGGATATCGATGCCGAGGTCCTTCTGGCGCTGGACGATGTCCACCACGGAGGTTTCCAGCAGATCCAGGAACTCGGGGGTGACGCCGTCTGCTTCCCTGGCCTCGTTCGCGGCGATGAGTTCGGGGGTGCGGGGCAGGGATCCGGCGTGTGTGGCGCGGATATGGTCGGTGTTCTGGCGCATGGGGCGCTTCCTTTCCATCGGTCCTGGCGGTAGCACCCGTCGCCGCCACAAGGCTGTGTCCGGGCAGGGTTGCTGCGGCGTCAACGGTCCAGGTCCCTCGGCCGCTCGGGATGGTCAACTCTCACTTAATTCCACCCGGCCGGCCTGCGCAAGTCCGTGCGCCGGAGTTCCGCTGGCTGGACGCCGCGTCGCGGGCCGCGGCCGGCGGGAAGTCCATTGGATGGTCAAATGAACTGCCGCGACCTTGATCGGCTAAACTTGGGTGGTAAGAGCCCCGGACTCTGGCGTTGATGGTAAGAGCACAGCGGTAGATTCGGGGCATTCTCATGAACGGCGCTGAGCTCCGGTGACCACCCAGGTGAGTCACCCGGACTTCAGCCCGAACGAATGGGGGAGGATCCCATGCCAGCAATCGTGATCGTCGGAGCCCAATGGGGCGACGAAGGCAAAGGTAAGGCCACTGACCTGCTTGGTGGCCGAGTCGACTACGTCGTCAAGCCCAATGGCGGCAACAATGCCGGACACACCGTCGTCGTAGGCGGTGAGAAGTATGAGCTTAAGCTCCTTCCGGCTGGCATCCTGAGCCCCAACGCGATTCCGATCATCGGCAATGGCTGTGTGGTGAACCTTGAGGCGCTGTTCCAGGAGATCGACGGCCTCGAAGCCCGCGGCGCCGACACCTCCAAGCTGCGTGTCTCCGCCAATGCCCACCTCGTGGCGCCCTACCACCAGGTCCTGGACAAGGTCACGGAGCGGTTCCTCGGCAGCCGCGCCATCGGCACCACCGGCCGCGGCATCGGCCCGGCCTACATGGACAAGGTCGCCCGCCTCGGCATCCGCGTCCAGGACGTTTTTGACGCCTCCATCCTGCGCCAGAAGGTCGAAGGGTCGCTGCGGCAGAAGAACGAACTCCTGGTCAAGGTCTACAACCGCCGCGACATCGAGGTGGACGAGATCGTGGAGTACTTCCTGTCCTTCGCCGAGCGCCTCCGCCCGCTGGTCATCGACAGCACGTATGTCCTGAACACCGCCCTGGACGAGGGCAAGGTGGTCCTCATGGAGGGCGGCCAGGCCACGTTCCTGGACGTCGACCACGGCACCTACCCCTTCGTGACCTCCTCGAACCCGACGGCCGGCGGCGCCTCCGTGGGCTCGGGCATCGGCCCCACCCGCATCTCACGTTCCATCGGCATCATCAAGGCGTACACCACCCGGGTGGGCGCAGGCCCCTTCCCGACGGAGCTGTTCGACGAGATGGGCATGTACCTGCAGAAGACGGGCGGCGAGTTCGGCGTCAACACCGGCCGGCCGCGCCGCTGCGGCTGGTACGACGCCGTGCTGGCGCGCCACGCCTCCCGCGTCAACGGGTTCACGGACTACTTCGTCACCAAGCTGGACGTGCTCACGGGCATTGAGCAGATCCCGGTCTGCGTGGCCTACGACGTCGACGGCGTCCGGCACGATGAAATGCCGATGACGCAGACCGAGTTCCACCACGCCAAGCCGATCTTCGAGCACTTCGAAGGCTGGACCGAGGACATCACCGGCGCCCGCACTCTGGAGGACCTCCCGGAGAACGCCAAGAACTACGTGCTGGCCCTCGAGAAGCTCTCCGGCACGCGCTTCTCGGCGATCGGCGTCGGCCCGGACCGGGACCAGACCATCGTGATCAACGACCTGATCAACGACTGATACTGACTGACGCTTCAACAGCTGAGGTACGACGGCGGCGGGTCACCTGGAAAGGTGGCCCGCCGCCGTCGTCGTTGGGTCCTCGGTGGTTCCCGCCAGGGCCGGCGCGGCTGTACCGGATTCCCGGAGATATTGACCCGGAATCGTGTCCGAGCCACGATGAGAGAAGCAGTATCCCGACACATCGATGGCCCCCACTGCAGACCTTTGGGCAGCGACCCGGGGATACGGCAGGGAAGTCACACGAAAGGACGCGACATGAGCGACACGCCTGGCGCAGAACGGCGCCACAGCGAGGCTCCGGCTGAGGGGGATCCGACCGCCGACGTGTCGGAGATCCGGCTCCATTCCCAGGATCCGGCCGAGGGCGCAGATTTCGTCGATACCGCACCTGGCACGCCACCGACCCCAGGAACAGCAGCGGACGACGACGCCGGCCGGGCCCGGGAACCTTAGGCCAGGACCTGACGCTTGGAGGAAATGACCCCGGTGTCGAAGCCGGCCAGGTGCAGGCCGCCGTGGAACCGGGCATGCTCAATCTTCACGCAGCGGTCCATCACGACGTCGAGCCCGGCGGCTTCCGCTTCCTTCGCGACGTCCTCGTGCCAGGAACCGAGCTGCAGCCAGAGCGTCTTGGCGCCGGCGGCGATGGCCTCGTCGAGGACACCCGGCAGGTCATCGTGCTTGCGGAACACGTCCACGATGTCCGGGCTCTCCGGCAGGTCCGCGAGCGAGGCGTAGGTCTTCTCGCCCAGGATCTCCTTCACCACCGGGTTCACGAAATACACCTTGTAGCGCGTGGAGGACTGCAGGTAAGTCGCCACGAAGTAGCTCGCCCGGGACGGCTTGTCCGAGGCGCCAACAATCGCAATGGACGTCGCCTGCCGCAGCAGGGTCAGCCGTTCCGGCGCGGACGGCCCGGTCCAGGTACGGGTTTCTTCGCTGCTCATGACAGTGCTCCGATCGTGCAGGTGTCGGCCGACAGTGCATCCGCACGCGGCTTAGACACACCGCCTCGTTCCTCGGCGGCGCGATGCGCCGCTTCCGCGGATACACCGTCGGCCGCCATTTCGGTTGCCGCGTCCAGGGCCTGGTCCAGGTCCCAGAGGATGTCCTCGATGTCTTCCAGGCCGATCGAAATCCGGATCAGGTCCTCGGGGATACCGGCGGACTCAAGCTGTTCGGGGCTGAGCTGCTGGTGGGTGGTGGAGCCGGGGTGGATCACGAGGGTCCGTGAGTCGCCGACGTTGGCCAGGTGCGAGGCCAGCTGCAGGGACTCGATGAACTTCTGGCCCGCGGCCCGGCCGCCCTTCACGCCGAAGGAGAACACCGAGCCCGGTCCCAGCGGCAGGTACTTCTTCGCCCGCTCGAAGTGCGGGTGCGAGGGCAGGCCGGAGAAATTCACGTAGGCCACGCGATCGTCCGCTTCGAGCCATTCCGCCACGGCCTGGGCGTTCCTGAGGTGCTCGTCCAGGCGCTGCGGGAGGGTCTCCACGCCCTGCAGGAGCTGGAACGCGGACATCGGCGACAGCGCGGGCCCGATGTCGCGCAGCTGCTCGCAGCGGAGCTTGGTCAGGAAGCCGTACTCGCCGAAGTTGCCCCACCAGGAGACGTTGCCGTAGGACGCCACCGGCTCGGTCATGGTGGGGAACTTCCCGTTGCCCCAGTTGAAGCGGCCGCTCTCGACAATCACGCCGCCGAGCGTGGTGCCGTGCCCGCCGAGGAACTTGGTGGCGGAGTGGATCACAATGTCCGCCCCGTGTTCGATCGGCCGCACGAGGTAGGGGGTGCTCAAGGTGGCGTCGACAACGAGGGGGATGCCGGCGTCGCGCGCGACCTTGGCCAGCCCCTCCAGGTCCTGGACTTCCGAGGACGGGTTGGCCACCACCTCGACGAAAATCGCCTTGGTGTTCTCGCGGACGGCCGCGGCGTAGTCCAACGGGTCGGTGCCGGGGACGAACGTGGTGTCCACCCCGAAGCGGCGCAGCGTGACGTCCAGCTGGGTCACGGTGCCGCCGTAGAGCTGGGAGGCCGCGACGATGTGATCGCCGGACTGGGTGAGCGCGGCGAAGGTGATGAATTCCGCGGCCATGCCCGAGGACGTGGCCACCGCGCCGATGCCGCCCTCCAGGGAAGCGATGCGCTCCTCGAACGCGGCGACCGTGGGGTTGCCGATCCGGGAGTAGATGTTGCCGTACTTCTGCAGCGCGAACAGGTTGGCGGCGTCCTGGGTGTCCTTGAACACGAAGGATGTGGTCTGGTAGATCGGCACGGCCCGGGCGCCGTGCTCGGCGTCGGGGGTTCCGCCGGCGTGCAGGGCGCGGGTGCGGAAACCGAACTTGCGGTCGGCCATTACGCGTTCACCTCAACCTTGGCGGCCGGGATGCCGGACAGGTCCAGTTCCGTGCCGTTTTTCCGGGCAAGATCTGCCTCGAGTTCGCGGACGATCGGCAGGATGTCGTGGCCGAAGGCCGCGACCTCCTCCTGGAAGTGCAGGTAGCCGGTGAGGAACAGGTTCACGCCGATCTTCTTGTACTCCACGATCCGCTCGGCGATCTGCTCCGGGGTGCCGATCAGCTGGGTCTTGAAGCCGTCGTTGTACTGGACCAGGTCCTCGAAGCTGGAGTCGGCCCACATGCCCTTGCCGTCCTTCGTGGACGCTCCGGCTTCCTGAACCGCGGCGCGGAAACCCTCGACGGCGGGCTTGTGCGCCTTCGCGACGATCTCGCGGAGGGTGTCCCGGGCTTCCTTCTCGGAATCGCGGGCGATGACAAAGCCGTTGAGGCCGAATTTCGGGGCGCGTAGCCCCCCGGCGGTCCCGCGACCGGTCTCGCTGGCAGCGGCCACGACGCCGGCGATGTTCTCCTTGAAGCCTTCCAGGTCCTTGCCGTTGGAGAAGTACCAGTCCGCCACCCGGCCTGCCGTGGCCTGCGCTGCGGTGGAGTTGCCGCCGAAGAAGATCTCCGGGTGCGCCCGGCCCGGTACGTCCACCGGTGCCGGCTGGAGGGTGAAGTCGTTGATGTTGTAGTACTTGCCCGACTGGCTGTAGTCCTGCTCGGTCCACAGCCCGCGGAGGACCTTGATGAACTCCTCGGTGCGGACGTAGCGTTCGTCGTGTTCGAGCCATTCGAGGCCGAAGTTCTCGAACTCGGCCTTGAGCCAGCCGGAGACGATGTTCACGGCGGCGCGGCCGTTGGAGATGTGGTCCGCGGTGATGATGAACTTCGCCAGCACACCGGGGTGCCACATGCCCGGGTGGACCGCGGAGATCACCTTGAGCCGTTCGGTGGCGGCCAGCAGCGCGAGGCTGAACGCGGTTGCCTCGTGCTGCTTGTCCGCGCCGTAGGAGGCGGCGTAGCGGGTCTGGGTCAGGGCGTATTCGAAGCCGGAGTTCTCCGCGATCCGGGCCAGTTTCTTGTTGTACTCGAAGTCCCAGCCGGTGCGCTGTTCGATGGTGGAGACCACGAGGCCGCCGGAGACATTCGGAACCCAGTAGGCGAACTTGAGCGGATCGGAAAGACGGGCGACGTTGCTGATGTCAGTCATGGGTGTTCCTTTACTTCCGGGTATCACGGGTCCGCAGGACATCCTGGATGTCCGCGATGGATGGTTCGTTCTGCAGCGAGGTCGTGTCCCCGAGCGCTGTTCCTTCGAACAGCTGGGTGAGGAGCCTGCGCATGATCTTGCCGCTGCGGGTTTTCGGCACATCGGACACGACGACGACGTCCCGCGGCTTCGCGATCGGCCCGATCTCCTTCGCGACGTGGGCCTTGAGCCGGTCCTGGATCCCGTCGGCGGCGGCGGTCCGCTTCAGCACGACGAATGCGACGATCGCGTGCCCGGTCTTCGGATCGGTGACGGGGCAGACGCCGGCCTCCACGACGTCGGGGTGGGACACGAGCGCCGATTCGATTTCGATTGTGGAGAGCAGGTGTCCGGAGACGTTGAGGGTGTCGTCCACCCGCCCGAGGATCCAGATGTCGCCGTCGGCGTCGTATTTGGCACCGTCGCCGGCGAGGAACCAGCCCTGCCCGACGTATTTGCGCCAGTACGAATCGAAGTAGCGCTGCGGGTTGCCCCACACGGTCCGGGCGATCGCGGGACCGGGAGAGTCCACCACGATAAAGCCCTGGACGCCGGGCGGCACCGTGTTGCCGGCGTCGTCCACGATGCGCGTGCTGACGCCGGGCAGCGGACGGGCCGCGCAGCCGGGCTTGAACTCGGTGTCCGTCGGTGCGGGGGAGAGGATGGTGGCGCCCGTCTCGGACTGCCACCAGGTGTCCACCACGGGGGCGGTGCCGGCGCCGACGTTGTTCCGCAGCCAGCGCCAGGCCTCGGGGTTGACAGCTTCGCCGACGGTGCCGAGCATCCTGATGGAGGAGAGGTCGTAGGTGTCCGGGATGCCGTCGGGGAACCAGCCCATGAGGGACCGGACCAGCGTGGGGGCCGTGTAATACTGCGTGACACCGTAGCGTTCGATGATTTCGAAGTGCCGGCCCGGGTGCGGGGTGTTCGGGGTGCCCTCGAAGATCACCTGCGTGACGCCGTTCGAGAGCGGGCCGTAGATCTCGTAGGTGTGGGCCGTGACCCAGGCGAGGTCAGCGGTGCACCAGTGCACGTCCTGGTCGCGGAGGTCCGGGTCCGGGTGGCTGAAAAGGTGCTCGAAGCTCCACGACGCCTGCGTCAGGTAACCGCCCGAGGTGTGGACCAGGCCCTTGGGCTTCCCGGTGGTGCCGGAGGTGTACATGATGAACAGCGGCGTCTCGGCGTCGAACGGCTCTGCGGCATGGAGGTCGGAGGCCTGCCCGACGGCGTCGTGCCACCAGACGTCGCGGCCCTCGGTCATCGGCACGGTGTGCAGCAGCTCCGGTGCCGTGGTGCGGTTGACCACGAGGACGTGTTCGATGGCGTTCTCGCCGGAGACGGCGGTGTCCGCGTTGTCCTTGACCGGCACGGCGGTGCCACGGCGGAACTGACCGTCGGTGGTCACGAGCAGCTTCGCGCCGGTGTCCTCCACCCGGAACTTGAGCGCCTCGGCGGAGAAACCGCCGAAGACCAGCGAGTGGATGGCGCCAATGCGGGCGACGGCCAGCGTGATGATGACGGTTTCGGGGATGACCGGCAGGTAGATGACCACGCGGTCGCCTTTGCTGATGCCGAGGGCCAGCAGCGCGTTGGCGGCCCTGGCGACGTCGCGCTGGAGTTCGGCGTACGTGATGGAGCGGCGGTCGCCGGGTTCACCCTCGAAGTGGAAGGCCACTTTGCCGCCCCGGCCCCCGTCGACATGGCGGTCCACGCAGTTGTGGGCCACGTTGAGCTTGCCGCCTTCGAACCACGTGATGTCCGGGCCGGTGCCGGCTTCCAGGTCGGCCGGCACGCGCCGGTGCGCCGTGTGCCAGGGCTTGCCGCCGTAGGAAGGGCCGCCGGGCACGTCCGCCCAGTCAAGGCGGAGGGCTTGTTCTTCCCAGAACGCAACGGTGTCTGTGCTTGCGGCTGCGGCGGGCGTGGGGATGGTGCTGCGGTGACGCGCCGGTCCGTCCTCGGAGGGAGTCCGGGCAAACGTGGGTAAGACGGAAGAATTCTTGGGGGGCATTGTGGCACTCCATCGGTCCTGGCAGTAGCACCCTGGTTCCCTCGGTTCCCTCGAATTTCATCGATAGGGAGAGGAATAGTGGCGTGGGAATGGTCGTCTCACGTCACCGGGGTTGCTGCGGCTTCATCGATCCAGGTCTCTCGGCCGCTCGGGATGGTCACTACCTACTAGAGCCGAGATGCACGAATCCACAAAATCCGGGGCCGCCGCGTTGTAATATTCGTTCATCGCGGCGACCTGGGCCGATGTTTCATTCATTTGTTCGGATATTTTCTCGAAACTCCGCAGGAGTAGGCTTGATGCATGACGCACGTTAACGATCCGGCAGTCATTGATCGGCTCATGCGAACCAAAGGCCTGTGGGCGATCGTCGGCCTCACCACCAACGAGTGGCGCTCGGCCTACGACGTGTCCCTCTACGTCCGGGACCGCCTGGAGATGCAGATTGTCCCGGTGAACCTCCCCGGGGACGACGTCCACGGCGAGAAGGGGTACCGCTCGCTGGCGGAGATCCCCGCGGAGAAGCACCCGATCGACGTCGTGGACTGCTTCGTCAACTCGCACAAGGTGGGGGACGTCATCGACCAGGCCATCGCCGTCGGGGCCAAAGCCGTCTGGCTGCAGCTCGGCGTCTTTGACGACGCTGCGGTGGAGCGTGCCAGGGCGGCCGGGCTGGACGTTGTGGTCAACGCGTGCCCCGCCCGCGAAGGCTGGCGCGTCGGCGTGTAGCCGGGGCCAAGAAGCAGCAGAGTCAGGAAAAGCCGGTTACAAAATGTGACTGGCTTTTTCAGTATCCGCCACCTTGCCGTGTCAGATGGAGTCATAACCATCCCGAGCGGCTGAGAGATCTGGCTCCGTGACGCCGCAGCAACCCCCTCTTTGAGGACGGTGCTACCGCCAGGACCGATGGAGAACCGATGTGTTCTTAGGCTCGGGGCTTCGCTTTGCGCAGCCTGGGGCCGGGGCCCAAGGCTTTCCTCGGGCGATCCCGGAGGACTTCATGAACACGCAGACAGCAGCCGCAGCACGGCCCCGAGCAGGTGATGGCCTGTGATCGAAATCCAGAATGTCAGCACGACGTTCGATTCGGCGGGGGGTCCATTCACGGCCGTGGACGACGTCAGCCTGCATATCGGGCGGGGCACCATCCAGGGCATCATCGGGTTCTCCGGGGCGGGAAAGTCCACCCTGCTGCGGAACATCAACCTCCTCGAGCGCCCGACGTCGGGACGCGTCCTCGTGGACGGCGTCGACCTGGTGACCCTGTCCGACGCCGACTCCGGACCAAGCGGCACGACATCGGGATGATCTTCCAGCACTTCAACCTGCTCAACAACCTCACGGCCCAGGAAAACGTGGAGCTGTCGCTGAAGTTCGCCGGCGTGGGCAAGGCGGAACGCCGCCGGCGGGCGGCCGAAACCCTGGAGATCGTGGACCTCGCCGACAAGGCCAGCACGTATCCGGCCAAGCTCTCAGGGGGCCAGAAACAGCGGGTGGCCATCGCCCGCGCTCTCGCCACCGGCCCCAAGGTGCTGCTCTGCGACGAGCCGACGTCGGCTGTCGACCCCCGGACGACCGCATCCGTCTTGCAGTACCTGGCCGACGTCAACGCCGAATTCGGCATCACGATCGTGGTGGTTACCCATGAGATGAACGTCATCAAGGCCATCGCCGACAACGTTGCGGTGATGGAAGAGGGCCGGGTTGTGGAGCAGTTCGATCTCACCGAACTCCAGCGCCCCGGCTTCCACCCGGCGACCTCGATCGGCCGTTACCTGATTTCCGATGAGATCCAACTGGACCGCTCCGGGAAGGCCGCGCACACTACAGCCACTTCGGAGGGCCTGATCAATGCTTGACCGGATCCTGGAAGTCCTGCCCGAAATCGGCGTCGCCATGGGGCAGACCCTCACCATGCTGCTCGTGGCCATCCCGCTGGCGGTGCTCCTCGGCACACCCCTGGGCGTGCTGCTGTACACCATCGGTCCCAACGGGCTGAAGCACAAACCGAAGCTGCACCGCGTCCTCGACGGGCTGGTCAACCTGGTCCGCTCGTTCCCGTTCCTGATCCTGCTGATTGCGATCATCCCGGTGACCAGATTCATTGTGGGTACCACCATCGGGACCGCCGCAGTCATTGTCCCGCTTACCCTCAACGCCATCCCGTACTTTGCCCGCTTCGTGGAACAGAACCTCAGCCAGTTGGGCGGCGGCGTGGTCGAGGCGGCACGGTCCATGGGAGCCAGCCGCTCCCAGATCGTCCGGGACGTCCTGATCGTGGAGGCGAAGCCCGGGCTCGTCAGCTCCATCACGATCATGACCGTCAGCTTCATCTCCTACTCGGCGATGGCCGGCCTGGTGGGCGGCGGCGGAATCGGCGACTTCGCCATCCGGTACGGCTACTACCGCTACGAGACGCCGCTCATGATCACGGCGATTGTCCTGATGATCCTGCTGGTCACCATCGTCCAGCTGGGCGGCTCCTACCTCGCCCGACGCCTGGACAAGCGCCTCTGACCGCCCGCAGCAACCCCGCCCCCACACCTCCCACAGCGGAAAGCACCCCCATGACTTCAACAGCCAGTACCCGCTTCGACGGACCCCGCCCGCGCCTTCTCATCAGCGCCTTCGTGATGAACACGTCCAGCCACATCATGGGCGGCCAGTGGCGGCGCCCGGAAGCGCAACAGCACCGGTTCAACGAACTCCAGCTCTGGATCGACCTGGCCCGCCAGCTCGAAGACGCCAAGTTTGATGCGATCTTCTTCGCCGACGTCGTCGGTCTCTACGGCGACTACGACGGCGGGTGGGCGTCGCTGCTGAAAAAGGGCCTGCAGGTGCCGTCCAACGATCCGCTCATTCTGTTGTCCGCGCTCGCCACCGGAACGCGGGACATCGGACTGGCCGCGACGTCGTCGGTGATTCAAAGCCACCCCTTCCAGTTTGCCCGGCAGATGTCCACCCTGGACCACATCAGCAACGGCCGGGTGGCGTGGAACATCGTCACCAGCGTGCTGGAAAACGCGCACCGGAACTTCAACGCCACCGAGCTGACCAAGCATGACGAACGCTACGACTGGGCGGACGAATATGTCGAGGCCGCCTACAAATTGTGGGAAGGCTCGTGGGAGGACGACGCGCTCCTCCGGGACAAGGAGACCGGAGTCCACGCCGACCCGGAGAAGGTCAGCAAGATCTACCACCGCGGGCCGCGGTACTCGATCGACGGGCCGCACCTCGCGGCGCCCTCCCCGCAGCGCACCCCGGTGCTCTTCCAGGCCGGGAGCTCCGGCCGCGGGCAGCAGTTCTGCGCCGCCAACGCCGAGGCCACGTTCACCCTGGCGCCGAACACGGAGGTGGCCGCGAAGTACACGGCGGCCGTCCGTGAACAGGCCGTTGCCGCCGGCCGCCACCCGGACGACGTCAAGTTCCTGCAGGGCATGCACTTCGTGGTCGGGGGGACCGAAGCCGAGGCAGAACAAAAGGCCGGGGAGTTGGAGGACAGCCTGGACATCGAGGCCCTGCTGGCGCACGTTGGCGGCGGATTCGGCGTCGACCTCGGCGGCCTGCCGCTGGACACCCCGCTCGGTGACCTTGAAACGGAAGGCAGCCAGGGCCACCTCACCGCCATCCGCGCCTCCGTCCGCGGCGGCAATCCCACGCTCCGCGACATTGCGCTGTACCGCAGCCGGGCCAACCGCGTGGTGGGAACGCCCGAGCAGATTGCCGACCGCCTCGAGGAGTGGCAGGACGCCGGGATCGACGGCATCAACATCATCAACCAGACCATCCCCGGCTCGTACACAGATTTCATCGACGGTGTGCTGCCGGAACTGCGGAGCCGCGGGCTTGCCCAGGACAGCTACGCGCCCGGAACCCTGCGCGAGAAGCTCTTCGGGGCCGGGCCGCGCCTCAACGGCCGCCATCCGGCCGCGGCCTTCCGGGGAGCGTTCACGGAATTCTCCGCGGCTGCCGAAAACCAGCCCGCCACCGTTACCGCCTAGCGCGACCCACCACAAAGGACCAAGAACATGCAGCGTAGAAGTTTCCTCAAGTACGCCCTCGCGGGCGCCGGCGCAGCCTCCGTTTCGGCACTGACCGGCTGCGGCCTCGTCAATCCCGGGGGTGCCGGTGCCAGCGGCGGCAAGACGATCAAGATCATCGTCACCGAGTCGGCCCCGTACCAGGAGCCCACCAAGCTTGCCCAGAAGCTGCTTGAGGCCAAGGGATGGACCCTAGAGCCGACCTACGTCACGGACATCATCCAGCCCAACCTGGCCGTGGCCAACGGCGAATTCGACGCCAACTTCTTCCAGCACAACGCGTACCTGAAGCAGTTCAACCAGGACAAGGGCCTGGACAACGTGGGCCTCTTCTACGTTTACAGCGCGCCCGGCGGCATCTGGTCTGACAAGTACAAAGCCCTGGACGAGCTCCCGGACGGGGCAAAGATCGGCATCCCCGTGGACCCGGCCAACAACGGCCGTGCCCTGTTCATGCTTCGGGACGCCGGCCTGCTGGAGCTTTCCGAAGCAACAGTGATCCACACCTCGCAGGAGAACATCACCGCCAACCCGAAGAAGCTGCAGTTCGTGGAGGTGGACCAGCAATCCCTGGCCAAGACCCTTCCCGATGTCGACGCCGGATTCCTGATCGCCCGGATGGCCGCCGACGCCGGGCACACCAAGGAAGACGCGCTGGCCTTCGAAGCGGACGCTGACCAGGTGCCGTTCCGGATCGTGGTTGCAGGCCGGAAGGACTTTGCCGGTTCGGAGAAGGCAGCAGCCCTCAAGGCCGCATTCCAGTCCCCGGAGGTCAAGGCCTGGTTCGCCGGCTACCAGAAGGGCATCCTGCCCACCCCCTGGGACCAGGATCCCGCCACCGACGTCTCGAAGCTCTAACCCGCCGACAGGAACCGAGGAAACGTATGTCCCACGCCCCAGACACCACAGCCCCCGCGGCGCCGTCGGCCGAAGCCGGATACGAGAAACTGGCGCAGCGCTTCCGCCCCGTGTTTGCCCGGATCGCCGAAGGCGCGCTGGCCCGCGAGCAGGACCGGGTCCTGCCCTTCGAGCCGGCCCGCTGGCTGAAGGAGGAAGGCTTCGGCCGGCTGCGGGTGCCCGCGGAACACGGCGGCGACGGCATCGGCTTCGAGCCGTTCTTCCGGCTGCTCATCGAACTCGCCGAGGCGGATTCCTCCGTGGCCCACCTTTACCGCTCGCACTTCGCCTTCGTGGAAACCGTCGGCCTGGAATCCGTTGCATTCCGGAACCGCTGGTACCCCAAGGTGGTGGCCGGTGAGATCTTCGGGAACGCCGCCACGGAGAAGTCCGGAAATGTCATTGGAACCACGGGAACCAAACTGGCGCGCCACGGCGCGGACTGGCTGCTCAACGGCCGAAAGTTCTACACCACGGGAACGATCTTCGCCGAGTGGATTGCCGTCATGGCCAGCACCGAGGGCGTGGAAGGCCGCCAGTATGCGGTGATCAGCACCACGCAGCCGGGAGTGGAAATCCTCGACGACTGGGACGGGTTCGGCCAGCAGCTGACCGGCACCGGAACCACTATCTTCCGCGACGCCGTGGTTCCGGACGCCAACATCATCAGGCGCTCGGAATCCACCACACACGAGCCGGCCTTCTTCCAGCTGGTCCTGCTCGCCGTCCTGGCCGGCATCGGCCGGGCGGCGCTGGCCGATGCGCGGACGCTGGTCCGCGACCGCAAACGCACGTTCAACACCGGCTCCGGGGAGCTGTTCCGCAGCGACCCCCTCATCCTGCAGCTCGTCGGCCAGCTCTCGGCCAAGGTCTTCGCCGCGGAGTCCGTGGTGCTGGCGGCCGCACGGGAACTGGACGCCGGCGCCGATCCGGACCTGGATCTCACCGTGGACCAGCGTTATGTCCGCGGCGAAATTGCCGTGGAAAAGGCCCAGCTGCTGGTGCCCGAACTCGTCCAGTCCGCTGCCCAGCAGCTCTTCGACGTGACCGGGGCGTCCGCAACATCGAAGTCCAAGTCACTGGACCGGCACTGGCGCAACGCCCGGACCGTGGCCACCCACAACCCGGCCGTGTTCAAGGCCCGCACCGTGGGCGACTACGAAGTCAACGGCACCACCCCGGAAGGGCTGCACAGCATCGGCGACGCCCGCACGGCGGGGTAGGCCGCAGCCCGCCGTGGAGCCCGCGCAGCCGCCGTGGGGCCGCCGTGGGAGCCCGCGCAGCCGCCGTGGGGCGCTGCGGGGCGGGCTGCGGGCG
>NZ_JBVAYZ010000012.1:0-111557 GCF_055412865.1 Pseudarthrobacter ribosi | reverse complement strand
GACCTTCGCCAGCTCGACTTCCTGCCGCATCAGCGTGGACATGTCCCGCGTGACCTCGCCCAGAAGATCGCCCAGGGACGACGTTTCAGCCTTGGCGTGCGCGGCAGTGGGGGGTACCTCTGGTATCTCGTGGCTCATAGCTGGCCACCTTCTCGGTTAGGGAAGGGAACGTCGTCCCTCAGGGTGGTCTCGGCTGCCGTGCCGGAGGGCAATGTGCTGGTCGAAACGGGACCTGCCGTGCCGGGAAGGTCCGGCTCATCGAAGAATCGGTCGCCCGATCCAGCGGCGATTACCGTCTCCTGGTGGACGGGGGCCGCTGCCGGGGAAGCCAGGTGAGCGGCTTTCGACGACTTCGACTGCTGCGTGTCCGGGGCGCCGGCCTGCAGGCTTCGTCCCAGTCGGCCGGCGAGCATTCCAGCGCCGGCTGCGGCCAGCAGGAATGTCCCCGGGCGCTGGCGTGCGAAAGACTTGACTTCCTCCAGCAGAGATCCCGGATCCCGGTTTTCGAGCCAGGAAGCCACGGACTGGGACCGCTCCGCAGCCTGGCGGATGAGGTCAGCTGCGACGCCGGGCTGGTCGGACGCATCCGCCATGGTGTGCAGCTGAGACGAGATAGTGCGGATCCCCTCCGCGGCCTTCTGCTGCTGCGTGCCGGCCTGATCGGTCAGGTCGGATTTTGCCTGCTGCAGCAGGTGGAGTGCACTGGTTTTTGCCTCGGTGGCGACGTTGGCAGCCTCAGTCTTCGTGGTTTCAGCGACGTTCCTCGCTTCCCCTGCGGCATGCCCTGCCACTGACGCCGCTTCGTCTTTCACTGCCTCCTTCGTGGATGCAGAGCCCCGCGCGCCGCCGGGGGGCACTGTCCCGGTACTCGGGTACTCGTCCGAGGACGCCGATGGAGTCGTCTGGGGCCATTGGTTGTCTGTCATCGTTGCTCTCTTTCAGGAAGGGTACGCAGGTGAATCGTGAACTAGCGGTGCCGGTGAATTAGTAAGCACGGTTACTACGTAAATAGTAAGCACACTTCCTGTCTACTCCGCAAGACTTCCGTTTCCAGCGATGAACTACATCGAACCCACACGCCCCGGCGGGCGGCGTCGCTCAGGACAAGAAAATAGTAAGTAAGCTTGCCAAACTCTTGCTAAGCATGCTTATGGTGGAGTCGCGCAGCAATCCAAGCGGGTTCGTTGCACGCCAGACCGCACCACAGATCCAAGGAGACATCATGCTCGCCAAGGAACACGTTGATGACTTGCTGCAGCGCAACGGAAACGTCCTGACGAACGATGGGGACAAGATCGGAACCATCGGCGCCAGATGTACGCGGATGACAACGGCGAGCCAACCTTGGTCACGGCCGAGACCGGGCGCTTCGGCACGTCGGAGTCCTTGGTGCCGCTGGAAGCCCGCGTCAACGGGGGCATCATCGTGCCGTACACCAAGGCACATGGAACACTTCGAAACGGACGGCGATAACAACACGCGCCGATAGTGATAGTTCGGGTCAGGATGCCGGCCGACGCCGGAACCTGACCTGCCTTCCCCGTTGAACCTTTTCCACCTTAGGAAGGCCGTCATCTGCCCCGCTCAAGGAAGGTCGCTATCGATGCCCCTCGACCCCCAGGACCACGTCCGGGACGGCTGCGTGCTGCTGACGACGGCTGCCCGCCTTGTTCAGCGCCGCTTTGACGAGGCCCTTGCTCCGCTGGGCCTGACTCGGGCCGCAGTCATCGCACTCAAGGCCATGTCGCACCGTCCCATGAACCAAGAACAGCTCGCCGCAGTGGTCCACGTTCAAAGCCAGACCCTGGGCCGCGTCCTGACGCGCCTGGAGACAGGAGGCCTGGTCTCGAGGACAAGAGACCCACATGACCGCCGCCAGTTCCACGTCGAGATAACCGACGCCGGGAAAGCGGCCCTCCGAGCAGCCCGTGAGGCTGAGAGCGCTGCCCTTCCTTCAGACTTCGACGGATGGGAAATCCTCCGGGAACAGCTCTCCCGATTTGTGAATTCCTTCCCGAGTCCTCCACAGGTACGGGATTCGGCCCGCAACTGATCTACGGGATATCGGGGTCGGACTGCCCGCCTGTGATGAGTCTCACGGGCAATAATGCGAAATCAGCTTGAGCCGGTCGCGCCGCGCTGTGCACTATGGAAAGGCACTGCGGGGACGGAAACTTCCCGGCCGCGGCAACCCCGGCACCCTGAAGGTCCGCGCATGCAGCGGTTCAGAGGCCCGGCGGCAACAGTTTTACCCATCCTGGTGGACGCAATGAGGCCAAACCGGTGAGCTCGCAGAGCCACCAGCGGTCCCGGAGCGTTCCCGGTTTGGCCCTACGGCGGCTCCGCATCGGTGCGGCAGCCGGACACCCGGATCACGAATGGAAGCACTGAACAATGACGTTTGAAACTGCCACCTCTGTCACCCACAAGCTCTGGGACCGCTCGACGATGCACCACGAACTGGACTCCCTGATCCACGACCTCTCGGTCCGTCACAACACCCCGCAGAGCAACATCGCGGTCCACGCCAGCGGCCCCAGCACGTTCACGCTGAGCGTGAACCACGGCGCCGCCACGCTCGAGTCCGTCTCCTCCTAGCACTACAGGGCGACCACCAGTACGTCATGGTCGTCATCCCACCTATCACCCTGCGATGCTCATTTTCTTCGCCTTCGGACAACGGCACTTCATCGATTGCGTCGACTCCGAAGGCCGGGAGGGCGGACCGGCCGTCAGGCGGGCACCCGCCCCATGAGGTGACGGGTGCCCGCCTGCCGGCCAGCGTTTTCGTGCGGCCGCTTGGCGGCTACTCGCTGTGCCCTTGATCGCGGCTCATCTGGTCCTCGGCCGGAGGCGTCTCTCCCGGCGGCACTCCCCCACCAGGCTCCAACCCGGTGATCTTGTCCTTGAGCGGATCGGGGTTGCTCGAGGCCCCCGCATCGGGGTCACCCGACGCGGCCGGATCGGGGATCGAGTATTCACGCACGCCCCGGTTCTTTCCTCCGTCCGCCCGCGGCGGGTCGGGGTTGGCGGGATCGTTTTCGGGATGGTAGGTGCTCATGGTTACGCCTTTCGTTGCTCTCGGCTTGGTTCTGGCCAGACAGACTGCTGCGCGAGCCCGTTCAGGGCTTCAGGATCACCTTGATGCAGCCGTCTTCTTTCTTCTGGAAGATCTCGTAGGCGGCCGCCGCACCGTCCAGGGAAACGTCGTGGGTCTTGAGGTCCATCACGCCGAGCGGGTCACTCGGGTCTTCCACGAGGGGGATCAGGTGGTCAGTCCAGTTCCGGACGTTGCACTGGCCCATGCGGAGTTGGATCTGCTTGTCGAACATGGTGAGTAGGGGCATCGGGCTTGCCGTGCCTCCGTAGACGCCGCTGAGCGAGATGGTGCCGCCGCGCCGAACTGCATCGACGGCTGCGTGGAGGACCGTCATGCGGTCCACGCCGGCCGTTTCCATCGCCTTTTTTGCCAGCGCGTCGGGCAAGAGCCCAACTGCATGCTGGGCGAATGCGCCAACGGGCGAATTGTGCGCTTCCATGCCGACGGCGTCGAGCACCGCGTCGGGGCCCCGCCCCCCGGTCATCTCGCGCAGCTGGTCACCGATGTCTTCCGCGAAATCCATAGTTTCCACTCCGTGCCGCTCTGCCATGCGGCGGCGTTCCGGAACCGGTTCTATCGCAATGACCCGCTGGCCGAGGTGGCGGCCGATTCGGCTGGCGAACTGCCCCACCGGACCGAGGCCGAAGACTGCCAGGGTGCCGCCCTCGGGGACATCGGCGTAGGTCACGCCCTGCCAAGCAGTGGGCAGGATATCGGACAGGTAGAGATAGCGCTCGTCAGGCAGCTCATGGCCCACCTTGATCGGTCCATAATCCGCGTGCGGCACCCTCAAGTATTCCGCCTGGCCGCCGGGGACGGATCCGTAGAGCTCGGAAAATCCGAAGAGGCTCGCGCCGCTGTTGTGGTCGTGAACCTGCGTGGTCTCACACTGGGATTGCAGCCCCTGCCTGCACATCCAGCAATGTCCGCAGGAGATGTTGAATGGGATGACCACGCGGTCCCCGGGCACAAGGTTCGTTACTGCGGATCCGACTTCCTGGACTATGCCCATGGGTTCGTGTCCCAGGATGTCGCCGGACTTCATATACGGCCCGAGCACCTCGTACAGGTGAAGGTCGGAACCGCAGATCGCCGAGGACGTAATCTTCACAATGGCGTCCGTGGCCTCCTGGATCACTGGATCCGGAACCACCTCTACGCTGACCGACCGCTTTCCCTGCCAGGTAAGTGCTCTCATGCTGTACTCCGTTCGGTTGAAGTAGTAAGTATGCTGATCAGTCAATTATTGCTTGTCGCCGCGTCTATGGAAAGGACCCAGTCAGAAGACTGGGTGCCCGCCATCGGTGGCCGGGCCGGCCGGATCCGACCCGTGCTTCTGCACCAGGAGGTCGATGCCGCCGGCCTAATAGGTCCCCGCGGTTCGGCATGCTCTCATGCGCCCGGGAACCCTACCTTCGCTTCCTGCAATGTAGACATTGCGCGTAGACTCAGTAACAAGCAAGCATGCTTACTACTTGGTTGAAAGCCCCTGTCCCCCGCAGAAAATCCCGGATCGCCGTCGTCCCCGGGACCGAAGGCGCTGCTCAGCAGGAAGATCGTGGCTCCGCGGCCTTGACTGGCGAACTCTCTGAAAGGCACTAAACATGTTTCTCCTCTTCGGCCTCAAGACCGTCCTGAACAACCTCCGCGGACGGCCGGCAACCTGCCAGCACTGCGGCCGGTTCGTTCACCACCACCTCCAGGAAAGCGCCACGAAGTTCACGCTGTTTTTCATCCCGATCTTCACCACGTCCCGGACCTACCGGATCTCCTGCTCGAACTGCGGCCAGACTTCCGCCATCAATTCCCGGCAGAAGAAGGCGGTGGCCTGGTGAACGCATCGGGTGCCCGTTCCCGCCTGGCTCTGCCGTAACGCATGGCCATGGCTACTCCACGGACTGGGCGCGCTGCCGCCCGGACGCGGTCATCAAGGCTTGCCGGCTTCCTCTACGGGATGGGGCTGGGAGCGGTTTCGTTGATGGCGTCGTTCTGCATCAAATATTCGAGTGGCACCACATGCTCAGCCACACCCCGATTACCCGGTTACGACGGTTGCGGGCCTTGAAGTCAACACGCTTGCGGACGGCTTCTTCCACCTGGCAATGTGGCTGCTGGTGCTGGCCGCATCAATATCCACAGTCAGCACGTCGCGCCCGGTGCGGTTGGCGCCGAACTGGAGCTTCCACTTCGGGCTCGTCCTTATGGGGTGGGGAACATTCAACATCGCAGGAGGCCTGATCGATCACCAAATCCTTCAGGTCCACCATGTCAGGTATGACCTTGGGGGACCGCTGTCTGGGACATCGGCTTCCTCGTCGTCAGCGTGCTGCTCATCGGAGCGGGATGGCTACTCCATCACCGCGGCGTGCGCAGCCTGGAAAGGCAATCGGCATGAGAATCTCTTTTAGCGGTGCGGCCGGCCAGACTCTTGCTGCCGCTTTCAAAGCCCTGAAGGCCCTGCGCCCCAATCGGCCCATTCACCCCACGGGCGTGGCCTTGACCGGAACCATCGAACGGCGGCCTGGCTGCGGGGAAAGCGGAATCCTGTGGATCGATGCCCCTGGCACTGCTGCGGTGAGCGCCCGGTTATCGCGGTCGATCGGCATGCCCTCGGGCTGGCCTGACATCCTCGGCCTGGCGCTGCGGATTACCACGGAGTCAGGGCCGGCGGACGTGCTACTGGCATCAACAGCCATGTCCTGGCCAGCCAGATTGATGCTCACTGCTCACCGCTATGCCAGTAACAGCAAGCTGACGTCACTCATGCCCTACAAGGGATCCGCGGGGCCGGTTCTGCTGGCAGCCCGCCCGGAGGCGACCGGAAGGGGCCTTTCGGCCACCCCGGAGGCATTCCGCGAGTCACTGGCCGCCGACACCTGGACTTTGGGCCTCTATCATGCGCGGCCCACCGGGCGTTGGATCCGATTCGGCACTCTCCTGCTGACCCTCGACCCGGAGCAAGCAGACCTCAACACGAGATTTGACCCGATGACGCGCCCCCTGCCCGGTGCCGGCACTTACGGATGGGCGGGCCAACTACGGAAGCCCTCCTATGAGGCCGCCCGTCAACCCCGCCCGCAGTCGCGGCGCCAGGGGGCCTCCCGACGTTGGGAGTAAAGGAGCAACACAAAGGGCCAAATCTGGCCCGCCCCGCCGTCCTGCTGGCACACTGAGCCGATGAGTGAACCTCTCCCCCGGTCCGGGCGGCCCGGCATCCGCGCCGCCATGTTCGTTGATTTCGACAACGTCTACACCGGCCTGATGGCCCTTGACCCTGCCGCCGCCAAACGGTTCGCCGAGGATCCCAAGCACTGGACGGAGGCCCTGGCCGACGGCGGTGCCGGCGGGGAATCCCGGCGCTTCCTGATCCGCAACTGCTATCTCAACCCCGTGGTGTACTCGAAATACCGGACCTACTGGACCCGGGCCGGGTTCCGCGTCATCGACTGCCCGTCACTGACCCAGCGGGGCAAGAGCAGCACGGACATCAACCTGGTGCTGGATGCCATGGACGCGCTGTCCGGCAGCGGCGGCATCGACGAGTTCTTCATCGCCTCGGCCGACGCCGACTTCACGTCCCTGATCCAGCGGTTCCGCGCCGCCGACCGGATGACCACCGTCATCGCGGCCGGCGCCGTGGCGTTCGCCTACCGGGAGATGGCGGACCATGTCGTGGAGTCCCACGACTTCGTCGCCATCCTCAACGGCACCACGGTGGAGCCGATTCATGCGGTGGCGTCCCCGAAGCAGCAGCACGTCCCGGCCGCCGCGAAGCCGAAAACCAAGGCGGTCTCGCCCGCGGTCCGTGAGGTCCTGGAGTTCGTCCGCACCGCTCCGGGACCGGTGGTCGGCGCGATGGTGGCCCACCGGGCCCTCACCGCAGACCCGTCCCTGAAGACAGACTGGGGCGGATTCGGAAAGTTCGGGACCTGGGCCGCCCAGATCGGCCAAAGCGTCGAGTACTCCCCGGCGCAGGGCGGGTGGGTCTGGGACGCCAAGCGATTTTCGAGCGAGGATCTCCCTGCCCCGGCTGACCTGCAGCCCGGCATCGAGGAGCAGGTCACCCGGGTCACGGATGTCCCGGCGCTGTCCGCGGCCCAGTTCCGGCAGGTGTTCCTGGCCATGGCGGCCAGGCTGCGAGAGCATCCGCTCAACCGCACCGAATTGTCCCGCCTGGTGCGGGATGACTGCGTCAGCGCTGGCCAGCCGGTCTCCCGGAACGCGGTGAACTTTGTCCTGCAGGGCCTCGCCTACGCCAATTTCCAGCTCAGCGACGAGGCTACGGCAGCGGATCTGGCAGCAGCCTGGACCGCGAACGTGGAAGAACTCTGCCGGGTGGCGCTGCTGGAGTTCGACGCCGCCGAGAAGTCGGCGGTGCGTCGCTGGGCCAGCGGCGGGCTGCTGGAGTCCACGGAGACGGACAATCCACGAGACTAGCGAGCAACATCACAAGGTGGCGTCTTCTTCCTGCGCAAGTCTGACCAACCGGAGTTCGTCCTCCACCGCGCGGGCAGGCCAATAGTCCTTCGCCATCTCGCCCGCCAGGATTCGGTCTGCTGCCGGGAAGAGCTTGCCGAACAGCCCGGCGGCGTGAAGCAGGGCGATTAGCGCGGCGGTCCTGGCATCGGGCGCCTTTGAACCAGGCTTGGCATCAGGCTGGGTACCGGGCGCGGCGTCAGGCCCCTGGTCATCAGGCTGGGTATCGGGTGCGGAGTCGGGCGCCTGGTCATCAGGCTGGGTACCAGGTGCGGAGTCGGGCGCCTCGGCACCAGATGCGGAGTCGGGCGCCTCGGCACCAGGTGCGGAGTCGGGCGCCTCGGCACCAGGCTTGGCATCGGGCTTCGCGGGTTCCGGCGGCGCACCGCTGAGTGCTGCTTCGATTTTTTGCAGGAGCGCAGCTTCCGGGCCGTGATCCTTCTCCGGGTACCGCGTGGACTTGAACAGACCAAGGCGTCTTGCGCCGACGGGTTCCAGGATGCCCCGTGACGCCATCCTCTCGTAAACACGCTGCACTTCGGCCCGGCCCTCCAGCATGGAGACCCAATCCTTGGGGGTGTGGGGCCGGGATTTGCCCCGGATAAGCTCCAGCTCGTGCTGGAAGTCCGTTTGCGGGACGGTGCCCGTCGCCCGGACGTGCTTCCTCTCCAGCTCGATGGCACCGAGGAGGTCCAGCTCGGCCAGTATCGCCCCGGCCACAGTGGTCCGGAGTGCAAACACCGGCACTGCAGGTTTGCCGTCCTTGTCGTTCGTTGCCAGAAGGAGGAAAGCCTGGGGAAGGCTCAGTTCCTCCCCTTCACGTGATTCCGGTGTCGTCGCGTCCATACGATCATGGTGGCGCAGTTGCGCCGCCACCACAACGACGATTTGCAAGCGCACCAAGGCTGACGCGGACACTTCCGGTCAGGCGTACTGATCGACGGGGTGGGTGACGCCGTTGGCCTGCCGCCGACGACGGTTGGCTAGGTTACGGCTTCTACCTCCGCCAGCCTGATCATGCGCAGTTCGTCCACCACCGCACGGGAGGGCCAATGTCCCGTCACCAGCTCCCTCACCCGGCTTTGATCTGCTGCCGGGAAGAGCTTACCGAGCAGCCCGGCCGCTTCAAGCAGGGCGATCAGCGCCGTGGTCCTCGGATCGGGCACCTTGGACGAAGGCTTGGCATCGGGGGCTTTGGAATCAGGTTCGGCAGCGGGCGCCTCGGCCTGGGACGCCTCGCTATCAGGCTTGGCTTCGGGCGCCGCGGCGTCGGTCTTCGCGGGTTCTGGCGGCGCACCGCTGAGTGCCGCTTCGATCTGTTGCAGGAGCACAGCTTCGGGACCGTGATCCTTTTCCGGGTACCGCGAGGACTTGAACAGACCAAGGTGTTTTTCGCCGACCTGTTCCACGATGCCCCGTGACGCCATCTGCTCGTAGACACGCTGCGCCTCGGCGCGGCCCTCCAGCATGGAGACCCACCGCTTGGGAGTGTGTGGCCGGGATTTGCCACGGATGAGCTCCAGCTCATGCTGGAAGTCCGTTTGCGGGACGGTGCCGGTCGCCCTGACGTGCTTTCCCTGCAGCTCGATGGCACCGAGCAGATCCAGTTCGGCCAGTATTGCCCCGGCCAACGTGGACCTTAGTGCGAACACCGGCACTGCAGGTTTGCCGTCACTGTCGTTCGTTGCCAACAGGAGGAAAGCCTGGGGAAGACTCAGCTCCGCCGCCTTGGGTGTTTCAGGTGTCTTAGCGTCCATACGATCATGGTGGCGCAGTTGCGCCGCCACGACAACGAATAATTTACAAGCCGGAAACCACAAGGTCTGTTCGCAATTCAAATTGCAGAGTACATTGGATGCAATCAGACTTGCAAAGTGATGTGCGTTACAGGAGGGATCCGGACTTGAAAACCAATGCGGCAGATCTTGAAGCCGGCGCGGCAGGCGGCAACGGCGCCGGGAACGATTTCCATGCCTGGCTCGGTGACGCGCTTCCGGACGTTCCGCTGTCCAAAGCCCAGACCCGGGTGGTTGATGTAGTCGCCCGCAACCCGCAACTCTCCTCCTACGCCGACATCGCCGAGATCGCCCAGCGCGCCGACGTCAACAACTCCACGGTGGTCCGCGCGGCCCAGCACCTGGGCTACCGGGGCTGGCCGGATCTCCAACGGGAGCTGCGCTCCCGGTACCTCGTGATGATCTCCACCGAGGACACCCTGGTCGAGCATGGCGAACACCGCAGCCCGCTCCACGACGCGCTCAACCATGACATCGAGAACCTGCGCCTGACGCTGGACTCGAATACGGCTGACGACGCCGAGGCCGCCATCGCGGCAATGGCCGCCGCCAAGTCCATCACCGTCGTCGGGCTTGGCTCCTTCGCCGGCCCTGCCAGTGTGATGGCGCACCTGGGTTCCACCATGGGCTACCCCATCACCCTGGAGAACCGCGGCGGCGTCCACCTCGCCTCCAGCACCAACACCCTCGGTCCTGGGGATGTCCTAGTGGTCATCAACATGTGGCGCTCCATCCGGCAGATCATTGTGACCGCTGATGCCGCCAAGCAGGCAGGCGCCACGGTCATCGCCATCAGCGACATGCGCCGCGGCCCCCTGGCAGCTGCGGCCGACCACCTCCTGGTGGTGGCCTCGGAAGGCATCTCCTTCTTCCAGTCCGTGACCGCCGCCAACTCGCTGGTCTACGGCCTGCTCGCGGGGATGGAGGCTGCGCACCCTGAGCGCAGCCGCACCGCCATCCGCCGCACGCAGCAACTCTGGAAAGACCTCGACATCTACCTCGACTGACCCCCAAAACTCCCCGAACTCGACCCCACCCCCCGCATACTCCAGGAGTAGTACATGAACCACCACATCAACCGCCGCGTCGCCGTCATCGGCCTCGGCGCCATGGGCGGAGCAATGGCCGCAACCCTCCACCGCGCAGGCTGGGACGTCACCGGCTTCGACCCCTCCGACGCCGCCCGGGCGGCCGCCACAGAAGCAGGAATCGCCACCACTGCCAGCCTCGAGGACGTCGCCGGAACCCCGTACGCGGTGCTCTCCCTGCCCGCAGCCAGCATCGTGGAAACCACAGTGCCCCAGCTCCTGGCGGCCCCGGGAACCGTCGCGATCATTGATACCACCACCTCGGAACCGGCCACCAGCAAACTCATGGCCTCCCTCGCCGAAGCGCAGGGCGCGGCCTTCGTGGACGCGCCGGTCTCCGGCGGCCGTGACGGGGCAGCAACGGGGTCCCTGAGCGCCTTCGTCGGAGCAACGGACGCGGCCCTTGCCGCGGCGCAGCCGGTCCTGCTCGCACTCACCGGCGGCAAGTTCAGCCACATCGGGGGCCCCGGCAGCGGCAACGTCGTCAAACTCCTCAACAACGTCCTGGCCGCGGCCAACCTGGTCTCCGTGGGCGAAGCCCTCGGCGTCGCCAAGGCCTACGGCATCGATCCTGCCACGGCGGCGGCCAGCATCAGCGAGGCCTCCGGCGGGAGCAAGGTCTCCGCGAACATGTACCCGAACTGGGTGCTCAGCGGCACGCATAATTCGGGTTTCTCCCTGGGCCTGATGGCCCGGGACGCCGCCCTTGCCGTGGACGTCGCCGCCCAAGTCGGCGAAAACCCCGCCCTGCTGGCAGCCGTGGCGGGCCGGTGGCAGGACGCCCTGGCCGTCCTCGGCCCGAGGGCCGACTTCACCGAAATCGCCAGGACCGTCGCCCCTGCCATCACGCCCGCCGGCGCACCCGGCTCCACCAACGGCACCACCGCCGTCGCCTAAGCCCCCAGCCACGAAGGAACACCACCTTGAGCCTCACCACAGCACCCACCTCCTCCTCAGCAGCCACCGCCCGGGCGGCCCTGGACGCGGCCTTACCCGCCGGCGTCGGCGCCTTCCTCGACGGCAGGACAGTTACCGGCAGCGGCGAGAGCATCACGCTCACGGCAGCGGCCACCGGGGAACCCTTTGCCAGCTACGCCGACCCCGGAACCGACGGCGCCAACGCCATCCTGGAAAGCTCGACGGCCGGCGCGGCGGTCTGGGGCGGAATGAACGGATTCGAACGGGCCGCCATCCTGCGCAGCGTCAGCCGCGTCGTGGAAGCACACGCGGAGGAACTGGCCATCCTGGAGTCCGCCACCACGGGAAAGCCCATCCGCGACGCCCGCGTCGAAGCCGCCAAAGTGGCCGAAATGTTCGGCTACTACGCCGGCTGGGCCGACAAGCTGACGGGGCTGACCATTCCCGTTCCGGGGCCCTGGCATACCTACACCGAACGCGTCCCGTGGGGCGTCGTCGTCGCCATCACACCCTGGAACGCCCCGCTGTTCACGGCCGGCTGGAATGCCGCGGCCCCGCTGGCCGCCGGCAATGCCGTGATCATCAAGCCCAGCGAATTCACCCCGGCCTCCTCGATCCGGCTCGCCCAACTGGCCCACGAAGCGGGGCTGCCGGCCGGCGTGTTCAACGTCGCGGCGGGACTGGGCCAGACCGTCGGCGCCGCCCTCACCACCGACCGGCGCGTCGGCAAAATCAGCTTCATCGGCTCCGTCCCCACCGGACGGCGGGTGGCCGTCGCGGCCGCGCAGGCCGGGATTCCCGCCCTGCTGGAACTCGGCGGCAAAAGCGCCAACATTGTGTTCGCCGACGCCGACCTGGACCGTGCCGCCGACGGCGCCATCTCGGCGATCTTCTCCGGCGCGGGCCAGTCCTGCGTCGCGGGATCACGGCTTCTGGTGGAGCGCAGCGTGCACGCCCGGTTCGTCGAACTGGTGGCCGAAAAGGCCGCGCGGCTGCGGGTCGGCGACCCGCTGGACGCGGCCACCGAGGTGGGACCGATCATCACGGCCCCGCAGTTCGCCACCGTCACCTCCCTCATCGAAGCAGGACTGAGCGACGGCGGACGCCGGGTCACCGGAGCGGCGCTCCCGGAAGCCCTCGCAAACTCCCCGCTGGCCGGCGGTCACTGGGTCATGCCGACCCTGCTCGACGGGGTGACGCCCGCGAACCGCCTCGAAACCACGGAGGTTTTCGGCCCCGTGGTGGGCGCGGACGCGTTCGACACGGAAGCGGAGGCGATCGCCCGCGCCAACAACACCAACTTCGGCCTGGCCGGTGCCGTGTGGACCTCCGATGTCTCCCGCGCGCACCACATTGCCCGCGAGGTGAGGGCCGGCACATTCTGGATCAACTCCTACAAGACCATCCACGTGGCCGTTCCGTTCGGCGGCTTCGGCGACTCGGGCCACGGCCGCTCCTCCGGTCCCGGCGTCCTGGACGAGTACACCCAGACCAAGGCCATCTGGGTGCCCACGCGCGCAGCCGGCTCCCCCTTCCCGTCGCTGTCCTACTAGAACAGGCAGATACTCATGGAACTGACAGGCACAACCCCCGCCATGGCGACCCTCCGCACCGCCCTGGCCGACGGCGTCGAGGACTGGAGGCCCCGGGTCCAGGCCATGGCGCGGGCAATTCATGCCCACAAGGAGGTCTCCTTCGAGGAGGTCCGCTCGGCCGAAGCGGCAGCGGCACTGCTGGCCGAGGGCGGGTTCGAGGTTGAACGCGGCACCGGCGGCCTGCCCACAGCCTTCACCGCGATCGCCGGCAGCGGCGACCTGACGGTGGCCCTGTGCGTGGAATACGATGCGCTCCCGAACATCGGACACGCGTGCGGGCACAATCTGATCGCGGGCGCCTCCGTTGCTGCCGCGCTGGCCCTGCGGCCTTACGTGGATGAGCTGGGCATCACGCTGAAGGCGATCGGAACGCCCGCCGAGGAGCACGGCGGCGGCAAGGCCCTCCTGCTCGAACGAGGGGCGTTCGACGGCGTCGGCCTGGCCCTGATGGTCCATCCCGTCCAGGACGGCCTGACTTATAACCCGGCGGGCACCAGCGCCCAGGCCGTGGGCCGGTACAAGGCGACGTTCACGGGAAAGGCCGCCCACGCGGCGGCAGCCCCGCATCTCGGGGTGAACGCCGCGGACGCCGCCGTGCTGAGCCAGGTCGCCATCGGTCTGTTGCGCCAGCAGATCCCCGCGGACCACCGCATCGCCTGCTTCGTCGCCGAAGCCGGGCACGTCACGAACATCATTCCGGAACGGGCGGTGGTCCAGTTCGAATGCCGGGCCTTCACCATGACGGAATATGAGGCGCTGCTCGAGCGCGTCCGGCGCTGTTTCGAAGGAGCCGCGGTGGCCACCGGAACCACTCTGGTCATCGAGGCGGCGGAACCCCTCTACGAACCCCTGCTGCAGGATGACGCCCTGGCCGCGCACTGGACCGGGGCGATGGCGGAGTTCGGCAAGGACATCTCGCCCTCCGCCGGCATCAGCGGCGGCTCCACCGACATGGGCAACATCTCCCAGGTCATCCCGTCCCTGCATCCCTGGCTCAGCATTCCCGGTGCGGACGTCCCGATCCACTCCCACGCGTTCGCCGCACTGGCCGACTCCCCCCAGGCCTATGGCGTGATGTTCGAGGCCGCCACCGCGCTGGCCTGGACCGTCGCAGCCGCGGCCTCAACCCCCGCCGAACGAGCACGCTTCACCCAAGCGGCATACCGCCGTCGGACTTTCACCCAGGAAGGCACATCATGAGCACCCCCACTAAGGCCGCCCGGATAGACACGGCCGGCCCCAAACTGACCATCCCGATTGCCGCCCTGGCCCTGGTGATCGCCGTCGCGGTCCAGTTCATCGGCCAGACCAAAATTGACGTTGGAATCGGCGCAATCGTCATCTTCCCCATGGTCTGGGGCCTCATCCTGGGGCTCTTGGTGTCCATCCAGAAGTTCAAGCCCCTGGGCCTGGACCTGCAACGGGTCGCCGCCGCCCTGGTGGGCGTGGCCGTGCTGCTCCTGGTAGCCCGGCTGGCGTTCAACATCGGCCCCAGCCTCCCCAGTCTGCTCAAGGCCGGGCCAGCCCTGCTGCTGCAGGAAGTGGGCCACCTGCTGGGCACCATCGCGCTGGCCCTCCCCCTGGCTGTCCTGCTCCGGATGGGCAAGGCAACGGTAGGGGCCACCTTCTCCCTCGACCGGGAGCCGTCCTTCGCCATGGTCTCCGAAAAGTACGGTCCGGATTCGGACCAGTACCGGGGCGTGCTGGCGATGTACGTTTTCGGAACCCTTTTCGGGGCCGTGTTCATCACGCTGCTCACCTCGCTGGTGGCCAACTGGAAGATCTTCGACCCCCTGGCCCTGGCCATGGGTGCCGGCGTGGGGTCCGGCTCCATGATGGCGGCGTCTTCGGCCAGCATCATCGCGGCCTATCCTGCGGACCAGGAAGCCATCCTCGGCATGGCTGCGGTGTCCAACCTGATCACCACCATCCTTGGCGTGTACGTCGGAATCTATATCGCCCTGCCGCTGGCCGACCGTTTTTACAAGGTCCTCACCCGCAAGCAGACCCGCGAAGCTGCAGTTGTCGCAGCAGGCGCCCCCGCGGTGCGCGGCCAGGCCGACATTGAGCGGGAAGAGGCCCAAGCCGAAGAAAACCGCCGGTTCCGCGAACAAGTCGCAGAGTCCTCGGCACCCATCAAGCTCCCGCTGTGGCTGTCCCTGTCAGTCCTTACGGTCCTGGGCATCGGCACCGCCTCAGTGGCGGCCAAGGGATTCAGCCTGTCGATCGTTGCAGGGTACGGAATCATGCTCGCCCTCATCCTGGTCAGCATTGCCCTGGCGAAGGTCACCCGGAAGATTTCGGCGATCGTCTACATCACGACGATTGGCGCGTACATCTCCAGCCCGTGGTTCTTCGGCGCGGAAGCGCTCACCACCGTCATCAAGACGGTCGACTTCCTGTCCATCGCCACCGTCATGCTGACGCTCGCGGGCCTGTCCCTGGGCAAGGACATCCCGTTGCTGAGGACCATCGGCTGGAAGATCATTCCGGTGGGCCTGGTCGCGATCACCGCGTCCTTCCTGCTCTCCACCGTGATCGCGGAGTTCGCCCTGGGCCTCTGGCACTAGCACGCACTATCACGCCGCTGTTCACGGCAGCAATGAGCGGACGACGGCGGGACTTCCCGCCGTCGTCCGCTTGCGTTTCGGCGGGGCGCTTACAGGACATTCCGCTGACGCAACCCCTCGCAGCTCAGACGTGCTGGTCGACGAGCACCGGGTTGCCGTCCGGGTCCAGGACGACAAAGCTCGACGGGCCCGTTGTTCCCTCGTCCGCCTCGGAAAGGAACTCCATGCCCTTGGCTTTCAGTTCCCGCTGGAGTTCGCGGACATCGGTGAACGCGTCCACCGCCTCCGCGTTCTGGTTCCAGCCCGGGTTGAAAGTGAGCATGTTCTTCTCAAACATGCCCTGGAAGAGGCCAATGACAGTTTCACCGTTCTTGAGAATGAGCCAGTTCTGGGTGATGTCGCCCCCGAAGCTGCTGAAGCCGAGTTTCTCGTAGAACGCCGCCGATGCCGCGATGTCCTTGACGGTGAGGCTGATGGAAAAGGCGCCGAGCTGCATGTGTTGCTCCACTCTCAGGGGACAGATGTCACCGATGATACCCGCGGCCTCACCCCGTTCGGCCGAAAGGCAACCCGGATCGGACCGTGGGTGGCGACGAGGTGTTCAACGCCGGCACCGGGATTCAGGGAGAATGGAACGCATGACCCTCACGACGTTCGCCCTTGTCCGCCATGGCCAGACGGACTGGAACGCCCAGCGCCGGTTTCAGGGGTCCACGGACATTCCACTGAACGACGTCGGCCGCGGTCAGTCGCGCGACGCCGTCGCCGTCCTGTCCGGCTACGAGTGGGACGCGATCGTGTCGTCGCCGCTGAGCCGTGCCGCGGAAACCGCCGACCTCATTGCGGCAGGACTGGGACTGGGCCCCGCCCGCCGCGTACCGGAGCTCACCGAACGCAGCTTCGGACCCGCCGAGGGCTTGCAGGCCGGCCCCGAACTGGACGCCCTGCGCACCCCCGACGGATTCCGTGGCGCAGAAAGCGAGGACGGCGCAGCCCGCCGCGGGTTGGCCGCGCTGGAAGCCCTCGCCGAGGAGTTCCGCGGCCGCCGCGTCCTGGTGGTTGCCCACGGCTCCCTTCTCCGCGTGACCCTCAGCCGTGCGATCGGCCGGACCCTGCATAGCATCGACAACACCGCGCTCAACCTGGCCCACCACCATCCCGTTGACGGCTGGCAGCTCGAATACTTCAACGGCGAGCGGGTTGTCGCCGGCCTTCCGGGCTGATCTGCTCCGTCCCGAACACACCCGGAACAGCGTTGGCCGGAAACCGGCCGACGCTTCGCATCACGCGACGTCGTCGACCGTGACGACAATCTTGCCGCGCGTATGCCCATCCATGTTGAGCCGGAAGGCGTCGGCCGCCTCCGGCAACGGGAACGTCCGGGCAACCTCAACGCGGATGTTTCGCTGGTCCACCAGGTCGGCGAGCGCCTGCAGCTGGGCGCCGACGGGATTGACCCACATCCAGGTGCCGCCGTGCTGCTCGACGCCGCTGTCCGCAATGGAGGCGTGGCGGCCGCCGTCGGCCAGGACAGCCAGAGTGGATTCAAGGTTCCCGCCCACGAAGTCCGCGACGACGTCAACGCCTTCGGGCCGCAGGGCCCGCACCCGGGCAGCGAGTCCTTCGCTGTAGCTGACGGGCTCTGCCCCGAGTGACCGCAGGAAGTCGTGGTTCCTTTCTGAGGCGGTCGCGATGATGCTGGCGCCCAGCGCCGCGGCGATCTGGATGCCCAGGGACCCAACACCGCCGGCGCCGCCATGGATCAGCACCGTCTCGCCCGCTTTGAGGCCCAGACGGGTAAGGACTTGATAAGCCGTCAAGCCCGCCAAGGGAAGACCGGCGGACTCATTCCAGCCCAGGGACGCGGGCTTGCGGGCGAGGAGCCGCTCCGGCAGGGCAATATATTCAGCGAAGCTGCCGCCGTGGACGTAGTCCTTGCGGCCGTAGGAAATGACTTCATCGCCGGGCCGGAAATGCGGCGCGTCGATGCCCACTGACTCGACGACGCCGGCCACATCCCACCCGGGAATCGCCGGGAACTGCAGGTCCATGGCTGCGTCCAGGTAGCCGGCCATGATCTTCCAGTCGACCGGGTTCACCGCTGCCGCTTTGACTTTGACCAGGACCATCCCGGGCCCGACCTTCGGCATCGGTTCCTCGGTCAGTTCGAGGACGTCAGGGTTTCCGTATTCGCTGTAGGTAATTGCTTTCATGCAAGGCTGAACAGCCGCTCCCGGGGCTATATTCCGTAACGCCGATGACGCTGCCTCGCTGCTAAGCGGCGACCAAGCATCGCTGCTCGCCTCCTGTGAAGCGGACTCGTGCGAGCGATTCTTCCTCCGCACCCACGCACGACGGCAGTGGTGCTCAACCCGGTGCGGCGACCGAGTCCGCGCAGCAAGAGCCTACTCACGCAAACGCGCTATTTGACGCCGAGCGGAGCATCGTCGGTATGGAAAAATTGAAGGGACTGAGCACGGCGCGATACCGTACGCAGCCCCTTCAACTCCAACTCCTAGGAGCAGGTCCGACATGGGGCTAGGGCTGCTTCTTTTTTTCGGGGAGGAACATTGCCTTCTCCAGCGGGGTCACGGTGAGTGATTTGAGCTGGGCGGTCCCGCCTTCCGCGAAGAGGGCCATCTTGTCGGCTCCGGCATTGGGGAATACCTGGTCCGTGATGGTCCGCAGACCGTTCTGGGCGAACACCTCTACCGATGAGCGGTCGAGGTAGATCCGCATCGTGATGTTCCCCTCCGCGTCCAGGGTGACGGGGGCGTCCTCGATCGAAGCGAAGGCCGGGTGGAACGCGGTGTTGCCGGAGTTGGTGCGGTCAACGAACATCGTCCCCGCGGTGGCGTCGTAGCCGACGACGGTGGATGATGTTCCATCGCCCAGCACGGTGATGCCGGATTTCTGGGCCGTGCCCGGAGTGAAGGTGATGTCGACGCGTTGGACCTGGCCGGAGGCGGCCGCCGGCAGCGGAGTTGTTCCGGTCGCGATCGGAATGCCTTTTTTGGTTGAGTAGCTTGGCTTTATGGCCAGCTTGTCGACCTGCTTTACGGCGCTTTGGGCGAGTCGGGGACCTTCCGGGGTCTGCGTCAGTTTCACTTCACGCGGCAGGGACATGGCGCTGCGCCACGGGTTCGTGGGGATGTCGTTGGCGTAGTCCCAGTTGTTCATCCAGCCCAGCATGACCCTCTTGTCTGCTGGCATGTTGGCGAAGGACACGGCGGCGTAGTAGTCCCGGCCGTAGTCCAGCCAGTCATAGGACTGCAGTCGGGTTTTCGCTGGCGCGGAGCTCGCCATGAATTCGTCAGCGAGGATGTGCCCCCAGCCGAACCGGTTGTTGTCGACCACTTTGATGTGCGCCTCCTGGCCAGCAAATTCCTTGACATTCCATGATGCCCAGTCGAGCGTTTCACTGTCGTTTCCCGTGGCCGTGCGCACCACCTGTCCATTGACTACCAGGTTCACGGATTCTTCATCGGACCTGGGAACAGCGGCGGTGTCGGTGAGCATGACATGGTCAAGGGTCAGGTGTCCCCACCCGCCGGTGGCTTGGTCTACGACCCGCAGCTGTGCATTCTGTCCCGCGAATTCGGAGACGTCCCAGCCCTTCCAGTTCAGGATTCCGGCATTGTCTCCCGCCAGGGAGCGGACCACGCTGCCGTTGATGAGCAACTGGACGGCAAGGAGCTGACCGGAGCCCGCGGAGCGGTTGCCGCCGCCGACCAGCATGCTCATGAAATTCTTGGTGATGGGGAATGCCGGTGAGGTCAGGGTTCCCTGCCGGTCATCGCCCGGTGCGGTGCCGGTGTCGAAGGTGTTGATCCGCTTGGCCCCGATGTAGAAGTCCCCGCCGCTGGCGGAGGGCTGGAAATTGGGGGTGAGGTCGCCGGTTCCGGTCCAGTCGGCGTCGGCCAGTGTGGTCCCTGCGGGAACCTCGAAGCCGTTGAACTTGAGCTCGCCCTCGGGTGGGGTGTTGTCCAGCTTGTCCGAGACCCGCGGGTGCTTGCCGCCGCCCACGAGGAAGTTCAAATAGTCATCGGACACCGTAAAGGTCGGTGACTGCATGGACCCTAGCGGCCAGTCGCCGTCGTTGAACGAATTGACCAGGCCGGTGGCACCGAATCCGGTCACCGGGCTCTGGCCGGGAAGAGCGCCAGCGGCGGGGGCGTCACCGAAAGGGCCGTTCCTCCAGTTGCCCGGCTCGTTGTTCACAGTCCAGCCGTTGTAGGTTCCGTCGTTGAACCCGGCCAGGACCGTGCCCGGAGGAACCGCTGCGGCTGGCTTGGTGGTCTCGGAGGTAAAGGTGGTGCCATCGAAGTTTCCGACAAAGTACTGTCCCGCGGACCCGCCGGCGACGCCGCCGGGATTGATATTGACGACCATGACCCATTTGATGTTGTTCATATCGCCGTCCACGGCGAGCGGGAACAGGTCCGGGCATTCCCACTGTCCCCCGGTGGCATTGGCGGGCCCGAATTCGCTCAGCGCCGTCCAGTCCTTGAGGTTGGCGGACTTGTAGAGGACCACCTTGTGCTCCTGTGCCTCCACCGCCGTCATCACCCAGTCGCCACCGCCGCCGGGTTGGCTGTACCAGAAGACCTTGGGGTCGCGGAAGTTAGCCGAGTTACGGTCCAGGACCGGGTTCTGATCGTACTGGGTCCACGTCTGCCCGTCGTCCAGGCTGTAGGCTAGCGACTGCGCCTGCAGGCCCCGATGCGGAGAAGCGTCCTTGTACGCGCTGGTAAAGATAGCGATCAGCGGCGGGTTCTTCTTTGTTCCGAAACCGGAGCTGTTGTCTTTGTCCACCACGACGCTTCCGGAGAATATGTCCTGCTGGGCATCGGTGGAGATCGCCAGGGGCTGCTCCTCCCAGTGGACAAGGTCCTTGGACGTGGCATGACCCCAGGACATGTTCCCCCAGGTGTTGCCGGAGGGGTTGTGCTGGTAGTACAGGTGGTAGACGCCCTTGTGGAAGACCATCCCGTTCGGATCGTTCATCCAATTTTTTTCGGGCGTGAAGTGGAAGGCCGGCCGGTAGGGTTCGTCCCCGAGGGTTGTGGCAGCCGACGCCGGCAGGGAACTTGCCAGTGCCGCGGCCAGAGTCAGTCCCGCTAGGGTCAGTGCAGAAACGGCATGCGTCCTGCGGGTGGTCGTTCTCTTCATCTGCTTTTTTCGCCCTTCATCGCGCGTGTCTCCGATAGACAACGTTGTCAGTGCGAAGGACACTAAGTTATGTCCATCAGACAAGTCAACGGTTCTATCGGCTCAAGCATGTGAGAGCCGGCTCTCTGTCGACGCAGCGAAGCGACATGGACGGGCAGCACAAAGTTCCCCGCCAACGGGACTGTCTGGAAGGGTCTCTTCCGGTACGGGGTTCCGTTCACCCCCTTTAAGGGAGCCCAGGCGGGTCCCGTCAACGGGGCCTTGGCGCGCCTTGGCGCGCCTTGGCTGAAGGCTATTCCACGGGCAGGAGCCAGGTCAGCGCCGACCCGTCGCCCTCGATGTGGCGGGCCAGTTCCTCATTGAATTTGGCGCCGTAGTCGGCGTCGATGTGTTTCTGGAATGCCGCTTCGTCGCTGTAGACCTCGAAGACAAAGTACTCCCGGGGATTCTCTTCCCGTGTATAGGGAAGGAACAGTTCGTTGCCCTGTTCCCGGCGGACGTGCCGGGTCAGTTCGAGCATCATCTCCGCGACGCGGGCTTCGCTGCCGGGCTTGACGGTGAACTCGGCGTACAGGGTTTTGGTCATCATGATCCCTTTCAGGTCAATATGTTCGGCGGACTGTTCAGGAAGTTCCCCGGCGTCAGGCCGGAGGGCGCAGTTCCCCGGAGCCCCTTTGCACCAGCTCCGACGGGACAACATAGGTATGCGGAGGCTGCTGGTCGCCGTCAATCCTGGCCAGCAGCCGCTCCGCTGCCAGCTTCCCAATCCGCTCGGGGTGCTGGGCGATGACTGTCACGCCGGGATCCATCATGTCGGCAAGCGTGAAGTCATCGAACCCTATCAACGCCACGCGTTTGTTTAGCCCGAGCTCTCTCAGAGCACGCATGGCGCCGAAAGTGATGAGGTTCTGACTGGAGAAGATCGCAGTCGGCGGTTCGCCGGAAGTGAGAAGCTCCAACGCGGCCAACCTCGCCGATTCCTCGTCGTGAAGGTTTTCACGGACAGGAACCGTTGAGGTGGGCATGCCCTGCCGGCCGATCTCTTCCATGAACCCCCGACGGCGTTCCCGCGCGGTCTGGATGTCGGTGCGGTCCCCCAAGTAGGCGAGCCTGGTGTGGCCCCGGCTCATCAGGTGAGCGGCCGCACTCGCGGCACCTACGGCGTTGTCGGTCACCACAGCGTCTGCTTCCATCCCTACCGGCTCACGGTCAATGAAGACCAAGGGCAGGTCACGGGAATGCTCCGGGATTACATACGCTTGGCTTCGGGCGATCGGCGTGAGGATGAGCCCGTCCACGCGCCGGCCAAGAAATGCCGTAACGATGGCCTGCTCCCGCTGGGGGTCATCATCGAGGCTCGCGGCAAAAACCGCTATCCCCCGGGCCCCCAGCGCATCTTCTATTGCCCGGTTGATCTCGCCGCTGAATGGGTTGGAGACACTCGGCAGCAGGAGCCCGACGGAGAGCGTTCGCCTGCCCGCGCGGCGCAGGCTGCCGGCGGCCATGTCCAGCTGGTAGTTGAGTTGTCGTGAAGCGCTGAGCACCTTTTCCCGGGTGGCATCCGACACGCCAGGTTCGTCGTTGATCACCCGAGACACGGTCTTAATTCCGACGCCGGCAAGGGCAGCCACGTGGCGCATTGTCGGACGACTGGCGGAAAGGGCCGGCTGGCTACGATCGGACATCGTTGTCAAATAAATCGCTCCTTCTAAGTTGCATCTATTGACTCTCCGGTGTGATGCTGCTTACATCGTACATGACATCGTTGTCGAGGCCAGTGAGGCCTCAAACACCAGGAGATTCAATGTTGAGTTCCAAAGCACCCCGTTCAACGGCCACCCGCCTGTTCGCTGCAGGAGCAGTGCTGACCCTGGGAGCGCTCAGTCTTTCAGCCTGCGGCGGAAGTTCCCCGTCCACCACATCAACGGGAAGCGCGTCCGGGGAAAAGGTGGGCGTCTCGCTGATCGTTAAGACCACGACCAACCCGTTCTTCGTCTCCATGCAGGACGGGGCGAAGAAGGCGGCCGAGGCCGGCGGCGTGGACCTTAAGCTCGCAGCCGGCAAGGCTGACGGCGACGAGGACACCCAGATCCAGGCCATCGAGAACGCCATCTCCAAGGGCGACAAGGGCATCCTGATCACCCCCAACGGTCCGTCCGTAGTGGACGCCCTGAAGAAGGCCAAGGACGCCGGGCTCTTCGTCATCGCCCTGGACACCCCGCCGGACCCGGCCGACGCCGCCGACATCACGTTCGCCACCGACAACTTTGCCGCCGGCGAGCTGATCGGCAAATGGACCGCAGCCCAGCTGGATGGGAAAAAAGCGACCATTGCCCTCGTCGATCTCTTTGACGACAAGGTGGTCTCGGTTGACTACAACCGGGACCAGGGCTTCCTGACCGGCCTGGGTATCGACACGGCGGACAAGAAGAAGAACGGCGACGAAGCCAAGACCGGCAAGTACACCGGCGGCAAGGGCGGCGACTACGAGATCGTCGGCAGCCAGGCCTCCCAGGGTGCCGAGGACGGCGGACGCACCGCCATGGAAACCCTCCTCGCCAAGAACCCGAACATCAACGTCGTCTACACCATCAACGAACCTGCAGCAGCCGGTGCTTTCGAGGCACTGAAGGCCGCCGGCAAGGAAAAGGACGTGCTGGTGGTTTCGGTGGACGGCGGCTGCACGGGCGTGAACAACGTCAAGGCCGGCGTCATCGGTGCCACGGCCCAGCAGTACCCGGTCAAGATGGCCGAACTGGGAGTGAAGGCTATCGTTGACCTCGCCAAGACCGGCCAGAAGCCGGCCAACTCCCCGGGGCTGGACTTCTACAACACCGGCGTCGAGCTCGTCACGGACAAGCCGGCCGACGGCGTCAAGAGCATCACCACCACCGAGGCCTCCGACATCTGCTGGGGAAAGTAACGCACCCAGCTTCACTGCGGGGCGGGGACGCCGGAGCCCGCTATCGGCCTCCCCGCACTGCATCTACCGAGCTAGCTCCGCTCTAGCAACCATCACGGAAGATCAGGACCAATCGTGACCCAGCAACAGACCGCCGGCCCGCCCAGCACCGGGCCTGCCGACCTGGCGGAGGAATTCCTCGACCGCCAGACACCGCTCAGCCGGATCCGCAATATCCTCCACCGCTACCCCGCGGTCAGCCCCGCCCTCGTACTTCTCATCTCGGTGGTGGTTTTCGGCCTCCTCAATGACAGGTTCCTGCGGGTTGAAAACCTCTCCCTGATTACCCAGCAGGTCTCCGTCGTCGGCACCCTGGCCATCGCCCAGACCCTCATCATTCTCACCGCAGGCATCGACCTTTCCGTCGGGGCCGTCATGATCCTTTCGTCCATGGTCATGGCCCAACTCGCTGTCAATAACGGAGTGCCTGCGCCCCTCGCGCTGCTCGCGGGCCTGATCGTCGGCCTCGCAGCCGGAGCCCTCAACGGGTTCCTGGTCACCCGGTTCCGACTCCCGCCGTTCATCGTCACCCTGGGCACACTGAACATCTTCATCGCCCTGACCCTGCTCTACTCCAACGGAGCGACAGTGCGCGGCTCGGCCATGCCGCCCCTTCTGACGTGGACCGGAACCACCTTCCCGGTGGGCCCGGTCAGGATCTCCACCGGCGTCGTCGTGATGCTCCTGCTCTACATCGCGATCGCGTTCATCCTCGGCAAAACCGCCTGGGGCCGGCACGTCTACGCCGTGGGCGATGACAAGGAAGCTGCCCGCCTGGCCGGCATCGCCGTGAACAAGGTCCTCATGAGCGTCTACCTCGCCGCCGGCGCCGTCCTGGCCGTCGGCGCCTGGATCCAGATCGGCCGCACCAACGCAGCCAGCCCCAACGCCGGCGTCGATCTGAACCTGGACTCCATCACCGCAGTGGTCATCGGCGGAACCAGCCTCTTTGGCGGACGCGGGTCGGTCTGGGGAACCCTCCTGGGCGCCCTGATCGTCGGCGTCTTCCGCAACGGACTCTCCCTCGCAGGCCTGGATGTGCTCTACCAGACCCTCGCCGTGGGCGTCCTCATCATCCTCGCTGTGTCCATAGACCAGTGGATCCGAAAGGTGAAATCATGACCGCCACCCACCTGGAACCGGCCGGAACCCAAATGCGCCAGCCCATCCTGCAGGCCCGGAACCTCGTCAAGACCTTCGGCCGCGTCGTAGGCCTGGACGGCGTCAGCCTGGACCTGTACCCGGGCGAAGTCCTGGCGATCATCGGCGACAACGGTGCAGGCAAGTCCACGCTGATCAAGTGCCTCACCGGTGCCGAGATTCCGGATACGGGCGAGCTGATGGTGTCCGGGCAGCCGGTCCACTTCAAACGCCCCCAGGACGCCCGTGCCCACGGAATCGAAACGGTGTACCAGAACCTCGCCGTCTCGCCAGCCCTGGACGTCGCCTCCAACCTGTTCCTGGGCCGGGAGGAACGGCGTGCGGGACTCCTCGGCAGCGTGTTCCGGATGCTTGACACCAAAGGCATGCGCACGAAGGCCAAGCAGGAATTGGCCCGGCTGGGAATCTCCACCCTCCAGGACGTCACAGTGCCGGTGGAGAACCTCTCCGGCGGCCAGCGCCAGGCTGTCGCCGTGGCCCGCGCCGCGGCGTTCGGTTCCAAAGTCGTCGTGCTGGACGAGCCGACGGCGGCACTCGGCGTCCGGGAATCGAACCAGGTCCTCCAACTGGTCCGGGACCTCCGGGACCGCGGGCTGCCAGTCATCCTGATCAGCCACAACATGCCCCACGTGTTCGATGTGGCGGACAGGATCCACATCCAGCGCCTCGGCAAATGCGCTGCCACCATCACCCCGAAATCCCACACCATGACCGATGCGGTGGCGATCATGACGGGTGCTGCCACCGCCTGAACAGCGGCTGCCGCCATTTCAGTTCCGCGGACCGGGCCACTTCAGTCCGCGGACTGAGGTGGCCCGGACGCACCCCGCCATCAGCATCCCACGGGAGACTCACTATGGATTACTTCAAAACAGCCCTGCCCGACCCTCACCAGACGCTCGACGTCATGGTCGTAGGCGAAGCGCTGATCGACGTCGTCACAACGTCACAGACCCGGGTGGAACACCCGGGCGGCTCGCCGGCCAATGTCGCGTACGGACTTGGCCGCCTCGGCGTAACCACGGGTCTGCTCACGGCCATCGGCCCGGACCCGCGGGGAATCGCCATCGAAGACCATCTCCGCAGCGCAGGAGTCATACTTCTGCCCGGATCACGGTCCCTGACCCGGACCGCATCGGCAACGGCAACCCTTGAACCGGACGGCTCCGCCGCGTACGAGTTCGACATCTCCTGGGACCTTGCCCCGACAGCCCCTGCCTACTTTCCAAAAATCCTGCACACCGGATCAATCGCCACGTTCCTTAGTCCCGGTGCCGGCGCTGTGAAATCGCTGCTCGAACAGGCCCACAGACACTGCATGATCACCTACGACCCGAATATCAGGCCAGCCCTGCTCGGCAGCCACTGGGAGGCGAAAGCCACCTTCGAAGAACTCGTGCCCTTAACCGACGTCGTCAAACTCAGCGATGACGACGCCCGGTGGCTGTACCCCCAAAAAAGCCTGGACGAAGCCGCGGCCCACATTCTCGGTCTGGGCGCGGAACTTACCGTCGTCACCAGGGGCGCGCAAGGCTCACAATTCACGACCGCCGCCGCTAACGTCAGCATTCCCGCCGTGAAGTCCAAAGTTTCCGACACCATCGGCGCCGGGGACTCCTTCATGTCCGCCCTCATCTTGGGCTTCCTCACGCGGGGAACCGAAGGCTTCGCCCCAGCCGTCTTGGATCAGCTCGGACACACCGCAGCGGCAGCTGCGGCCATTACCGTACAGCGCCCGGGAGCGAACCCTCCGAACCTGGAGGAACTCGACGCGGCCCTCGGCGCCCGGTCCGTCGCCCACTACGCGGGTTCGTGAAGCCCAACACCCGCCGGGAAGATGCTGGTCAGGGATTCTCGGAGAGCCTGGCCACGGCGGCAATATCGTGCGGGGTCGTTCGACAGCACCCGCCTACGAGCCGGGCACCGAGTTCACGCCAGATGGGGGTTCCCTCCGCAAGGCTTAGGGGCGTCTTGCTGTTTGGGCCCGTAGGGCTGTCCCCGGCGGCCGCCTGTCCCCACGTTTTGGTGACTGCGTCATATGTTTCTCCGGAATTCGGGTAGGCGATCAGGGGCGTTTCGGTGGCGTTGCCCAAGGCCTCCAAGGCCGGGGAGACCAGCTCCAGCGGCACACAGTTCACGCCGATCGCCACCGCGAGCGGCTGCTCCCTGCAGAGCTTTGCCACCTGAGCCAGCGGCGTGCCGTCGCTGATGTGGCCGCCGTCCCTCAGCGTGAAGGAGAGCCAGGCTTCTACGTCGAACTCCTTCATGAGCGCCAGCAGGGCCTGGGCCTCTGGCAATGAAGGCAGCGTCTCGCAGGCCAGAAAGTCCGCTCCGGCGTCCACCAGCGCTGAGATTCGAGGCCGGTGGAACTCCAGGAACTCGTTTGGGCTGAAGCGGTAGTCGCCCCGGTATTCCGATCCGTCCGCGAGGTAGGCGCCGTAAGGTCCGACGGATCCTGCAACGAGCAGGGGGCCCGCATCCGGGTTTTCGACCAGGTGCTCGCGGCGCGCCTGGTCGGCCAGGCGCACACTCAATGCCACCCGGTCCAGGGCCTCTTCCTTGCCGAGGCCGCGCCGGGCAAATCCCAGGGGCGTGGCCTGATAGCTCGCCGTGATGGCGACCGCGGCTCCTGCACGGAAGTAGTCGCGGTGCACGCGCTTGACGAGGTGCGGCTGTTCCAGAAGGACTTTGGCCGACCACAGCGGATCTTCCAGATCGCAGCCGTGCGCTTCGAGCTCGGTGGCAAGTGCGCCGTCAACCGTCAGGGTCGCTCCGTCGGCGAGCATGCGGGAGATTTTGGTGTTACTGGGCATTGTTATTGGACTCCAAGCGGTTCGGTTCTTGCCTGCCTGTCTTCTAGGAGACGTGCGGTGTGGAGTATCTGGGTGAACCGCTCGATTCGCGGGGTATGAGCGTGGGCATGGATTTCCGGATTTTGGGTTCCTTGTCGGGGTTCACAATGAGGTCGATGGCGTTGCCGGCGATCTGGTCCAGAGGCACCCGCACGGACGAGAGCGGGGTGGACAGGCGGGATGAGAGGGGTATGTCGTTGTAGCCAACCAGGGCCAGGTCTTGTCCGACGGTGACATGGAAGCGGTGGGCTGCCGCGATGATCCCCATGGCCAGGTTGTCGTTGGCGGCGAACACTGCGCTGGGGCGTTTTCCGGTATTGCCGACCAGCAGGGATTCCCCGGCGGAGAACCCGTTTTCAATGCCGTAGCCGGCGGCCATTAGCCATTCTTCCGGTGTCTCAATGCCGGCTTCGTCCAGGGCTCTGCGGGCGCCGGCAAGGCGGGCCACCCCGGTGGAGGTGAATGACGGTCCGGTCACAACGGCGATGTCGCGGTGCCCGAGATCGATGAGGTGCCGGACCGCCAGGTATCCGCCCACCTCGTCGTCGCCGAGTGCTGAGGGACTGACCCCGTCGGTACGCAGGACCAGCGCGTGCGCCACTCCGCGTTCGCGCAGATGCCGGGGCAGTTCGTCGTCGAGCCGTGCAGTGGCGAGGATCAGCCCGTCGACGTTGCGGTCGAGCAGGGTTTCCGCGGCGCGGCGTTCATCGTCGGGATCATCGCCGCTGGTGGCCACCATCGCGAAGTAGCCGCGGTCCGACGCCGCCCGCTCGAGTTCTTCGAACATGAGGGCCATCACGGTGTCACTGAGCCGCGGCACGAGCACCCCAAGGGTCCGGGTCTCGCCCCTGCGCAGGTTGGAGGCGAAGGAGTTCCGGCGGTAGCCCAGCTCCTCGGCCACTTTCCGGACGTGCGCTGCCGCAGCCGACTTCGACGCAGTTCCCCGCTCATCCAGGGCGCGGCTGGCCGTGGAGAGACTGACACCGCTGGCCGCGGCAACGTCCCTGAGCGTAACGGTCGTCCCTGGGCTGGCCGGTTCCATGTGCGTTCTCCTGTTCACTGTGGTCTTGGTAGACACTCTATTTTCCCCCTATTGGGATCCAGCCATTGACAGTGAGGTGCAACACACGTCAAGATGAAAACGTTCCCGCAAACGTTCTCATAGATTATCGGGACTTCGATCAACAAGACAGAGGAAGCTCTCATGACCATCGATCTCCGCGGACTTGTTCCCGCACCTGTAACCCCGTTCAACCGCGACGGCAGCGTCGACGTTGACGCGATCCACCGTCTGGGCGGCTGGCTGGCCAGCGTCGAAGGCGTCAAAGGCCTCGTTGTTCTCGGCCACGCCGGCGAAGGCACGTTCCTGACCCAGGAAGAGCAGTCCCTGGTCATCCGCGAATTCAAGAACGCCGTCAAGGGCCAGATCCCGATCATCGCCGGCATCACGGGAGAGGGCAATATGGTCGCTGCCCAGGAGGCCAAGCGCGCCGTCGAGGCCGGCGCCGCGGCCGGCCTGGTCTACCCGTCCCACGGCTGGCTTCGCTTTGGCTACCAGAAGGGTGCACCGCAGACCCGCTACAAGGAAATCTACGAAACCTCCGGCCTGCCCCTCATCCTCTTCCAGTACCCGGACGCCACCAAGGCCACGTACGACCTGGAAACCCAGCTCGAGATCGCCGGCCAGGAAGGCGTGTTCGCGACCAAGAACGGGGTACGGAACATGAAGCGCTGGGACACTGAGATCCCGGTCCTGCGGGCCACCTACCCGGACCTGCAGATCCTGACCTGCCACGACGAGTACCTGCTGCACACCATGTTCGACGTCGACGGCGCCCTCGTCGGCTACGGCGGACTCGCCCCCGAGCCGCTGGTGGAGCTCATCGCCGCCGGCAAGGCCCAGGACTACGCCGCGGCGCGCGCCATCCACGACCGCCTCCTGCCGGTAACGAAAAACGTCTACCACCGCGGATCGCACATGGAAGGCACCGTCGCCCTCAAGGAAGGCCTCGTCGCCCGCGGCATCCTCGAGCACGCCACGGTCCGCCCGCCGCTGCTCCCCCTGGCCGAAGGCGCCAGCGAGGAAATCGCACAGGCTCTGAAGTCCGCCAACCTGGGCAGCGTCACCGTTCCCGTCTGATCTCCGGATCCCCGCAGGTGGCGGGCCCGGCCCGCCACCTGCATCCCATGCCTTATTCTCCAATTGGGTCACCGACGACCACAGCAGCAGTGTCGCTGTAGAAGGAGGACTCGCAATGAGCGAGCCAAAGAACACCATTGCCTCCCCGCACGCTCACCGAGGACACATGGCCACCACACCCGACCACCACCCGGCCCCGGAAGCACGGCCCAAACGACGGACATTCCTGGGCTACCTCGCCCTCATGGGCCCCGCCTTCGTTGTCGGCGCCTGGCAATTCGGGCCCGGAAACCTCACCACGGCCGTGCAAGCCGGCAGCCTGTACGACTACACCCTGATCTGGGTCATCGCCGTCTCCACCGTCCTCATGATCTTTTTCACCGACATGAGCGTCCGGCTCGGCATCGCCGCACCCGGTTCCCTGATCACCGCCATCAAACAGCACCTGGGCAAATGGGTCGGCGTGCTGGCCGGCTTCGGCGTCTTCGGCATCACCCTTATGTTCTCCGTCGGCAACGCCGTCGGATCCGGGCTGGGGCTCTCGCTGGTGTTCGGCGGTTCCCCAGTCCTCTGGACCGTTGTCTGCACAGCAGCCGTCGGCTTCGTCCTGGCCTTCCGCAACGTCTACGGAATCGTGGAAAAGGCGCTTCTGGTCATTGTCCTGCTGATGGGAATCGCGTTCATCGCCAGCACCATCGTCGCGCAGCCGGACTGGTACCGGGCCATGGAAGGCATGGTGCCGAGCCTTCCGGCAGGAAGCGAGATCCTCATCGTGGCCCTGGTCGGCACCAACTTCTCCATCAATGCCGCTTTCTACACCTCCTACGGCATCAAGGAAAACGGCCGTACCCGCGCCGACTACCGAGACATCACCCTCGTCGACACCATTCCCGGAATCGTCGCCCCCGGCATCATGACCGCCCTCGTCATCATGGTCTCCGCTGCCGTGCTGGGCAAGACCGGAGCCGAAGCGGGAACTATCAACGCCCTGGCCTCCATCTTCACGCCGCTGGCCGGGCCTGTGGGAGCCACGGTCTTCGCCCTCGGACTCTCCGGGGCCGCCTTTTCATCCATGATCGCCAATGCCACCGCCGGCGGCACCATGTTCTCCGACGCCCTTGGCCGCGGCGCGAAAGCCGGATCCCCCACGGCCCGCATTTTCACCGGTGTCATTTTGGCCTTCGGACTGGTCATCACATTGTCCTTCCAGTCCTCCCCCGTCGGACTGATCGTCATCGCCCAGTCACTCACCGTTCTCATCGCACCCATGCTCGGCGTCCTCATCGTCATCATGGCCAACAAGAAATCCGTCCTCGGAGACCTGCGCAACAAGTGGTGGCAAAACCTGTTCGGCGCCATCGGCCTCATCGCCATCGTCGCCTCTTCCCTGCGGCTCATCACCACACTGATCGGCTAAACGGCCCCGGCACCGAAGCGCCACCCACGAGGAGTGTCCCCCGCGATGGCGGGGGGCACTCCTCTCTGTGGAACGATATTGGGTGACTAGTCCGACGACCGGTGCAGGACAAAGAGGCCGCCGTACGCCGGCTGTTCCGACCGCTGCCGGTCGCTGTCGGTGTATTCGCTCAGCACAGCGTAGATGCGCGTGATGAGGTCCTCAGCGTCTGCCTCGGAGAGGTGCAGCACGAAGCGGGAGAGGCTAGCGAGCGCATCCGGCCCCGCCTCCGTCAGCTCTTCCCGAAACGCCTCGATCGGCGCCAGCGGACCGCCCGGACCGGCTTCACCCAGTGCGGTGTCCAGATGCCAGGACCGCCCCGTGGAACGATACGGCTTCTCCAGCGCACCGCTCTCTCCCGTGCGGACCGCGGCGGGCTCCAGGAACCCGGTGGAGAGCAGTTGCCGCACGTGATAGAGCATCGTCCCCGGGTCCTGGCCCAGCCGGTCGGCGAGTTGCTTGTTGGTCAGTTCGTGGAGCCCGCACAGGCGCAGGATCCGCAGGCGCAGCGGATGGGCCAGTGCCTTGATTTCGCGGGCGCTTGCGGCGGGTTTCTTTTCCGCACCCGTCTGTTCTGCGTCCGTCATGTATCCATCCTACGAACTGATGTACTAAATTCAATCCCCTTGAACTTTCTCAATCAATGGGGAATGGTACACACATGACCAATTACGCCCCGCAGGTGACAGAACGGAATCGTGCGCCGTTGGGTGCGTCGTACTGGAAGCTGTGGACCTCATCCGGGCTGTCCAACCTCGCGGACGGCGTCTTCAAAATCGCGCTGCCACTGCTGGCCGTTCAGCTCACTCAGTCACCCACACTGATTGCCGGGCTGACCGTCGCAGCGACGCTTCCCTGGCTTCTCTTCGCCCTGACCGCCGGAGCGCTGGCCGACCGGCAGGACCGGCGCAAGCTCATGCTGTGGGCCAACCTCAGCCGCGCGATGCTGCCCGCCGTGCTGGTCGCCGTCGTGCTGCTGGACCTGGGCACCATTTGGGCCCTGTATGTGGTCGCATTGATGGTGGGTGTGGCTGAGACGCTCTACGACACCTCCGCGCAGTCGATCCTGCCCCAGCTGGTGCACAGGGATCAGCTTTCCCGCGCCAACGGCCGGCTCTACGCCGTCGAGCTCACCGCCAACCAGTTCGTTGGTCCGCCGCTGGGCGGGCTGCTGGTCGCCGTCGGCGTCGTGGCGGGCTTTGCAGTGCCGGCGGCGCTGTGGCTCGCGGCCGTCGGCGGTCTGCTCCTGGTCCCGGGGGCTTTCCGCATCGAGCGGGAGCAGAAGACGACCCTGCGGTTCGACATTGGCGAGGGTTTGCGGTTCCTCTGGAACCAGAAGATCCTTCGCACGCTCGCGGTGATGACCGGGGTGTTCAACTTCGCATCCAGCGCAGCCTTTGCGGTCTTAGTGCTGTTTGCCGTGGGCCCGGCTTCAGAAATGAAACTGTCCGAAGTGGGGTTCGGCCTCCTGTTGACGACCTCCGCTCTGGGCGCCTTCGTCGGCTCATTCATCTCTGAATGGGCGGAGGCGAAGCTGGGCCGGTCCAAGTCCCTGGCGCTCACGATCCTCGGGAGCGCGCTGCTGGTAGGTGCGCCCGCCATGACCGACAGCCCGTATATTCTTGGCGTCTTCCTCTTTGTGGGCGGCATGCTGATCATGCTGTGGAACATCATCACCGTATCCCTGCGCCAGCGCATTGCTCCTGCCCGCTTGCTGGGCCGGGTCAACAGCGCCTATCGGCTGCTCGCATGGGGCACCATGCCGCTCGGTGCAGCAGCGGGAGGGCTGCTGGCCCAATGGCTGGGGCTGCAGGCCATGTTCGGCATCATGGGAGTGCTGACCCTCGCGCTGCTCGGGATGATGCCCATCCTCACGGACAAGGCAATTACCGCGGCCGACGTCGAATCCTAAGTTGCGCTGGCCCTTCCCCGGTTGGCGCGTGCTGCACTTTAGGGCACATCCGAGACACCCGTGTAGGTCGCGTAGGTGGCGAGTCCAGCTCGTTCATAGACCTGGAGGGCGAGCCCGCCAGGAGTGCTCTGGCTGCTGACGAGGCGCAGCCCCGCGGACGGACCGCGGTCCGGGAAGAGGCGACGCCCGAGACCGACGATGACGGGAGCGACGACCAGCCGGATCTCATCGATCAGCTCTGCGGCCAGCAAGGACTGGACGAGCCGGGTGCTTCCGTGGATCTGGAGTTCCCGTCCGGGTTGCTGTTTGAGTTCCGCGACCTGCGCTTCGACGTCGGCGGCGAGGATCGTGGTCGGATTCCAGGAGCCTGTGGTCAAGGTGTGCGAGGCGACGTATTTCGGCAGGCAGTTCATGAGCACGGTGAAGGGATCATTCGGATCTGTGATCTGCGGCCAGTCCCTCGCGAAGGCGTCGTAGGTGCGCCTGCCGAGCAGGAGCGCGTCGGCCTGGCCGAGCCAATCCGCGGCCTGGCGGATGAGTGCCTGGTCCATGTAGGGGACCAGCCATCCGCCCCGGGTAAACCCGTCGCTGGTGTCTTCCTCAGGCGATCCCGGTCCCTGCGATACGCCGTCGAGGCTCACGAATTCGGTCACTGTCAGCTTCATGGTCTTCTCCCTGGTTGGCACGGTTAGGCTATGCAACACAGACGCCAAGGGCAATGGCTGCGCGTTGGGCCAGAATGGCAGCATGAGCTTTTCATCCATCGGCCGCATCGAGACCCCCGTTCTGGACATCGGATACGAGTCCACGGGTGATCCGGGCGGGATCCCGGTCATCCTTCTGCACGGGTTCCCGTACGACGTCCGGGCCTTCGACGACGTCGCGCCGATCCTCGCCGGCCAGGGCGCCTTCGTGCTCGCGCCGTACCTTCGCGGCTTCGGTCCGACCCGTTTCCTCGATCAGACGACAATCCGCTCGGGACAGCAGGCCGCGCTCGGGCAGGATCTCCTCGACTTCATGGATGCCCTCAGCATTGAGCGGGCAGTCCTGGCGGGCTACGACTGGGGCGGCCGGGCGGCGTGCATCGTGGCGGCACTGGAGCCCGGACGCGTCGCCGGCCTCGTCTCCGCCGGCGGCTACAACATGCACAACCTCGCGCGTTCCGGCGAGCCAGCCGCCCCGGAATGGGAGCGAAGCTACTGGTATCAGTACTACTTCCACTCGGAGCGGGGCCGCCGCGGGCTGGAGCGAAACCGGAACGAACTGTGCGAGCTGCTCTGGCGCACCTGGTCCCCCGCCTGGGCTGGCGCACGCGAGGCGTTTCCCGCCAGCGCCGGCAGCCTGCACAACCCCGATTTCGTCGACGTCGTCATCCACTCCTACCGCCACCGGTACGGACTGGCCGACGGCGACCCCCGGTACCAGCGGTTCGAGGACCTGATTGCCCAGGAGCCGCGCATCACGGTTCCGACGGTGGTGCTCGAAAGCGGGGACGACGGCGTCGGCGGCCCCGCAGCGATGGCCGGCAGAGACTACTTCACCGGCCCCTACAACCAGACCTTCCTTCCGGGGATTGGACACAACGTTCCGCAGGAGGATCCGGACGCGTTCGCACAAGCCGTGCTGAGTTTGTTCGACTAAGTGCTTCGTCTTTGGGCCCCACAGAGCAAGAGCTTGAAGCCCGCGTACATTTGATTCCAAGCCGAGCCGCCACTTGAACTGCAGTCTGGTCCGCGTCGCTCCCATAAAGGCGCCGACTGCCGCCGTAAGGCGCGGTTGACGTCCGCGACGTCGTCTCCGAGCAGGAAGTGGAGACCGTGAGATTCGTCTGCAGCCTCGTTTTCGCGCTGTACGACTATTTTCATCAAATTGTCACGGCGCTGCGCTACATTTGGCAGCACCATCAATTATCAGGGGGACAAATGGAGTTTGCAGAAAAACTTTCGGCGTTGGCAGCAAAGGTGCGCCAACAGCGAGGTGTGATCCAAACGGAAGAGGCAACAAAGAATGCCTTTGTCATGCCCTTCATTTCCACCATTCTTGGCTATGACGTTTTCAATCCCATGGAAGTCGTTCCGGAGTTCATCGCGGATGTGGGTCTCAAGAAGGGCGAGAAGATCGATTATGCAATCGTCAAAGACGGCGAGGTCCAGATCCTGATCGAATGCAAGAAATCCACGGAACCCGTGAAGATCGAGCACGCGTCTCAGCTTTTCCGGTACTTTGCAGTTACCAACGCCAGGATCGCAATCCTAACCAACGGTGAGGTCTACCAGTTCTTCACTGACCTCGACGCACCGAACCGCATGGACGCAAAGCCGTTCCTCGTGCTGGATTTAGACGACATCGACGAATCCCTCATTCCGGAGCTGCAGAAACTTTCCAAGGACGTCTTCGATCTCGACTCGATCATCAGTGCGGCTGGCGAACTCAAATACATCGGTGAACTCAAGAGGAGTCTCGCGGCACAATTCAAGGAGCCGGAGGATGAGTGGATCAAGTTCCTGACCGGACGGGTGTATCCGGGCCCCTACACCCAGAAGGTGCGTGAGCAGTTCACCGCGTTGGTGACCAAGGCGTCCAGGCAATTCCTAAACGACCAAGTGAACGAGCGACTGAAGAAAGCACTCGGCGCCCCGGCCTTCCCGCCAAATGAGGATGCGACATTGGCGGCCAGCGTTACCAGCGCGCCCGTGGCCGAAGCGGACCTGGCCGAGGCCGACGGCCTGGAAACAACGTTGGAAGAGATCGAGGGATACCAGATCGTCCGGGCCATTGTCTGCAGCGAAGTCAAGCCGGCCCGCGTGGTTCAGAGGGACGCCAAGTCCTATTTCGCGGTGCTGTTGGACGATAACAACCGCAAACCGATCGCACGCCTGCACTTCAACCGCACCCAGAAGTACATCGGAATTTTCGACGACAGCAAGGAAGAGACTCGGGTGCCCATTGGCTCGCTTGAGGAGATCTACGAGCATACGGAAGCACTCCGCGCGAGCGTAAAGAGCTACCTGTGAGTTCGTGAGTCCAGCGGGCTGGCCAGGAGCCTGTGAATCTCATATCAGGGACAGGCGGACGCCGGCGGGATCGCTCACCGTCGTCCGCCTTCCTTGAGTGCGGCCCTTCGCTTGACCAGACACCGTCGGAGGGTCGACATCGACAGCGTCCTGATACGACGAGCGCGCGGTGAAGGCGGGGCCGGCGGATCCACGCGGGCAGGGGGCATCCAGGAGCCATCTACGCCCGGAGCCCGGACGGCTGAACAATGAAGCGGTCCTGCCAGCACGCACCTCGTTCAGCGCTTCTTAGGCCTGGGACTTTTGGCGGCCTTCGGCGGCATGGCCGCAACGTAGGCGAGGGCGCGGGCGCCCCAGAGCCGGATCGTCTCGGAAGCGTCCTGGACCGGGAGTCCCACATAGCCGGACATGGGCCGTTCAGCCGGGCCGAACGGCAGCGTCTCACTGCTTTTCGTGAGCTCGTCCCGGTCAGCCTCGGACAGGCGCAGTCCCACTGTTGAGCCGTAGAGGCCTGCGAACATGTTCCCGTTGACGAAGGCTCCAAGATTTCCGAACATCGGCTTGATCTCGGCCTCAGGGAGCTCCGCGAAAAGGGACCGGAACTGCTCTTTATCGGACTCCGCGGGCTTGGCCATCTCCATGTGCTGCCTTTCGTTCCGGCTTGGATTCAACACCAAAAGACTAAGGCACGTCCTGGACCACCCCATCCGTTGCACAGCCACGGCACAGGTCTCCGTTGAATCGTCAGCGGCGCCGGGCGCCTCCGCGGAAACAGCGCCGAACGCATAATCCGACAGCGCGGCGAACCGTCAGCCCGGCCGGACGCGTCGGGCCCGGCGCCTCACCCCGCAGTGGGTTAATGGCCGGGTCCGGTTATCATCTTGTTTCGTTCGGATTCGTGCGCGCCGCCCTTCCTCGCCAGCGTGGAGCACGCATCCTCGATGTCTCGGGCGAGCGTGTCGACGTGCTCGCGGCTCATCGTTTCCTTGACAAGGGCCCGCATGATCGTCACGTTTTGGGCGTTCGGCGGCAGCGTGTAGGCCGGCACCATCCAGCCGCGCTCGGCCGAGAGCTGCCAGGCAATGTCGAACTCGTCGTATCCGGTGTCGGCGGCGAGCCGGAACGCGACCAGGGGAAGTTGCTCCTCGCCGGCGCCGATGATCTCGAACCGGCCCATGGCGTCCAACTTCTCGGCGAGGACGCGGGCGTTGGTCTGCATATTCTGCATGATGTAGGTGTAACCGGCGCGGCCATAGCGCACAAAGTTGTAGTACTGGGCGAGCACCATCGCCGATCCGGTGGAGAAGTTCAGCGTGAAGGTCGAGTCCGTCTTGCCGAGGTAGTTCTCTTCGAAGACGAGGTCCTTGGCCAGGTCGGCCTTCTCCCGGAAGATCAGCCAGCCGATGCCGGGATAGACCAGTCCGAACTTGTGCCCGGAGACATTGATCGAACGGACCTGCTCGAGCCGGAAGTCCCACTTGGAATCCGGGTAGAGGAAGGGCCAGACGAACCCCCCACTGGCCCCGTCCACGTGCAACGGCACATCAAGGCCTCGCTCGCCCTTGATCCGCAGCAGCAGGTCGTTGATGCCGACGATGTCGTCCTTGTGCCCGGTGAACGTCGTACCCAGCACGGCTGCGACACCGATGGTGTTCTCATCGATATGGTCCCGCACGTCGTCCGGGCCGATCGTGTACTTCCCCGGCTGCAGCGGCACAATCCGCGGCTCGACGTCGAAGTAGCGGCAGAACTTCTCCCACACGACATGCACGTCGCCGCCGAACACCAGGTTAGGGCTCGACGTCGACGTGCCGGCGGCCTCGCGCCGCTTCCGCCAGTTCCACTTCAGGGACAGCCCGCCGAGCATGATCGCCTCGGACGATCCCTGGGTTCGGGCTCCCGTCGTCTCGCCGGGCGCGTGGAAGAGGTCGGCGAGCATCCGAATGCAGCGCTGCTCGATCTCGGCCGTGCGGGGATATTCGGCGTGGTCGATGAAATTGCGGTGCAGGTTCGCGGCGATGATCTGCTGGGCCTGCGGCTCCATCCATGTCGTCACGAAGGTCGCCAGGTTCCGGGCCGGATCACCCTCCAGCGCCAGATCCTCCGACACCAGCCGCAAGGCGTCCTCAGCAGCGATGCCGGTCTCCGGGAACTCCCGGCTCGGAACCTCCTGGGTGACGAACCGGTTGCCAAACAGGGCTGCGTCGGCAGCCGAAGGCTGGGAATTTACTGACATCACTTCTCCTTCAGAGACTGGTGAAAAGGGGTTCCGGATGGGTTCCCCGGTACGCGGGAACCGAGATGTCGGCGGATTGGACCCAGCATCAGAACCGCGCCGGCGAGGAAGCACAGGGCTCCCACGAGGGTGCCGAGATTGGACAGCTCAGCATTCAAGACATCGCCGCTCGACGGGATGACAAATGCCGCGACAGCCGAGATGCCGAACGCAACTGAGCCGGCCACGTTGATCACCCCGATCTTCCACGTCCGAGGCCTGGGCCGGCCGGCAATGGCGCCGCGACCGGCTTCCCGCAACGCCACACCGCTCGCAATCAGGAAGGCGATTGAACCCAGAGCGTCGGGCCGCCACACCCGCTGATCGGTCAGCGCCGCACTGAGATTGTCCCGCAGTGCGTTTCCCGTACTCCAGTTGAACCACAGCGTTCCGGCAAGTTGGATCGCTGCAGCGAGCCACACGAGATTCCGGGGCGCCCACACCCAGAACGAATGGCGCCGCGTGGCACCCGCGGCCGGTAGCGTGTCGACGGCCTCGCGGTACTGCAGGAACGCCGCAGAGGTGAAGAACAGCGAACCGACAAAGAATGTGGCTGCACACCAGCTCAATCCCACGGCCTCGGCGTAGAACGGCACCGCGCCCAAGGCGAACAGACTCGAGCCAATGATGAACAACCAGGCGATCCACCGGTCCCGAACGGTCGATCGGACCGCGCCCGGGATCCCGGTTGCCTGGTCGGCCCCCGGGGGAGCCCGATGGTGGACGCCGACGACATCGTCAGGCGCCGCGGACGCCGTCGGGCCCGGGACCGGGAGCACATTGGTGATCACGAAGGCCACGGCCACAGCCACCACCACCTGGGGTGTTACGGCCACACCGTCCACACCCAGCAGCAGCGTGGCCAGCAGCGTCGACGTCAACGGCAGCCGCAGCATTGCTGCGCACATGGCTCCCATGCCCATGCCGAGTCCTGCCGCGAGATTCATGCCGGGCAACCCACTTGCAGCGATACCGAGCGCCGCGCCGATGAACATCGACGGGAACACCGGCCCGCCACGAAATGCGCTCAGCGAGAGCCCGTAGGCCAGGGTCTTACAAACGATCAGCAAGACCAGCACCCCAAGCGAGTAGTCCGCGGCGTGTTCGACCAGCTCCGGAAGTGCGTCCTGCCCCGAGAACAACACCTGCGTGAAGCTGTTCCCAGAGATCAACTGATACGCCATCGCCGTCAGACCGACCAGCAAGCCGAGCACAGACGTCACCAGCACCCGGTTCAGATGCACGACCGGACGAAGCGACAGTGCGACCCACCGGATCAGCCACCCCAACAGCGCGCCGACCGCACCCATGATCACCGCCCAGCCCATCGTCGCCAACGTCGGCGGCACCGCGGGCGGCACCACGGGCAGAGCCAGCGAGAAGCTGCCCAGCCCGGTCCAGCCGTCCAGGCCGACGAACACCAGCGCCCCGACGCCAGAAGCGAGCAGTCCGGGCAGGGCCATCAGACTCAGCGTCATTCCCCCGATCCCGGCGGCCTCCATGATCAGGAAGGCACCGAGCACGGGAGACCCGAGCAGGGTACTGATCGCGGCGAAGCTGCCGGCCGACGCCATGATCGTCAGGGACATCGGCGGAGCATCTTTCTTCACCAGGTGCACCGCCAGCGCCCCGAGGCCACCACCGATCGCGATCAGCGGCCCCTCGGGCCCGAGCACCGCACCCAGGCTCAGCGTGGTCAGCGCCGCGAGAACGATGCCCACGAGCTCCCGACCGGTGGGCGGACCGCCACCTGTCTTGAATCCGAAAGCGGGTGAATGGCCCCCGGTTCCCGGCAGATACCGGATGGTCAGCGCCGTCAACAGCCCGCACAGCACCAACCACGGCACCGGCCACCACGCAGGAGCAGGACCTCCGAGGACTTGATTTGGCAGCCCGATGAAGACGAACCGCTGGATGGCCGAGACCAAGGCGAGGAAACCGTACGCAAGGATCGAGATGGGAACGCCCAATACCGCTGCCAGCACGAGCCCAGCGATGTACGGCCGGGAACGCATCACGGCGACGGGATCGATACTGGGCGGCGGTGCGGCAGGCTGGCTCATTTCCGGCTGCCCCGCGAGTCACTCATGAACATCAGGCCGCCCTCCGGCGGCACGTCACCGATAACTTCCCATCCGGCGCTGACTCAGCCATCGCCCGCCGGGAAGACGGCCCCCAGCTCGAGGAGGCGCCGAGATGACCGAGGGAACAGGGTTCGGTGCGCCCGTGGTAACCGCTGAGCATCCCTCCTCCTTCCGCTGGCCATCCGCTATGCGGCGGGAGCCATTAGTGAGGTCTCACAAGCGATACAGGCCGGTCGATCACACGTTCTCTAAGTTAGAGCTTCCAGTTGCGACAGTCATCACCCAAAGCGGGTGAAAGAGAACGAAGACCGGTAATACAGCGGTAGGCAGGGCCAGGGCGTCCTGAGTCCCTTCTGTGTGATCTGGCTCACAAAGACTGGTTGCCTCCGGCACTCTCGGTATTCTGGAAGAGGTCAAGCAAGCGGCCGTCCGTGCTTCGTAGAGGACCCTTCCCTATGACCACCAAACTCGCCGTCACCGTTGCCGTCGATATGGACGCAACAACCGTCACCCTTAGACCTGCCGGAAGACTCACCCCGGAGAACGTCCGCGGCCTTCTCGCAGTTGTGGGGCGCGCCGGCCGGGTCCTGCCCGGATTTGCCGTTCAGTTGGACCTGGACCTCCTGCATACCGACTCCCCGGAGGCGCTTCGGGCACTCACGGATTCCGGGGCTATGACCCTTCCCCCACGTCCGTTGGACGCCCGTCACGGATTCCGCCGCCCGGACCTCGCAGCGAAGCTGGCCGCGTGACCGGGAGCGTCAGCCCAGGGCGCGGGGACCGGATATTCCACACCTTCAGAAGGTGGCCACTGGTGCCGACGGATGACCTCGTGAAGTTACGCCAATCGCTGCGGCAGGTCCACAGACTTGGCGGCCCGGCTGCCGCGGGCGAGCTCCTCGACCTCGTCGATCACGAACTTCGGCGGCGCGCCCACACTGAGCAATGGGAGCACGCCGCCGGGACCGGCCCGGGACCGGACTAAAGCAAGATCATCCCCCATAAGGGGGCGAGGGGCGAGGGGCGAGGTTGGTGCTGGCCGGACCCTGAATGACGGTGCCGTCGGTGGCAAACCGCGAACCGTGGCAGGGGCAGTCCCAGGTCGCATCGGCGGTATTGAACTCGACAGTGCAGCCCAAATGCGTGCAAGTCGCCGAGACCGAGCGCACTCCACCGGCCGGATCAGCATAGACGGCGATCTTTTCGCCTTCCCGATCGATGACTGCGCCTTCCCCTGGGGCAGGGAGCGTGGGAGCACCCTTGGCTTCCTGATCCGGCGCTGCCTGCTGTGGCACGGGCGGAAGTGAAACGCTCTGGAGCGCGGGCGCCGTGACCTCGGCCGGTGGCGTCCGGGTGCTGTCGAACATTCGCGCCCACGGATTCGCCCGGCCGCACAAGGTGTCGGCTAGGATCAGGGCCGCGGCGGAGCCGTTGGTCAGTCCCCACTTCCGCAAACCGGTGATCACATGGATGTGCTTGGAGTCCGGGGACATGGGGCCTACATACGGGAGGCCGTCTACGGAAATGCTGTCCTGGGTGGACCAGCGGAATACGGGCTCATCGGTGCCGAGGCGGTCACGGCTGAAAGCTGTCAGTCGGCGGTATCGCTCTGCGGTGTCGCCGGAGTCTTCGGGCCGGTGGCCCTCGCCGCCAGCGAGCACGTAGCTGGCGCCATCGATTTCGACAGCCAGAATCGAGCGCATCGGTTCGTCGACACTGATGTAGGTCCCCTCCAGTTGAAGGGAACCCGCTCGGCTGGCGACGAGATAGGAACGGTGCAGGATGAACTTCTCAGCAAAACTTCCCTGGTCGCCGAAGGGCACGTTGGTGGCCACGATTACATCCCGCGCGCGGAGGGAACCCCGCTCCGTCTCCACGACAACCGGTGAGCCGTCCCGGAGCGCCAGGGCCCTGGATTCCTCAAACACAAAACTGCCACCGCCATCGACCGCGCGGGCAAGGCCCTGCACATATCTCACGGCGTGGATCTGCACCTGATTGTCAAAGCGGACGGCTCCCTTGACTGCGAAAGGCAGCGGCACATCCGCGGTAAAGATGGATGGAAGGCCGAGCCTGGCAGCCAGAGCCGCCTCATCCCGGACGAGCTTCAGGGCCTCGTCGGTTTCCGCGTAGGTGAAGTTAGGTACGCGGCGGAAACCGCAGTCAATGCCCTCGTCCGAAACCACGCGGGCGATGTGCTCGATGGCCGCCTGGTTCGCCTGTCCATAGCGGCGCGCCGTGTCAGGGCCGTGGCGCCCTGCAAGCTCGGTGTACACCAAGCGTTGCAGGGAGGTTACCTTGCCGGTGGTGTGCCCGGTGACGCCTGTACCGACACGCGCCGCCTCAATAATCGCGACCGATTGACCAGCACGTTTCAAGGCCAGCGCTGCCGTCAGGCCCGCCACGCCGCCGCCGATCACCGCGATGTCGACGTCGAGGCCGCCACCAAGCGAGGAATAGCCCGTGCCCGGAGCAGTTGCAAGCCATAGGGAAAGGGCCTGCCCCTGCAACGTCTCACTCATAACAGCCCCCTTCTAGGAGCACCATACTGCTGCGAGCAGCGCGCTGTCCCGCGACGGCGTCAGTCGAAGAACGCGGACAGGACCCCGCTGAGTTCGGTGTCAGGCACGTCATGCCCGTAGCCAGCCAGAATCCGCGACTCGCCCTTCGGCGCTGCCGTCGCGATGGCGTTCGCTACGTTCACCGCCCAGGGCCCACGATCACCGGCGATGGCCAGGAGGGGAACCAAGACCTTGGCCAGTTGGTTCTGGGGGATGCGGCCGTCATTGCACAGTCTGACGTCGACGGGGAGAGTTGCCGCAAACGATTCCATATGGGGCCAGTTTGGACCCTGCTTCATCCCCTCGATGGCTTCCGGGGGAGCTCCCATCAGCTTCAAGAAACGCTCCACTGCCCCGCTCCGGTCGCCGGCGTAGACCAATGCCGCAAGTTGGTCCGCGAGCTCGAAACTCGGGCCTTGCGTGAATGGCACCTCGTACGTGGCAATCTTTCGAACTTGGACTCCAGCGGCTGCTGCTGCGATGACAATGGCGCCACCTGAGGAATCGCCGAAAACGAATGGCTTCTCCCCTGTCTGCGCGACGACGGCAGCGAAGTCCTCGATCTCGTGCTCGACCGTGACATCACCGACCGGTCCACTGTCGCCTCGACCTCGACGGTCGTACTGGAAGACCGTGTACCGGTCCGCGAGTGCTGTGGCCAGCGATTCCTTCGAGTGACGATCGCAGAAGGCCCCCACCACCACAATAAGGGCCGGCCCGGTTCCCGTTCTGTCGACGGCAATCGCCGTCCCGTCCGCTGAATCAACGCTGTTCATGTCGTCCTCCAGGTGTAGCGGGTGAAGGTAATCAGAGTTTGTCGAGTGTAGTCCGGAATCCCGTCTAGTTCGCGCCCAGCCGCACGTTCCCAGCAGATGGCCACTTCCACGCAGCTGACGTTATCTAGTTCCAGTGCCGCCGCACAGACCGGCAGGCATAAGCTAATACCAGAACGTCTCTACCAGCACCGGGGAGGTCTTCATGGACACTGAAACCGCCGACGTTATCGGCCATGATGTCACCACCATCACCTGCGTGTGCGGCAACACCGTCAGCAATGACGGGTTGATTCAAGCCAACTCACATGGCGTCCCGGTCTACCTCGGAGACAACACCCCGGCTCCCGCCGAGCTGGCGAAATGGCCTGAGGATGAGGATCTCTACACCCTGTGTCCCTCATGCGGCCGCGTGTACCGTGACTCGGTCATCGAAGAGACAGAGACCGCGCCCGTCGCTTTCCGGGTCGACGTCACCGCTGGCCCAATTGCCGAGGCCATCCGAATCCACTGGAGCCTCAGCGCCCAGGACTGAACCTGCTGAGCGGACGACGGCGGGACCTCCCGCCGTCGTCCGCCGCGTCCACGGCGCGCGTGGGGCTTTCGCCTCTGTGCAATGTTGATGGTTCGGCGAACTGTGAAGCTTAGGCGCGCATTGTGTTCACACCGGGCAGATCGCAGGTCATCGTGGCACCAACAAGCACAGGACTGAAGAGGTTCACGGGTGGCATGTTCGTGCTCAGCGCCGTCACGTTTGCGGCGGCTGCCAGCACGTTATCGGCAATATTCGACTGGCCGGATATCCTGCGTGAGCCAGCCAGCGTGGTCCTGCCGGCGTTCGCCGCCGGCGGCCCGGCCCTGGTCTGGACCTGGTTCGCGACAGCCTGGACGTACGCCCTCATGGCGATACCGGTTCTGCTGCTACCCTCAGTGCTCGGCCTCCGTCGGAACCCGGCACTGAAGATCGCGACCTGGGCGGGCGCAGCCTCGGTACTGCTGTCGCTGATCGGATTTCTGCGCTGGGTCTTCGTAGTTCCATCACTGGCAGAAGCCCACCGCGACGGCGACACTGCGACGCGGACGGCCGTGGAAGCCGCCTGGACCGCCCAGCACCAGTTCGGCGGCGCCCTTCTCGGCGAACATCTAGGTCAGCTGCTGATCATCGGCTGGTCCGTAACGCTCTGCGTGATCATCTTGCGCCGCAAAGTCCTCCCGCGCTGGCTCGGAGTTACCGGTCTGGCGGTCAGTACGCTGTATCTCCTGAACCAGGGCGACGTACTCGCCACCGCCGTTCCCGGATTTCCGGTCTGGGACCTGGCCGGCCTGATTGGCAGCACCGGCTGGGGACTATGGATCGCCGCCCTTGGCATCTGCATCTGGATACTTCCCATTCGTGTGGAAGGGCCGGACCCGGCCCGCCCCGCGCCGCAGGACTCCCCCGGCCGATCCACCACGCCCGGGCACCCCGCGGCAGGGTAGACGTTCACGGGGCTGGCCCGGCCAGCAGCTTTCTGATCTCGGCGAGCTTTGCTTCGGACTTTTCGAGGCTCAGGCGGAGCCCTTCGACCGTTGAGGTCCTCGAGTCAGCCTCATCGACGGGCGGCGCGGAGACCTTCTTCTTGGGAGATAAGAAGAAGTTGGCCAGGAAGCCGGTGAATGTGCCGAAGATGCCGACACCGACGATGATGATGCCTGTCCCGATCATGCGGCCCGCATCGGTGACCGGATATTGGTCACCGTATCCGACTGTCGAGATCGTGACGATCGTGTACCAAATGGCGTCCGAGGCGGTCGTGATGTTGGCCCCCGGGGCGCCCTCCTCGACGCCGAGGATCGTGAGGCTTCCGAATTCCAGCACGAAAATGCCCATAAGCAGCAGTATGTACAGGGAACTGCCGGCCCGATCTTTGATCAGAGCGCGGCCGACCGTGCCGATGCCGACATCGCTGAGCAGGCGGTACACCCGGACCAGCCGGAAGACGCGCAGGATCTTGAACTGCGCCAAAGGCACACTGGCCAACAGGTCGGCCCAGCCGAAGTACCTGAAAAAATAGGCGCCCGCCGATGGCGCTGTGACGATCCGGTAGATGAAGTCGACGACAAAGATCACGCTGAACAGGGCGTTCATCACCGTGAGCACGGTGTCGAGCGACTTCTCCTGCGCGGCATACAAGAGCACGAGGTTGACGATCGACAGGATGGAAAGGATACCGATGAAGATCTCGTATCCGATGCTCTTCAGTTCACTGCGTTCGTTGGTCATGTGAGGATTCTGACACGCAGGCAGCGGCGTAGCCGACACTTATTTCACCCACAAAACCTTGTCGGGGCGCCGGGCCCGAAGCACCGGCTTATCATGGGGTCACGGACCAAGAATGCAAGCGGGGGCCGCTTGGCATGACCAGCGAACGCGAACGCGACGAGGCGCCAACGGGAAACGTGGCGCTCGTGACCGGTGCGAGCCGAGGGGTGGGCCGGGGCATCGCACTTGCCCTACTGGCCGCGGGGTTTCGGGTGTACGGCACAGGCCGCTCGATCGACCAGGCGGATCTGCCGAGGGAGATACGGCGCCTGCGCTGCGACCATCTCCAAGACGAAGAGACGGCGCACGTGTTTGAAGTGATCCGGTCCGAGTGCGGCCGCCTCGATCTCCTCGTCAATTGCGCCTGGGGCGGCTACGAGAAGATGGTCGAAGGTGGCGCGTTCACGTGGCCTGCGCCGTTTTGGGAGCAGCCGACGCACCGCTGGACCGGCATGATGGATGCCGGCGTCCGTGCGGCCTTTGTTTGTTCGGCGCACGCGGCGCGCCTGATGACGCCGCGGCGCCGCGGGTTGCTCGTCAACATCAGCTTCTGGGCCGCGCAGCGTCACCTCGGCAACACGATCTACGGCATCGCCAAAGCGGCGACGGACAAGATGACGTCCGACATGGCGGTCGAGCTGAAACCGTTCGACGTGCCGGTGATCTCGCTCTACCCCGGCCTGGTGCGCACCGAGGCGGTGCTGGCGGCGGCGGAGAGCGGCGCATTTGATCTCTCGGCCAGCGAAAGCCCCGAGTTCATCGGCCGCGTGATCAACGCGCTGTTCCACGATCCGAACCTGCTGTCGCGCACCGGCCAGGTGCTCGTCGCCGCCGCCGTCGCGAAGGAGTTCGGCGTGCTGGACATCGACGGAAGTTCGCCGCCGGCCCTGACCCTGGCAGACATCTAGGACGGCGCCTTGATAGCCTACTGGCCCACCTTTCTTAGCTCCTCGACCGGCCGCTTTGCGAGGGGCCGAGCTGTCGATATTCCCCGCTACCGCTGCATTCGAGGCCGTGGTACGTTCGGCGTGATCAGGATGTCCCGACGCGGCCCCTTGACCAGCCCGGCTCCTGGCACCACCCCAGAAAGTCGAGGCAACGATGCCAACATTAATGATCTTCCACGAGGTCGACGACGTTGAGCACTGGCTCAGCTCACCAAAAAGGGAAGACGTATTCGGGCCTCTGGGCATCACGGTTCGAACGTTTATCGACCCGGCAAAAGGCCACCGTGTGGGTTTGATCGTCCAAGTCCCCGACATGGAAAAGTTCCAGCGGATCATGGAGTCCCAAGAGGCAGCCGATGCGATGAAATTCGACGGCGTCCGTCCGGAAACAATCCTGATCCTCGTCGAGCCCTAGGCAGCGCCGCTGGCGTCCCTGGCGGCTCACGGAATCCGAATGCCGGGCCTTCGCGGCGTCGTTGAGCTTCTATTGAGCCCAGTCGGCGTCGTCGTAGGGGCGTCCGCGGAAGTGGGCGCGGAGGTATTCCCCCACCACGGCAGCTCCCAGGTCCCCGGCCTCGGGCGCGACGACGCGGCCGTCGATGCGGCGGGCCATCTTCTGGACGAACCGTTCCAGGCCCGGGTCATCGCCCAGCCGGAAGAACGTGGCCTGCGTGCCGGCACGCCCGAGGCGGTCCAGCTCGGCCACGGTCACACGGATGGTCTCCGCGTCCGGCGGATACGCAAACCACGACTCGCCGTCGGCCAGCAGGTGCGCGGTCGGTTCGCCGTCGGTCACCACCAGCAGGACGGGCTGCATCGACGGGTGCTGGCGGAAGAACCGGCCGGCCAGCAGCAACCCGTGGTGCAGGTTGGTGCCCTGCTCCCGCAGGGCCGGCAGGGCCGTAAGTTCGCCGATGTCCATGGACTGCGCGTAGCGGCCGAAAGTGATCAGCTGCAGCCGGTCGCCGCGGAACCGGGTGGAGACGAGGTGGTGCACGGCGAGCGCGGTGCGTTTCATGGGCACCCAGCGCCCCTCGGCGGCCATCGAAAAGGACACGTCGACGAGCAGTACGACGGCGGCCTGCGTGCGGGCCTCCGTGTCCGTCACCTCGATGTCACCCACAGCCAGGCGCAGGCCGCGGCCCGGGTCACCGCCGTCGGCAATGGTGCGGCGGATCGCGTTGGTGATGGTCCGGGTGACGTCCCACGGCTCGGCGTCCCCGAACTCCCACTGACGGCTGGAACCGGTCTGCTCCCCCGCCGCCCCGGCCACCCGCGTGTCCCGGCGCCCCTGCCGGCCGGAGAGCTGCTTGGCGGTGTCGCGCAGCAGCGACTTGCCGAGCCTTCGCATGGCCTGCGGTGACAGCCGGAGATCCCCGTCCGCCCCGCGCCGGAGGAAGCCGCCGTCGTGCATGGCCCGCTCGATTTCCGCGAGGGTGCGGGCCGTCACCGCGGCATCCTGACCCAACTGGCGGGCCAGAGCGTCCAGGTCCAGGTCGTCGAGGCGCGACCCGTTATAGGACTGGGAGAGCTGCTCGGCCAGCTCGTCCAGTTCGGCGAGATCCTGCAGCACACCGGTGCCGTCGCCGAGCCCAAGCCCCTCCTCCCCCTCGAACCGTTCGGAGCCGGCCCAGTCCTCGCCGGGGCGCAGGACGCGCAGGCTGTCATCGAGCTGCCCGAGCTGGGCCATGAGTTCGGGTGAACCGAACGCCCGGTCGGAGAGCTGCATCAGCTCCTCGCGCTGCTCGGCGGACATGGAGTGCAGGAGCCGCTGGGCGGCGGCCGCGCGCTGGGCCAGCGCGTCGATCAGCTCCTCGACCGACTGCGGGTTCTCCGGAAAGAAGTCGCCGTGCCGGGCCATGAACGCCTGGAAGTCCGTGTCCTCGCCGCGCCGGTGTTTGCCGAGGAGCTCGTTGAGATCCTGCAGCATCTCGCTCACGGCCGCGCGGTCCTCGTCCGTGGCGCTCTCGAGGGCCTGCTTCATGCCGGCGAACCGCTGGTCCAGGAGTTCGCGGCCCAGCAGGTCCTTGATCCGTTCGTAGGCTTCCCTCGCGGTGCTCGACTGCCAGTCGTAGGAGGCCAGTTCGTTGACCGCCGCTGCCGTGGAGCGGGGCAGGTTCTGCAGCTGCATCTCCCGGAAAGCGCGGTCGGTGTTGTCCAGCATCGCGTCGCGGGCCAGCTGCTTGCGCTCCTCCAGCACGGCGGTGTCGAGCAGCTTCTGGACTTCGTTGAGGGTGCCGTCCAGCCGGTGCCGGCCCAGCAGGTCACTGCGCCGCTGCTGAACCCGGCCGGCGAGGTCGTCGAGCCCTTCCCGGTTCCGGCCGCCGCGGCGGAGATACTCCTGAAGGGCGTGCCGGGGCGAGTAGCCGGCCATGACGTCCTCGGCGACGGCGTCCAGCGCCTCCGCCAGGTCCACGGGCGGGGCGAGCGGATCCGGACCTCCCCTGTACCGGCCGTACCGGGACCGGTTGTGAACGCCCATGGGTCCCTCCTCTCCTGTCCCTTGGACTACTTAGCCGTAGACCGTCGTCTCATCGTCGGACTCCTTGGAGATCCGCCGGGCGAGGTAGAGACCTTCCAGTGCCAGTTCGACGGCGGCGGCGCGCTGCCCGTCGTTCGTCGCGCCCAGGCGCTCACTGATCTGGTCGTAGAGGCGCGACCCGTCGAGGGACGGGAGGTTTTCGAGGAACTCCCGCGCGGTGACCAGTTCCCCGGTGGTCACCGAGGTGCGGCCGTCCAGCGCCGCCACGAGTGCACCCATATCGATGCCGTGGAAGTGCGCCCGCACGGCTTCCGCGGTGGCCATGCGCAGGAGGTGGTCCAGGATGTCCTGTTCCCGCCCTTCCTCTCCCGATTCGAACTCGATCTTCCCGGCCAGGACTTCCACGGCGGCGTCCAGGTCGATGATCCGGGCAACGGCCTCGTCCTCCCCGCGCACGCTGGCCCGGCGCAGGGCCGCCGCGGCAACGGTTTCGGCACCGGCGATGGCGAACCGCGCGGACACCCCGGAGGTCTGGTTGACTGCCGGGGACTGCCGCAGCGCCCGGGTGTAGCGGGCCAGGATCTCGAGGATGACGGGCGGGACGCCGGCCACCAGCTGCCCCTCCTGCCGGATCACGGCGACCTCGTCGTCGAGCTCGATCGGGTAGTGGGTGCGGATCTCGGCGCCGAAGCGGTCCCGCAGGGGTGTGATGATCCGGCCGCGGTTCGTGTAGTCCTCCGGGTTGGCGGACGCGACGACGAGGACGTCCAGCGGGAGCCGCAGCACGTAGCCGCGGATCTGGATATCGCGTTCCTCCATCACGTTCAGCATCGAGACCTGGATCCGCTCGGCGAGGTCGGGCAGTTCGTTGATGGCAATGATCCCGCGGTTGGAGCGCGGGACCAGGCCGTAGTGGATGGTTTCCGGGTCCCCCAGGCGGCGGCCCTCGGCCACCCGCATCGGGTCGACGTCGCCGATCAGGTCCGCGACGGAGGTGTCCGGTGTCGCGAGTTTCTCGACGTACCGTTCCGAGCGGTGCCGCCACGCCACCCGCAGCCGGTCCCCCTCGGTGAGGACACGGGCCCGGGAGTGCTCGGTGATGGGTTCGTAGGGGTGTTCGTTCAGTTCCGAGTCCTCGATCACCGGCGACCACTCGTCCAGCAGCCCGGCCAGGGTGCGCAGAAGCCGGGTTTTGCCCTGTCCCCGTTCGCCGAGCAGGACGACGTCGTGCCCGGCAAGGAGGGCCCGCTCGAGCTGGGGCAGCACGGTCCGGCCGAAGCCGAACATCCCGGGCCACGGATCGCGGCCGGCGGCGAGCGCGGCGAGCAGGTTGTCGCGGATTTCGCGGCGCAGGTCCTTGTGTACGTGGCCGGAGGCACGCAATTCACCAGCAGTGAAGATATCGGGGCGATCACTCACCCCTTTACGGTAATCCTCCACTGTGCCGGGAATCGAGCAAATTCTTCAGATTCGTGCGCATTAGAACGGAGTGCGGAATACGCTGGATGGTGATGACTGCAGCACCGCCGCCGACACCATCGGCACCTGGAACCTCATCTGAGCGGCAGGGCACGCTCCTGCTTCTGGTGCGCCACGGGGAGACGCCGACGACGGGCACGGTACTGCCGGGGCGGGCCCCGGGACTGCACCTTTCCGACCGCGGCCGGGCCCAGGCCGAACATGTCGCGGAACGGCTCGCGAGTCTGCCGGTCGACGCCATCTATTCCTCGCCGCTGGAGCGCACCATTGAGACAGCGGAGCCGACGGCGGCCCGCATGGGATTGGAAGTGAAACAGGACGCGGGCCTGAATGAATGCGACAAGGGTGACTGGACTGGCGCCGCGATCGCCGACGTGGCGGCCTTACCGCAGTGGCAGAGCGTCCAGCACACCCCGTCCGCCTTCCGCTTCCCGAACGGCGAGAGCTTCACCCAGATGCAGGCGCGGATCGTCGGAGCGTTGGAGGCCCTATGCGCTGCCCACGCCGGGGGCGTTCTGGTGTGCTTCTCCCACGCCGATCCGATCAAGGCCGCCGTCGCCCACGCCCTGGGCACGCACTTGGACCTCTTCCAGCGCATTGTCATCAGTCCGGGCTCGGTGTCAGCGATCTCGTATGTGGACGGTCAGGCACTCACCGTACTGATGGTCAATTCGACGTCGGAACCCCTCAGCCGACTGAGGGCGCCGTGAACTTGGAACTGCGTGCATCGGGACCGACGGTGGAACGGGACAGCCGGTGTCCGACCGTGAGCTGACAGTGCTCGCCGAGGGCCGCATCGAGCTGCTCGGACGCCTTCCGCGCAGCAGCAACGAGACGTTCCTCGTCCAGGTCTGCCGCGGGGACGAGGCCGCGTATGCGGTCTACAAGCCGGAGGCCGGCGAAAGGCCGCTGTCCGATTTCGAGCCCGGGCTCTACCGGCGGGAACGCGCCGCCTACCTGCTCAGCGAGTCCTTGGGGTGGGGACTCGTGCCACCGACAGTGATCCGCGAGGACGCCCCGTTGGGGATCGGCTCGCTGCAATGGTTCATCGTGTGCGACTTCCGTGAGCACTACTTCACTCTGTACGCCGAAGCACCCGAGACCCACCGCGACCTGGCGCAGATCGCCCTGTTCGATTACATCGCCAACAACACGGACCGCAAAAGCGGACACGTGCTGCGCGGCGACGACGGACGAATCTGGGGCATCGACCAGGGACTGTGCTTCTCGGCAAGCTTTAAACTGCGCACCGTGATCTGGGACTTTGCCGGTGACCACATTCCCGACACCCTGCTCGAGGACATCGCTCCCCTCACAGAGACCGTGCCTCCCGCGGTGGCCGAACTCCTCGACCGCGAAGAGGTCACCGCCCTGCAACACCGCGTGCAGCGCCTGCTGCGCGCATGGGTGCTGCCGGTTGACCGCACCGGCATGCGTTACCCGTGGCCGCTCGTGTAGGCCGTTCCGACGGAACGGCGTCCATATCTGACCCCGAGGATTCACCGTTCCAAAGACAGGGTCGCGGATTGATTGAAGAAGTAGAACTCCCCGTCGGCTGTCTGTTCAGACGCTGCGGATGGAAGTGAGCTCGTAGACCACTACCGAGCCGGTCGCCGGTCCCCGGCAGGTCAACGGACGTGGCGGTGTGCGGTGGGCCTGCAGTTCGACGTCGATATGCGCCGGTTGAGGCGGGCTGCCCGTGATGTGGATCCGCCAATGGTCGCCGTCCCGCAAGGTTTCGGCGATCCGATAGTCATGCCGGCCAGCAGGGCCGAAACGTTTGAGCGCGGCCGCGACGGCAGCCTGTTGTGGTGGGAAGAGGTCCGTATATCCGCGCAGATAATCGGCGCGGATGCGGCCGGCAAGGTGGTCTTCGATGGTGGCGACGGCGGACTCGGCATCGAGTCCGCCGTAGTACACGCCGTCGGGGGCAATGACGGCGTTAGCTGCGAACCTGTCCCCGCCTACGTGGGTGCACTCCCATACCAGCTCAGGCCAGCGCTCACTCAGTGCGCGTCCCACGGGCCGTCCCCACACGGCACAGCAAGGGTCGTGCGGACCATGGGTGCAGACCAGGATGACAGGTGGAAGGCCGAGCTTTCCGGGGGAGGTAAGGGCGGTGGCAATTTCCGCCAGGTCCTCATCATGGCGCCATGTTCCCCATTGTTGAAGATAGGCACCGGAGTTTTGATGGCGCAGAACGGCCCAGCGGCTGGGGCCCCCGCGCCGGCGGCGGCCGGGCCGCTTCACCAGCAGCACCCGCGCGCGGGCCGATTGCGCGGCGGAGACCACCAGCGCTTTGGTCTCAGGCTCAACATCGAGGCCGTCGAAGCCGTTGGACGGCCACCCGCCCCGGTACTCGATGAGGACCCAAACCAAGCCGCGCGAGGCTGAACCTGCCATCGAGTCGCCGCGAAGTTGGGCGCTTTCTGCGCAAAAGAAACGTTCCGTGGCGGCCATAGCGGCAAAGTCACTGGTCAACGGGAACGAGAACCCCCGCGCGCAGCAGTCTTTCGACGAGTTCGACGCCGAGATCAGTCGCGGAGTGAACACTGCCGTCGAGCAGGAACGTCACAGAAGGCAAATCTGTCTCGTGGAAGTCGAGCCAACCCACGCGCGTGGTCAGGCGCGAGCCATCGAGCCGTGCTTCCAGTGCACCCCGAAGTTGCACCAGCGACTGGGGGCCGAGGCCCTCGACGGCCGCGAGCTGGGCCACCGGGCCCAGCGGCGCCGGGCGTCCCTGTCCCCGCCCGGTGCGGCGGAACAGGGGCGTGGGGTCACTCTCCGAGAGGGCGGCGGCGAGACGCTCGCGGACGGTGGCGATTTCCCCATCCAGTCCGTTTACGCCCAGCGGCAAGGTGCGGCGCATCTCGGGATCGTCGCATAGCTTTGCAAGGGCGGTCTGAGCGAGGTGTTCGGCCAACGCGTAGCGGGTCCAGTTGTGGATTCCCAGCGTGAGGTGGATTGAGACTTTGCCCTGCGCCTCAGCGGCGTGCAACCAGCCACGCGGCAGGTAGAGGGCATCACCCGGCTCCAGCACTGTGTCGATGTATGCCTTGTCTTTCGCGGCTTCGGCGACGTCGGAGCGACGATCGGTCCAAGGCTGATTACGCAGCGGATCCACATGGACTGGCTCATGGATGATCCAGCGCTTGGTCCCCTCGATCTGCAGAACGAAGACGTCGTGGACATCATAGTGATCATCAAATCCACGGTTCTGAGGCGGAGTGATATAGGCGTTGGCCTGCACCGGATGTCCGAGCTCGGTGCTTAGCCTGGTGCTGAAGTCCGAAATCGGCTCCCACGTGCGGTGCAGCGCTTGCAGGACCAGCGTGGCACCCTCAGCGAATTTACGCCAAAGCTCGGTGTCGTCAAGTTGGTCCGGGATACTGGCGCCAGCGCCGGCCGGGGAGGTGAAGGAAGAGTCGGGCAATGTGGAGCCACCCTTGGCGACGCGCAAGAAAGGTGTGCGCAGTCCACGGCGCGAAATCAATTCGTCAACGGCCTCGGCTGAGAACAGATCCGAGAAGTCGCTAACGAGACGCGTGAGTAGCGCTGTGCGCCCCCAGACGTCACTGGCGAACCTCTCGCGACCGATGTCAATCAGGCGAGTTTCCAGAACCCCGGCGCCACCCACGGCGTCGGGGCCCTGAAAGTCGTTGCTAGAAGTGCTCAAACCTAGCTGCCTCGTTGTTCGGCACCACCGTCAGCACCACCATCGGCACCCCCGTCGGCACCGCCGTCAGCACCCCCGTCAGCACCGCCATCGGCACCGCCATCAGCACCGCCATCGGCACCGCCGTCAGCACCGCCGTCAGCACCGCCGTCGTGGGCGCCGGGGATGCCTGCCGCGCCACCGTCCGCCGGGCCTTCCTGGCTTGGATCCTGCTCTGGATTAGTCGTCATACTTCCTCCCGAGAATCGAATGGCATGATCAGACTCCCTTACGGCAACTGATCCCAAACCGGGCGATTCTTCCATCACACCGCCCGTGATCACCCTATCGAGATAGGTCAGCGCTGGGAACAGCCTGCGTTGACCGATGCAGGGTCCCGCCCGGATCTGGGACGGCCACGATGGGCCGCCCGCATCAGCCGTGTCCAACCCGCCGGGAGGTGCCCGTGTGGCGCCCATAATGGGACCATGAGCGATAGGGCCGGGTCGGGTTCAACAGAGAACATGAAGCTGCCGCGGCCGCGGCGCGGCAGGGTGCCGGAGACTTTCTACTTATGGGCTCAGCGGTCGTTCGTCTTCCTCCTGACGCTGCTGGCCGGGTGGATGGTCTACGAGCTTGTTCTGGCTGAAATCGACGACGGCGGACGCCAGCTTTGGCCTTTCCTGATCATCTGGGTCTTGGCCTCCTACGTTCTGCTGCCGAGAATCAACCGGCTTCTGGCCCGGATCTACGTTCCCAGCTACTTCATTGGCCGAACCAGAACGGCTGATGGCTTGCTCGGGGATCCCATCAATCTGGCCGTTATCGGGACACCGGAGCTGTTGCGGTCATCGATGTTATCGGCGGGATGGAGCGAGCCGGATCCCGTGACTCTTCGGAGTAGTTGGCGGATCATCCGCGCCGCGTTGCTGCACCGGAGTTATCCCCGGGCTCCGGTCAGCCCGCTGTTCGTGTTTCAGCAAAGACAGGATCTGGCTTTCGAACGGGAAGTGGCAGGCAGCCCGGCCCATCGTCATCATGTCCGGTTTTGGATCTGCCCTCCTGATTGGAAGTTGCCGGGCGGATTCGATGTGGATCTGGTGGGTGCGGCAACATTTGATCGCAGGGTGGGCCTGTCAATGTTCACCTTTCAGATCACCCACAAGATTGCCCGCGACACGGATCAGGAACGGAATCTTGTTGTCGGCATTCTGCGAGAGGCGGGGGCGGCAGTACACGTGGTGCGACACTTTTCAACCGGGTATCACAGCCGCAATGGAGGCGGTGACTCCATCGAAACGGACGGTGACCTTCCCATCATTTCGCTTCGCCGGATCCGCCCAGATTCCGAGTCGGTTCCCGACCCTGGGTGAGTGCGCATTGGCCAGCACATGGAGTGATTGCCACTGTCCTATTTCGAGTGCGAGGTCCACCATAGGGACTACCGGGGAAGTTGGCATCGACCGGTAGCACCCGCGGTCTGGCACATCAAAGGGGCGTTCATGGACCACATAGACTCTGTTCCTCCGAACCGACGTGCGCTGCTAAAGACGTTCGGGGCCGGAGCGGCCGGGGTTGCCGGCATCCCCCTTCTGTCCGCGTGCACCGGCGAATCCGCACGAGTCGCGGCGTCGCCATCGCTGCTCCCGGCCCCGCCGGGACAGATCGAACCACTGCTGGACCGGCCCAAAGTCACCGCTGCCCTGGCCAAGCTCGACGGACTCGTGCGGGACGCCATGGACCAGACCGGGCTGCCCGGGATGGCCGTGGCCGTGGTGTATCGGGACGAAGTCGTCTACTCCAATGGATTTGGCGTGCGGGAGGTCGGAAAGCCCGAGCGGATCGGTCCTGACACGGTGTTCCAGCTTGCTTCGGTGTCCAAGCCCCTGGCGTCAACGGTGGTGGCGGGTGTGGTGGGACGGCAGGTCATCAACTGGACCGACCCAGTCATTGAACATAACAAGAGCTTCGCGCTCAACGATGACTACGTCACACGAAATGCGAGCTTCGCGGATCTGATGGCACACCGCAGCGGGCTGAAAACAGGATCGGGTGACCTGCTCGAAGACCTTGGATTCGACCGTGCGTACATCCTCGGCCAGCTCAACCAGGAGCCCCTTGATACGTTCCGGTCCAGCTACAACTACAGCAATTTCGGCTACACGGAAGCCGGCCAGGCAGCGGCGGATGCGATGAAACTTTCCTGGGAGGACCTGGCCGAGGAGATCCTCTTCGGGCCGCTGGGCATGTCCGCGAGCAGTTATCGGCACTCGGACTATGAGAAGGCGTCGGACAAAGCATCTATTCACGTGCCGCTCGGGAACAAGGAGTGGGCAGCGAAATTCCGCCGCGATGCCGATTCAGAGGCGCCGGCCGGCGGCGCAAGTTCCTCCGTGCGGGACCTGGCGCAATGGCTACGGCTGCAGCTCGGCAACGGCACCTACCAGGGCAAGCCCATTATTGATCCGGCGGCCCTCCAAACGACCCACGTTCCCCATGCAGTTTCCGGGCCGGCGTCCGCACCGGCTGCCCGCTCCCGTTTCTACGGGCTGGGCTGGAACGTCTCCTACGACGACCAGGCCCGCGTCCAGCTCGGACACTCCGGGGCGTTCAATCTAGGCGCCGCTACCGCCGTTTCCATGCTTCCGGGCGAACAACTCGGCATCGTGGCACTGACCAACGGGCGCCCGCAGGGCATTCCTGAGGCAATCACCGCCGGATTCCTGGACACAGCCCAGCACGGATCACCCACGGTCGATTGGCTGGCATTCACCGCGGGCGTATTCAAACAAATAGATGATTCCGAGAAGCCCAAAGTCGACTACACCAAGGCCCCGTCCGCCCCTTCTCCTGCCAAGACAAACACTGCCTACACGGGCACCTACGACAACACCTACTACGGCCCGCTTGTGGTCCTCGAGCAGGGCGGGAAACTCGCCATGAGAATGGGACCACCCGGCGCTCCAACCACTTTCCCCCTCACACACTTCGACGGCGACACCTTCAGCTTTGAATCCATCGGAGAGAACGGCAACGGCCTGGCCGGTGCACTCTTTGCAAAAAACGCGGACAGCTCCTCGCCGGCAGTCACCCTGGACTTCTACAACGCCACCGGACTCGGGACCTTCACCCGGGCCCCGTGAGGCGACGGACGCATTGCTGATTGATCCAGCGTTCGGCAAGCTAGCGCAGGCCGAAGTTCGAGGCGCGTGTGCATGGAGAACCAAGCGCTGTCATCCGGAGCACTGAACGCACTAACCCGAGGTCAAAGGCTCCGGTGGTGTTCGATGAGCCAGCGGGCCATTTGCTGGGCACGCTTCGCAGCCATGATGTCCCCCTCGGTTGCCGAGATGATGGAACCCTTCATCAGGATGTGCCAGGATCTTGCGAATTCGTCGGGGCGGTTCAGCCCGGCTTCATCGGCCAGGGCCTGAATGTGGCCCCTGATCATGCTGAGATAGCCGATGCTCGCCTGGCCGAGTGGGTGCCCGGGGCCCATCTCCAGCAGGACGTTGATGAACGTGCACGCCTCGAAGTCAGCGCGCTGGAACCAGTCCCCGAACACATCGAAGACTGCCAGTAGCTGTTCCTCGGCGGTGTTGCCGCGGCTTCTGGCCTCGGAGACAATGAGGTCCACGGTCCACACCTGGTCCCGGAGCTCCAGGAAGGCAAGGACCAGAGCGTTCTTTGACGGGAAATGCCTGTAAAACGTTGCTTTGGAAACCCCGGAAGAGTTGATCAGCTCGTTGACCCCGACGTCGCGGATGCCGCGGCGGGAGAACAGCTCGTAAGCGGTGGTGAGAATACGGTCTGCTGGATCATCGCGGCCGACCATGGCCGTGGCGGGCAACAACTGGGGACGGGCGGATTCGTCGGGGGTCATCGTGGAAGCAATTTTACACGGGACCCGTGGCTGCAGACTGGTCTATGTCGATCGTGCTTACTCCGCCGTCAGAGTGCGGAGGAGGCAGGGGTTAGGGCCGAATCAAGACTTTCGGTCAACAGCCGGGCACCGACGGGTTGTGGTTCCGGTCTACGATGAACCCCCGGTCTCCCAATGTCCGGGGGTTCACCCTTGACCGGAAAGGCATCCGTCCACCGTCACCGGGCGATGCTCCGTCACCGGCCCGTGTCTCGTGAACAACTCGATTGAGCACGCCGGCCGCCGGGAAAACTTGGAATGGCCCTGATCAGTCCACGACGGCATTTGTCCTCCGCCACTGAGACTTCGGAGACCAGTCCCATGCCGGCGTACTCACGGACCGCGGCGATCCCTGCCACCGCCGAGGGCTTATCGGGGAAACGCCTGGACAGGGCCATCACCGTCCCGTCCGGAGCAGTCAGCCGAAATCGGTAGGAAGCGTCGGAACCGGTGAATAACTCGAACATGCCTGTCATAGAACCCTCCTGGGAGCCGAGATCGTTCTGCTTCCGGTGACACCTTTGTCACCGGAAGCAGCCTGAATCCATCTGCAGCACGCCGGCCACTCGCCGAGAGCCGGTGGCGAATTGATGAATTCATGAAAGTCTGAACTACTACCTCTTGATCCGCAATGGGGGTCCCGCCGACCCCCGGCGAAGGCGACACGGCAACCCTCCGGTGCTAGAAAATACCTGTGACCAGGCCGATCGCGATCTTACCGAGACAGACTTTTCTGTCTCGCGTATGGTGGTTTCCTCGAACCGGGTGCTTCACGGGCTCCGAGCCGCGAGCACTGAAACTGAAGGAGAAGACCACCATGGCGGATGATCTGCCCACAGGTCTTGTCTTGAACGATCTTAAGGCTGAACTGTTCAAGTCGATGGGCCACCCTACGCGGATCCAGCTCCTGGAAATGCTCGCGGACGGCCCGGTCGCCGTCAGCCGACTGCGCGGCAGCACGGGCCTGGAACCCTCCAACTTGTCCCAGCACTTGGGTGTGCTGCGCCGTCAACGCCTGATTGTCCCGACGCGGCGCGACGGGCGGCTGTTTTATGAGCTTGCCTGTCCCGAAGTGAGCGTCACGCTGAACGCCGCCCGCTCCCTGCTCGGGAGCCTCCTCCACACGGCCCGATTGACCCTCCCCCAAGGCGAAGCCTCCAAGGAAATCTCCGTCAGTTAGGCGCCGGCGCTGCGTGCGCGGCACGAAGAGTCGGCATGCCGCTATGATCTTCCGGACCACCTCAGGACGCCACCGGCCAAATCTGCTGCTGAAAGTCGATGAGTCAAAACTCGGAGACATCCACCGCGTGACGCCGAGACCGACTGGTCTTCCTGGGAATGTACCTACGTGCCCGCTGGGAAAGCATCGTCCCGCCCAGTTGGGAGCGAACTTCCGCTGCTGCCCGAACCTGCTCCACATACGCGGTCCAAGTGCCGCAGTTCCTACATGCCCGCAACCCTACGCCCCGGCTTGGAGTCAGGACAGATTTGCAGCGTCAGCCTCTGCCAGCGGCCGAAATACCCAGGCCGACTCGTTCCACCGGGCCCAGTCCCTGGGCCGGACCGTAGGCCGGCCCAGGTAGTAGCCCTGACCGGCTGTAACTCCGAGACTAGTGACCATGGCAAGTTCCTCTCGCGTCTCTACCCCCTCCGCAATGAGAACGGCTCCGACTTGAGCGGCGAATTCCGTCATGACCTCGCCAAAGGCTTGGCGGAGGGTGTCGGTTTCGATACCAGCGATGAGGGTGCGGTCAAGTTTGATGAAGTCCGGGCGGATTTTCCTGATCTGGCGGATCGAATCGACGTACGAACCCACGTGGTCAACCGCCAGCCGGAGCCCCCGTCGGCGCAGGGGCGCCAGCGCGGCAACAAAGGCTGCGGACTCATGAACGGCCAGGGCGCCAGTCAGTTCGAGAACCATGCGGTCCACAGCGACCATGGATTCCTCGAGCAGCCCCGGCAGGAGCGGGTCCAGGCAGGTGGCTGGTGACAGCTGCAGTGCCACATACACGTGCGCCGGGAGGTGCACAGCTGAGGCGAGGGCGGACGCCACGGCCGCGAGTTCCAGCTCCCTGCCCAACTGCACTTGTGCGGTTGCCGCGAACCACTGCGCCGGAGTGCCGTCCCCGTCGCCACGGAACCGCGTGAACGCTTCGACTCCCAGGACCTCACCGGTCTGAAGCTCACGGATCGGCTGGAACGCGGTCACCAGCATCCGTCCCTTCAGTATCTTCTCGACCCGCAAGCTCATGGTTTCCTGGAAATCCAGGGAAATTGAGCCGGGACTGGACGGCTGATTCCCTGCATCCATGGGGAGTCGCGTTAGGGATTCAAGAGCCATCAGGTGCTCCGTCAGCGCGATGTCCGGGCGTCCCGGATTTGCCGCCAGATGTTCCCGGAGCAGCCCCTGGATACGCACTTGCTCCGGCGCCGGGTCGGCCAGCACCTCAGCTATGATCCCGGCCGCCTGCCGGCGGATCCCGGTTGCCTCAGCGTCCAGAGCCGGTCCAGGGACGTGCTCTGCCAAGCCAGCGCCATGGGGCCGGTGCGGAATGGGCGACTGCTCCGTTGACATCGGTTATTCCTTTGTTCCAAATTACGGCTGAGTCCGGAATCGGCATGCGCCCCGCCCGCGCTGCTCTGCCGGGCTTCTCGGGCAACGCGAGCGGACGACTGTGATCACACACACTATAACGGGACCGACCTGTCTGTCTTTCCTTGGCGCCGGAGACTGAGGTTGCCACTCTCGACACCGGGAAACCATGCCAGCGACGCCTCTCTTTGAAAGCACCACCTGAACCGGGGCACTTAGCTTAGAGGTACTCCCGATGTCAGATTCCGATCTTTCAGCATTGCGGAACAAGCGGCGCACGGGGACCGTCAGCCCTCCGCACGCTGCCACACAAGGAAAACCTCGTCCCGACCGACACTTTTCAACCAATTGTTGACAACATAATGTTGATGCAGGAAGGTGGTGGCGTCGGCGGACATAGTGCTGACGGGATATGGAGCTGTAATGAACGAGATTGACGGAGTTGGTGGCGGGTCAGGCGACGCGGCGGAGGCTCTCCACCAAACCCAGGCGACACGGATGCTGTTGGACAGAGGCGCTTCCGAACTGCCGCCCCGGCCCTGGCTGGGTGAGCGGCAACCCCCTTCTGCGGCCGACCTACTCCAGCACGTCCTGTGGCGGGCAAACGGGCCCGGCCGCGGAGAGGCGGTGGATGGTCTGGACGTGCGGGCCGGCCTGACCCTTATTTCCGCCGCGCGCGCAGAAATGGATGGTCTGGAAACCGCGCTCCTGTTCCTGGCCCGGACCGAGGGGCTGACCTGGGCACAGATTGCCCAGAGCCTCGGTCTCCGCTCAGCCCAGGCCGCTCAACAGAGACTCGATCGGCTGTCCGGCAAACCCGAGACGGGTGTGGTGGGCTGACGTGGAATTTACCCCTCCGGCCAATGCGACAGAAGGTATGGATCACTCCAGCGCCGTTCTCATCGGAATCGGCGCCAGCCGCGGTACCACTTGCGGGACCGCGCGGACCGTTCACAGTCTCGACGAATTCCCCCTGCTAAGACCCGGCGACGTCCTGGTCTGCCGCACCACTGACCCCGCCTGGACCCCTCTGTTCGGGATGGTCGCTGCAGTCATCACGGAAACGGGTGGAATGCTTTCGCACGCCGCAATCGTCGCCCGCGAATACGGTATCCCCGCGGTTCTGGGAATAGCGGATGCCCTGACCCGAATCAACACCGGAACGACGCTCATCGTGGACGGAACACATGGAATCGTCCACGAGAAACCAGCAAGTCCTGGAGCGGGGCCATGATGAGCCCGCAGCAGCCATCAAGACTGCTCACCCTCCACGCCCTGAGGCTGCTGGGCTTCGCTGACACTGAGTCAGTGGCAGAACGGTTCGGCCAGGAACCGGACGGCGTCGAACCTTTGCTTATTGATGCCGGCGCGAACGGGTGGGCGTTGCGCTCCTCATTCGGGGGCACCCGGGGCTGGTCCCTGACGGTGGCCGGCAGGACTGAAAACGAACGGCTCCTGGCGGGGGAGCTCAACAGCGCAGGCGGCCGAGCAGCCATCACTGCCGTGCACACGAAATTTACACCCCTGAACGCAGCGGTCGTGGCCGCCTGCAGCAAACTCCAGCTCCACAGGCCCTCCCACGAAAATCAGCCAAACGATGGGATCGACGAGCAATCACATAACACCTTCACCCAGGCGGCGGCGTCCCTCAGCGATCTGGAAGTCCGCCTGACCACGGTGTTACCGCGGTTCGGCGGATACGCGAAACGCCTCCAGCAAGCAGTGACGAACTCAACCACCGAGCCTGCTTGGCTCACCGCCACAGACCGCGACTCCTTCCACCGCATCTGGTTCGAATTGCATGAAGACCTCATCGCCACCCTCGGCATCCGGAGATGAACACTCCGCTCGGCCTGAAGTGCCGCCACCTGAGCCGCCAACTGCGCCTCATCTAGCGCCGCGTACGCCCCGCGGGCAGCCGTCAGCGGGGGTAGTTGCCCCGTTCCACGATCTGCCCGTACTCCCTCACCAGGATGAGGTCGGCGTCGCGGGGTGGAGAGCCGGTGCGGGAGGTGTCCCCCAAGCTGGTGGCCTCGTCCAGGTTTCGGCGGTCAGCCGGCGCCCTGGCCCTCGCGGGCCACCTCTTCCAGAATCCTGGCTGTCGGCGCTGCCGTCATCAGCTGCCCTATCACCTCGGGCTTGTCCCACACCTGGCTGCGCAACTTTTCCAGAAAGCCGGTCGCGGCGTCCCTGGTGTCGAAGTCAAGGAGCACGGCCACGCTGTTCTGGTCCTCGGTATCCCGGAACAAGCGGACCGCCCGGGCGCCCGAGGCGGCGCGGCCCGCGGGATCGGTGTCGAAGACCTTCTTGAATGCCTCGTAGTCCCGGACCGGATAGCTAATCTGCAGGGTGAACATCGTCATTCCTCTCCCTCGGGCTGTGTCAGGACCAAGATAGGCCGTCCATCGGCATCCCGGTAGGGCCGGAGGGCGGCGTGGACTCGGTGCCGCCCACCTGCCGCTTGTATCCGGGCCCAGACACCCAGAAGGCCACTCGCGCAAGAGGGCAAACACTACTTGTCCTCTGTAACCGCCGATATCGGACCCTTTATAAAGCTGCTTCCCTGGTGGCGGCCCTTTGGTGGCCGCCGCGGATCCAGTGCCAGCCGGCCCGTTCAATTAGTCCAACAGTGGGCACGGCAAAGCTCAACTCAACAGCCGCCGGAGGACACGTCAGGGCACACCGCGGCAGATTACTGCGCTCGTGTCCTTTGGCGGCGAGCAACCATGTCAGCAACACCCGCTCCAATGAGAGCGAGGATCAGCGGTGATTTAGCACCTTCCACCGCGATGCCCAGAATCAGGGACTGCTTCTCCTCAGCCACATGCGACCAAGTTGCCATCGGGGTGGCAATGAACGCAACCGCAGCCAAGGTTGCCAGCGCAACGATCCGGGCGGCTATGCCCTGGAAGACAACGCGGTACACGATGACCGCTGCCAAGGCGAGGAGAATCAGACTCAGCCGCCACACATAAGGCAACCAGTCGGCTGAGACCCCGCTGGCACGAGAATCAAAGGCCATAAAGGCGCTCATCTCGGACATCAGCAGCTGCATCGTGAGATAACCCGTCAAGAGAATGAGCAGCAGAGAGCCTGCCAAAGCGGCGACAGCGGCAACCGCCGGCCTGCGTTCGGGCGTCGGCGTTGTACTCGCCCTGTGTGGACTAGTCAGCTTCTCCATTGCAAATCCCCCAATTCGATTTCCCTCGACTGTAAACCCCTCCGGAATGGTCCGGTAGGGAACGGGGCGCTGGATTGTCAACCTGCGCCTGGCGCTTGCTCGTCGAGCCATTGCCGGTGTTCGGCGACGAGGCTATCGTTTCTGGTCTGCCCGCGCTCGAGGCGGGAGAGGTATGACGGCCCCTGGTTGAGGTGTTCTGCAGCACTCTGGAGCGTTAGGCCTAGTTGTTTTCGCTGAGGCCGCAGGTCGGCAATTGACGGCGCCGGGACCGGATTCATGATCTGTCGATAGAGTTCGCGGGCGACGTAGCGCTTGAGGCACCGCATTATTTCGCGTTTGCCTTTACCTTCCAGGGTTCGCTTGGCCACGTATTCCTTAGTCCTGGGGTCCGAGCCCATGCGCACCAGCACGACATGGTGGAGGGCCTTGTTGGCGTTGCGGTCCCCACCGCGGCTGAGTCTGTGCCGGTTCGTTTTGCCGGACGATGCAGGAACCGGAGCAACGCCTGCCAGTGCCGCAAACTGGACTTCACTGCCGACCCGTTCCAGGTTGTCTCCACTGTCACCAGCAGCTGGCTCGCCACCTCAACACCGACTCCTGGAAGGTCACAGGGCAGCGGTGCATAGGCATCAAGGACCTCCTTCAATGCCGTATCAGCCTCGGTAATCTCGTCGCTAAGAGACTGATACCTCCCAGCCAGTTTCTTTAGTGTCCACGCAGTCACGTGGGCCGGGTCGGCAAGATGGCCAGCGTGCCTGGACCGCGACATCGCTGCGATCGGGGCGTTCATGGCCGATGATCGTGAGGCCCGCAGAACACGCAACCACTCCACGGGGCAGTCTTTATCTTTGGGGAAGCGGTGCAGCGTTCAGCCAACACCGCTTGAGCCGCCTCGTAAGCATCCAAAGGATCGGACTTGCCCCTGAGCCGGCGGTGCTGACGGTTAGGCTGATTCACTTCAACAATTTTGCGATACCAGGATCCCGTGGCAGCAAATTAACGGTCCGCTAACGGCCGGCCGTGCTCGGTAACGACGGCAACGTGATGGGTATCCGCATGAGTATCCACGCCGACGCTGACGCGGGCTTCTTCCATATCCGGCATAGCGCCTTCCCTGACGAAATGAGAATCACGTGGCCTAGGTGGTTCAACCGCGACGAGGACGCGGCAACCTTAGAGCGTCAGCTAGCCCGGTTAGCCGTCTCAGGGCAGGCTTCTCGGTGGGGTTGGAGCCGCGGCGGTCTCGCCTGAGCGGCTCCACAACTGCCCGATCATGGCGAGGTGAACGACGCGGCCAATGGTCACGGCGACGAGGAGCACTGACATCAGCACGAACAGCCACCCGATGTACGAGAAGGCGAGCCCGAGGATGCCGAATTGATCGGCGGAGGAGGCGAACGCCCCCGGGAGATACACGCGCCCCACCACCGTGGCCACGGCGAATCCGAGTCCGGCGAGGACTGATCCCGGGAGGAGTGCCCGCAGGCTGACGCTCCGGTTGATCACGATCCAAGACGCGAACCACCACAGCGCGGACCAGATCGCTGCCTCGATGATGAACTCGAGCACCGACAAGGCACCGGTGCCGCGCACAACGTAGCGGGTCATGACCACGAAGACGAACCCGATGAGGATCGCAACAATCGCTACGACCCAGCGCCACGCGAAGCGGATGGGGGCCTTCGGTGTCTTCCAGATCCTGCGGAAGCACCGCTCGAGCGCGCGGGCGAAGGCGGTCGCGGCGATGATGAGCAGGAGCGCGCCGATGACTTCCGTGAACGTCACCCCTTCGATCGCTTGGGGAATCGACTGCTTCACAAGTTCAGCGGTGTCATCATCGAGGCTGAGGTTCTCAGCGAACATCGCGTCCGCCTCGGGGTTCAGGCTCGCTCGCAACGAACTGGCGACGATAAGGATCGGCAGGATCGAGGTGAACGCCTGTGCGGCGAGCGTCATCGCTCGATCGAACAGCTCGAGGTCACGAATGTCACGGAGAGCACGCAGCACAAAACGTCCGGACGCCGAGTGCACGGTGGCCCGCATCCATCGGTTCACCGGCGGCTGAACCATCGGAATCACACATGCCCAGCTTCGGCAGGCCGGAATGGTCCAGACTCCCGATCCAGGTCGCCGCCGAGGATGACCAACAGTGCAATGACCATCAAGCACCTCCGAATGCCGGTTGATACACATCGCTCGCACCGTTCGCAGCGGGCAACGCCGGACCCTAGTCTCTGACCCCCAGCATCCCGGACCACCCTCCGCCGTCGCATCCTGCGAACCGCGTGATGTTTATCGCCGGCACCTCGACGAAGAGGCCTTTTCTCTCATACGCCCGCTTCAAACCGGGCCCGGTCCACTGCCCGCGATAATCACCCCCTATGAAAGGGGACGCCGAATACCCGGAGGCGTCTGGGGTTACGCCAGGGTGATTGATGACCCAGGCGATCGCAAGACTGATGAGGGTCACGCCTGTTTCCTCGGCGCGTTGCGCGAGTTGTTCGACGGCCTTTGAGTGCTTTGCCGACGATCTCCTCAGATGCGCCGGCGGAGTACACGTCGGCGGTGTCGACGACGTTGATGCCGGCGTCGAGGGCGTGGTGGATGATGCGGATGGAGTCCTGTTCGTCGTGGTTGCCCCAGGGGCCGAACATCATCGTGCCCAGGGACAGGGGGCTGACCTATACGCCGGTACGTCCCAGTTTGGGTAGTCCATTGTTCCTTCTCTCTTGCCGGTCAGGCTTCGGGGATGGTGAGGCCGAAGCTGTCGAAGTCGATCTGGTCCGGGTCCATGGTGTCCCCGATGTTCAGGGCATCAATGCCGGCAAGCTCATCGGCGCTGAGGACGAAGTCGAACACGTCAAAGTTCTCGGCAATTCGGTCCGGGCGCACGGACTTGGGGATTGCGGAGCGGCCCTGCTGGATGTGCCAGCGGATCATGACCTGCGCGGTCGTCTTGCCGTGGGCGCCGGCTATTCAGCGGATTTTGGAATCGGTCAGCGGTGTCCTGGTGTCGCCCCTGTAGTGGCGGATCCCCCCGATGGGCGACCACGCCTGGGTGAGGATTCCCAGCGCCAACGACGTCGTCGCCATCCTCCGGCAAGAAGCCGCCCGCGACGCCCACAACCGCGACCTCTCAGACCTCGTCGGCGAGCTGTCCACCAAGAGCGAAGACTTCCGCACGATGTGGGCCGCACAGAACGTCAAACTCCACCGCACCGGGATGAAACAGTTCCACCACCCCGTTGTCGGCGACTTCGAGCTGAACTACCAGGCGATGCAGCTCCCCGGCGACGAAGGCCTCACGCTCATCGCCTACAGCGCCGAGCCGGGCACTCCCGGTCACGACGCGCTCAACCTCCTCGCCACTTGGGCCGCGACACTCCGCAACGAGGCCAGACTCAATACCGTTGACCTGCCCGCCGACCACACCGCCAGTTAACCGGCAGCTCGAACCGCTACAGGTTCGCGCGAAGACAAGGATGTGGGACAGTGCCTGACACTGCGGCGCACAGGCCACCCGGCCAGCCCGCCTTCGAGCACCAGAACTCGCTCAGTTGTTATCCGATCTGCCATCGTCCACCCTCCCGTCGATACCCCCGGTCAACGGCTCGCTTGCTTGCCACACCTCGTCAGCGAAGTCAGGCACGGGCGACCCCGGTGCCCCGGTCGGGCTCGTCGTCGACGCCTTCTTCGGGAAGCAGTCCGCGCTGGTCGAGCACGTACAACAAGATGAAGGCCGGCACGATCAACAGCACGGCGAGTCCGGCCGCGACCAGCACGGCCGTGATCGTGCCCGACGGCGCAGCGGCCGCCGAGACCGTGAGCGTTTCGGGCAGCAGGTAGTCCCACTGTGCCACGCCCCAGGCCAGCACGAGGGCGCCGGCCGCGGCGATCGCAGCCAGCCGCCCTCCGCGGTGGGGTCGGCCTCGGAGCAGGAAAAGCGCGCCGAGCCCGGCGACCGCCGAGATGATCACCAGCGGCAGGGCGCGTGAGGTGAGTCCTCCGAAGACGTAGCTGGCTTCGCTGCGTACGACGAAGAGACCGACCAGCGCGACGGCTCCAGCCACGGCCCCAGCCGCCACGGCGCGGACGCGGAAGTAGCCGACCATCGCCTCGTCGGAGAGGCGATGGGCATCCCAGGTGAGCAGTACCGCGGCGACGTAGGCCGTCACGGATACGGCGAGCAGACCCATGACGACCGACGTCGGGTTGACCCAGCTGTGCAGCGGATCGCCCGCCCGACCGCCGGCCGGAACCTGGCCGGATGCGATGCCTCCCGCGATGGCGCCGAAGCAGTAGGGCACCAGCACCGAGGAGACGGCGAAGATGGCGCCGAAGCTGCGGCGGGCTCGCTGCCGAAACACCGCCTTCCGGAAGGCGAAGCTGGCACCGCGCAGGACGATGCCGAGGGCCGCCATGGTGAGGGGCACGAACATGGTCAAGGTGATCGACGCGTAGGCCTCGGAGAAACACGTCCAGAGCACGACGAAGATGAAGATCAGCCACACGTGGTTCGCTTCCCACACGGGCCCGATCGAGTGGTCGATTACCTCGCGCGGCCGCTCCCCACGCTGCGCGCCACCAGCGGTCAGGTCCCAGAAGCCGGCACCGTAGTCAGCGCCGCCGAAGATCGCGTAGATGGTGATGGCAGCGAACAAGAGCAGGGCTGCGGCGGTATCCATGGGTGACCCCTAGGTTTCTTTCACCGGCTCGCGCGGTCCGTACGGGGAGTCTGTCTCCTCGAATCGTCGTGCCTCACGGTAGCGACGACTCATCCCGCGCAAGACAAGGATCGTGGTGACGCCCAGCCCGATATAGAGGATCGTGACCGCGATGAAGGTGATCCAGACTCCGGTGTTGGTGGTCGCGGCGTCTTCCACCCGCATCTTGTTGTAGACGATCCACGGCTGACGGCCGACCTCGCTAACGACCCAGCCCGCCTCCATCGCCAGGACGGACAGGGGTCCGGCGGCGACGGCGCAGCGCAGGAACCACTTGCTGCGAGGCATGTCTCGTCGGAAGATCCACGATGCCAAGTACCACAGCGTCAGCAGGAACAGGGCAGTGCCGACGCCGACCATGATGTCCCAAGCGAGATGGACGACGTTCACCTGGCGGTTCGTCGGCCGCTCGTCGGCGGGTACAGTGTCGAGCCCCTGCACGACGGTCGCCCGGCCAGTGCTGGGGTCCGACAACCACGAGGCGAGCCCGGGGATGGGGACACCGCCCACCACTTGTCCTTCTGAATTGAGATGGCCGAACAGCGTCTCGGGCACGTCACTGCTGGTCGTCGGCACCATCTCGATGGCGGCGAACTTGACCGGCTGGTTGCTATAGACCCAGCGAGCTAGACCGTCACCGACCCCCATCTGCACCGGGACGGCGATGGCGGCCACAGTGAAGGCGATGAGAAAGCCGAGCCTGTGATAGTGGTCCCGCCGCCCGCGCAGCATCGCCGTCGCGTAGACCATGGCCACCAGGAAGCCGCCGACCAGGTAGGCCGCAATCACCATGTGCGCCGCCATCAGCGGCATCGCCCCGTTGAAGATCACCCCGAGCGGGTCCACCGCCACGACGTTCCCGGCGGTGTCCAGAGTGACCCCTTCGGGGGAGTTCATCCACGCGTTGGCGGCCACCACCGAAACACTGCCGAAGATGCCGGCGACGGCGATCGGGACACCGGTCCAGAAGTGGGTCCAAGGCTTGAGCCGCCGCCAGCCGAAGATGTAGATCGAGATGAAAACGGCCTCGAGAAAGAAGAAGAGACCCTCGAACGCGAAAGGCACGCCGAACGACTCGCCCCAGCGACCCATGAACTGAGGCCACAGCAGGCCGAACTCGAAGGAGAGAACCGTTCCGGTGACGGCGCCGACTGCGAAGGTGACCGCCATGTACTTCGACCAGCGCTGCGCGAGCAGGATGGCGTCAGCGTCGGCCCGCCTGATGCCTCGATAGTTGGCGATCAGCGCCATCACCGACCAAGACACGCCGAGTGGCACCAAGATGATGTGGAAGGCCAGCGTGAACGCCATCTGTGCTCGAGCCCACGGAACCGGGTTCACCTCCATCACGGGGATGAGGACGTCCGCGAACAGCGTCATGTCGCACCCCTTCCCGCGAGATTGACAGCTGCCATGGCGACCCTGGGACTAGCCAAGGCGTTCGGTGAGGTGGTCGCCGACCCGCAGGGCGTTGGCGATTGCGGTCAGGGACGGGTTCACGGCGCCGATGCTGGGGAAGAAGCTGGTGTCGACGACGTAGAGGTTGTCCAGGTCGTGGGCTTTGCAGTTCACGTCGAGAGCGCTGGTGGCCCGATCTCGGCCGAAACGGACGGTGCCTGCCTGGTGCGCGGTGGCGCCGATCGGCATGCTCTTGTGCATGTAGAGGCTCCGGTCCAGCAGATGGTGCTCGTGCATGCCCAGCTTGCCGAGCATGCCGTCGAGTTTGTGGCGCAGCCGCTTTACTCCTTCGACGTTGTTCTTCTCATCGATGCTGAGGTGGATGGCGTCGTCCGCGTCGAGCGTGACGCGATTGTCGGGCTGCGGCAGGTCTTCGCCGCAGAGCCAGAAGTCGACGGCGTGGTGCGCCAGCACCTCGAAGGGCAGGTCCGGAGAGATCTTGCCGGCCCATCGCGGCGCCTGCGCGCGGATCTCCTCGTCGTTGGACTTGCCGAGCATCTGGATACCGCCGAGCGGATAGTCCCAGTCGTCGGACCCCAGATACCAGTCGTTCATCGCCAGCGTCTTCTGGAACACCGTGGGGTTGGGCTCCCGGGAAACGGTCATCAACGCGATGTTGTTGTGCCGCATGTAGTGCCGGCCGACCACTCCGGAGCTGTTGGCCAGCCCGTCGGGGTGGCGGTCTTGGCGAGACCTGAGCAGCAGGGCGGCGGAGTTCACCGCGCCGCAGGCGACGACCACGATGTCGCCGGTGAATCTGGTCTCGGTGCCGTCGTCCAAGGTTGTGACGACCCCGGTGACGCTGTGTCCTGAGGCGTCGGTTTCCAGGCGCTGCACATGGGCGCCGGTGACCAGTGTGACGTTGTCCCGGGAGAGCACCGGATCCACGCAGATGACTTGCGAGTCCGATTTTGCGTTCAGCAGGCATGGGAAGCCATCGACCCGGTCGCAGCGGATGCACGCACTTGCCCGTGCCGCCCGTCCAGGTTCGATCTCCTGGAGGTTGACGCCGATCGGGAGGTGGAAGGGGTGCAGCCCGAGCTTCTCCAGGTCGTCGTTCAACTGCTGGATGCGGGGTTCGTGGGATACCGGAGGGTGGGCGTACTGCGCGCTGGCATGGCCTTCGCTCGGGTCCTCGCCGTGCTGACCGTGCACCAGGTAGAGATGTTCGGCTTGGGTGTAGTAGGGCTCCAGGTCGTCGTAGGAGATCGGCCAGGCCGGTGAGATTCCGCCATGATGGCGTAGCTCGCCAAAGTCCTCCGGACGGAGGCGGAACAGTGCCGCGCCGTAGAACTTGGTGTTCCCGCCGACGTAGTAGTTGACCTCGGGCTGGAACTCGCCGCCGTGCCGGTCGTACCACAGCTCTTTCGCAAGGTACTTTCCGCGGACGAACACCGCCTCGGTCTGCCAGTTGTCGCGCTCGCGCGGCAGGAACGGACCTCGCTCCAGCCAGAGCACCTTCGCCCCGTTCATAGCAAGCCGGTGGCCGAGCGTCCCGCCCCCGGCTCCCGTCCCGACGATGACAACGTCATAGTGCTGGCCGTCTGTCATGCCGAATCCTCCTGGAGCGGGTTCTCGGATCTACGGATGCTGCCTCTAGACATTAAGCCTGGCCCCCGGGGTGGACGGCGTCATCACCCAAAAAGGGTGGTGACGGGGACCGGGAGACGGTGGTTGGCTCTGATACAAACCGGTCTGCGTCAGCTCCCGCACGCAGACCACGAAGCAGATCCATATTGCCGGTAGCGGGTCGATCACGTCGAGGAGATGCCATGACAGCACCGATGAATAGCCAAACCGCGGCTGGGCGTGGCCAGCCGGCTAGCGCTGCTCAGGGTTCCGCCGATGTGTTCGTGGTGTTCGGGATCACCGGCGACCTGGCCAGGGTGATGACTTTCAGATCGTTGTACCGGCTGGAGCGGCGGGGTCTGTTGCAGTGCCCGATCGTCGGGGTGGCTGTCGATGATTGGACGGTTGACCAGTTGGTGGACCGGGCCCGGGTGTCGATCGAGGGCACCGGAGAGGTGATCGACGCCGCCGTCTTCGGCCGTTTCGCGGCCCGGCTTTCCTATGTGCAGGGCGATTTCGGCGATGCAGCGACCTACGGGCGGGTCGCCGAGGCGATCAAGGGCGCCAACAGCCCGGTGTTCTACCTCGAAGTCCCACCCTTCCTGTTCGGCACAGTCGTCAAGGGCCTGGCCGGGGCCGGCCTGACCGCGACGGGGCGGGTGGTGGTGGAGAAGCCGTTCGGGAGTGACCGAGCCTCGGCTCGCGCCCTGGCCGAGGAGTTGCACCAGTTCCTCGACGAGTCGCAGTTGTACCGGATCGACCACTACCTGGGGAAGATGGGCCTGGAGGAGATCCTTTACCTGCGGTTCGCCAACACGATGCTTGAGCCGATCTGGAACCGGAACTATATCGAATGCGTGCAGATCACGATGGCCGAGGACTTCGGCGTCGAGGACCGTGGCCACTTCTACGATCCCGTCGGTGCGCTGCGCGACGTGGTGGTCAATCACCTCATGCAGGTCGTGTCCGCGGCCGCAATGGAACCACCGTCTGGGGGTGATCCACAAACGATCAAGGACTCGCAGGTCGCTTTGTTCCGCGCGGTCTCCGAGGCCGATCCTGTCCACTACGTCCGCGGCCAGTACGAGGGTTACCGGAGCATCAACGGCGTTGCCGCGGATTCGACGACGGAGACGTACGCCGCGTTGCGGCTCGACATCGACAATTGGCGCTGGTCGGGGGTGCCGTTCTTCATCCGGACCGGCAAGAAGCTTCCGGTCACTCAGACCGAGCTTCGGCTCGTATTCAAGCAGCCGCCCCGGCTCGGCTTCAACTTCGGATCCGATCGCCGGCCAGAGCCCAACCAGATCGTCATCAAGCTTGATCCGTCGACCGGCGTCAGGCTCAAGGTCGAGGCTCTACGTGCGGACACGGTCGGCCCAGGCGCCATCGATCTCGACATGGAGTTCGCCGATGAAGGGGGCGAGGGGCCGACTCCGTATGAGGTATTGCTCCAGGCGGCGATGGTCGGGAAGAGTACGCGGTTCACCCGCCAGGACGGGGTCGAGGAGACGTGGCGGATCATGCAGCCACTCCTGGATGCGCCGCCACCGGTGCACAGCTACACGCCCGGGTCTTGGGGTCCGACAGCTGCAGGTGAACTGACCGCCGACTACGTCGGTTGGCGCCGGCCCTGGGTGGCGTCATGAGTCCCAACGCTCCGCGGCAGGCCACCGAGCAGAGCGCTGCCGCGCCCTCCCCGTTCCCGCCGATCGCGGACTATGCCTTCCTATCGAACTGCCACACGGGCGCCCTCATCGCGCCCGACGGAGCCGTCGGCTGGCTCTGCGTCCCGCGTTTCGACTCACCCAGCGTGTTCGGCACCCTGCTCGATCGGGGAGCCGGCTACTTCAGGCTCGGCCCGTTCGGGACCAACCACCCGACAGCCCAGGTGTATGAGCCCGGGACCAACGTCCTCTGCACGACCTGGAAGACCCAGTCGGGTTGGGTTGAGGTCCGCGACGCCTTGACCATGGGCCCGCGGGAGACCGAGGACGAGGTCACCCCACATACCCGACCGCCCGCCGACGACGACGCCGATCACCTGCTGGTGCGTACCGTCCGCTGCCTGGACGGCACCGTCGAGATGGAGCTGGTCTGCGAGCCGGTGTTCGACTACGGCCGGACGCCAGCCGCATGGACGCTGGTCGACGGCAATCGACACATCGCCGATGCCAGCGGTGCGGGCCAGACAATCAGGCTGCAGACCGATTTCGCGCTCGGCATCGAGGGCGATCGGGTCCGCGCCCGACACGTCCTATCCGCCGGTGAGGAGTACTACTGCGCACTGTCATGGGCCGAGGGGCTAAATGCCCCGGGCGACGTCCAGGACGCCACCCGCCGCATCAATGCCACCACGCGGTTCTGGCGCACCTGGTTGGGACGGGCGCGAATGCCCGACCACCGCTTTCGCGAGCCGATCCAGCGCTCAGCGCTAACCATCAAGGGCCTCACCTACATGCCGACCGGAGCCACTGTCGCCGCGCTCACCACGTCGCTGCCGGAGACCCCTGGCGGTGAGCGCAACTGGGACTACCGCTTCACCTGGATACGCGACACCACCTTCACCTTGCAGGCGCTGCATTACCTGAATCTCGACTGGGAGGCCGAGGAGTTCATCCAGTTCGTCGCCGACCTCGAGCCGAACTCCGACGGCGCGCTGCAGATCATGTACGGCATCGACGGCCGGCGCGATCTGACCGAGTCCACCCGCGACGATCTGTCCGGCTACGCGGGTGCCCGACCGGTCCGGATCGGCAACGGAGCATTCGACCAACGCCAAAACGACGTGTTCGGCGCCGTGCTCGACTCCATCCTGTTACACACCCGACGCAGTGACCGGCTGCCACTGCGGCTATGGCCCATCGTCAAGTCCCAAGCCGAATGCGCCACCGCCGTCTGGCGCGAACCCGATCAGGGAATCTGGGAGGCCCGCGGTAAGCCCCAGCACTACGTGTCCTCCAAGCTGATGGGCTGGGTCGCGTTGGATCGCGCCGCTAAGCTGGCCGAGATGCGCGGCGACACAGATCTCATCGCTACTTGGCGGGACACCGCGGATGAGATCAAGGCCGACATCCTCGAGCACGGCATCGACAAGCGGGGTGTGCTCCGTCAGCACTACGACACGGACGCGCTGGACGCCTCCACCTTGCTGGCCGCCATCTTCGGATTCCTGCCCCCAGATGACAAGCGGCTCCGGGCAAGCGTGCTCGCCATCGCCGACGAGCTGACAGAGCACGGCTTCGTGCTGCGCTACCGCACCGGCGAGACTGACGACGGCATGTCCGGAAAGGAGGGCACATTCCTGATCTGCTCGTTCTGGCTCGTGTCCGCGCTGGCGATCATCGGCGAGGAGCAGCGGGCGCGTGACCTGATGGAGAAGCTGTTGCGGGTCGCCTCGCCGCTCGGGCTCTTCGCCGAGGAGTTCGATGTCGACACCGGCAGGCACCTCGGCAACTTCCCTCAGGCGTTCTCCCACCTCGCGCTGATCGAGGCAGCAGCGCGGATCATCCTTGCCGAGCTGCTCCAGGAGATCTCGTGATGAGGTGACCCAAGCGGACGACGGCGGGACGTCCCGCCGTCGTCCACTTCCGTTGGGTTCGCCTCCCCTACCGCGCGGATCAGCCGACCACGATGTTGGTGAGGGTAGGGCGGCTCAGCCCGACGGGGGCGTGAACTGGCTGGCCGTAAACTCCACCCCCTGGGGGTCTCGGATCAGTGCCGTGCGCGTCCACTCGGTGTCGTCCTGCCCAAGGACCTGGGCGCCGAGTCGCTTCGCATCAACCACCGTCCGGTCCCGGTCCGCCACGGTGAACGAGACATGCCAGCGCGACGGTTCGTCGGGGGCGCTGGTCGCGATCCAGGCGATCGCATCCTCGAAGCCAGGTGGGGCGGCCAGCACTGACTGCCGTGCCCGGATGCCCGGATCGACTGTCGCCTCAAGGTGGTCGCCATAACCGGGCCTGCGGACCAACATCGCGAAGCCGAGATCGTCGACCTGCCAACCGAACGCGTCCTCGTAGAACTTAATGGCCGCGCCGGGGTTGGCCGTGTGGAGATCGCTGAAGTTCCACGCCCCTGGCTGATTGGCCACCTGTGCCCCCAGCCGTCGCCTGGCCTGCCAGATGCGGAACTCTGTACCCTCCGGATCGGTTAGCGCCGCACTGCGGCCGCCCTCTCCCGCATCGGCAGGCGCCGACCGCATCGCAGCGCCGGCAGCGACCAGTCGCTGCACTGCGACATCCGCGTCCTCGACGGATATATAGGTATTCCACGCCGCGGCACCCTGGGTGCTGGCCATCCCTGCGACGTCCTGACCGTCGAGCTTTGCTATCAAGTAACGGCCCGGCGCTCCCGGCGGCATGGCGTCCTCGAATGTCCAGCCAAAAATCCCGGTGTAGAACTCCGCAGCCGACTCAACGTCAGGCTGTTCGCTATCGATCCAACAAGGGACGCCCTGCGGGTAGGTCCGTTGGGTCATTCCGCGTTCCCCGTCCATGGACAAAGCCTAGCGAGCCAGGGTCCGGCCGGGTACCCAACCCGTCATTAATCGCGAGCGAAAGCGGATCAGCCTTACCCGCTGCCGGAGTCACGCCGGACCGGCCGAGCCTGTCAGGCGACAAGGCCCGCAACCTCCCTATGCTGGGTTAGCGTGATGCACGCATCCGAGTTTCGCAATAGTCTGGCCGGGTGGATACAAGCACCGTGAACTCCGGCGAACAGATTGATAGGCAGTCGCGCATTCTCGAAGCGGCGCTGGAGCTGCTGTCCCGCCACGGCATCTCCGGCGTCAACATGCGCGCCGTGGCGCGCGAAGCCGGCGTCGCACTGGGGCTCGTGAACTACTACTACGAAGACAAGTCGAGCCTGATCCGTGCGGCCCTGCACCGAATCGATGAGCACGACCTGAGGCTGGTCGAGCCCGACCCGGCGTCGCCCCCGGACGAACAGCTCCGCAAGGCCCTCCGGCGCGTTGCGGACGCGGAACTCCTGACCACACGATACCTGTCCCTGCGTCTCCACCTTTGGGCTCTCGCGCAGGCCCACGAAGACTTTGCACTGATTAACGCGGCGGCGTTCGATCGGTATCTCGAAGGGCTCGCGACGCTGATAGGGAACGCCAACCCCCAGCTTGCCCGCGATGAGTGCAGGGAGCGAGCAGCCGACATTGTCATCGTACAAAACGGCATGTGGCTAACAACGCTTCTTGGCATAGACAATGCATCCATCCAGAGAGGCATCGCCCGCACGGAGCAAATCGCCTTCGCGGCTTCGCGGGCAGAGGAGCACGGCCTGGGCGCCGAGCCTCAGGAGTCCTGAAGCCCACTTCATCCGGCGGCAGCGACTCAGGACCGTTATTGAACATTTGTTCAGTCGGAGTATTGAACACTTGTTCAACCTGCACTACTGTGATTGCTATGACCCAAGTCACACCAGACCAGCTCCCGCCTCAGGACCGGCCACGGACTGCTGCGGGCCCTGGCACACCCAGCGTTTCGTTCCACTGACTGGGCCGGTGGCCGGAAGCACTCACGGATCGAGGTGGTCCCGCTCGAGGGCAGCCATGGCTACAACCTCATGGTTAGTGCAAGGACGGAGCCGTTGCCGACCCGCCGGCCCACTGCAAGGAGTACCTGGAGTTCCTCCACCAGCAGCTTGACACCGCGCCCTGCAGCATCGCCGAAAACGTCCCGTCCAACGCGGACCGGGAGCCCGATTGCAACACCGTCGACGAGCCCGTCGCCGGACCACTCAAGGGAGACACTATGACCGATACCGCCTCCACCCTGTTCATCAACGGCTCGTGGGAGCCGGCCGCGTCCGGCGCTGTGCGCCAGATCCGCAACCCGGCCGACGGCGAACTGGTCGCCACGGTGTCCGAGGCCGGCCAGGAAGACGCCGAGCGCGCCATCGCTGCGGCCCGTGCGGCCTTCGACTCCGGCGTCTGGGCCTCGGTCCCGGCTCCTGAGCGCGGCGCCTTGCTCCTCAAGGTCGCCGCGGAACTGCGTGAGCGCCGGGAGAAATTCGCCCGCGCCGAATCTCTGGACACCGGGAAACGGATCATTGAAAGCCGGATCGACGTAGACGACATCGCCGCCTGCTTCGAATATTTCGGAAGGCTCGCCGGGCAGCAGGCGGGCCGCGTGGTCGACGCAGGGGACCCCGCCGTCGTTAGCAAAATTGTCTACGAGCCGGTCGGTGTCTGCGGCTTGATCACACCGTGGAACTACCCTCTGCTCCAGGCGGCGTGGAAGATCGCGCCCGCGCTGGCCGCCGGCTGCACCTTCGTGCTCAAGCCCTCCGAGCTCACGCCGTCCACCGCCATCCTGGCCCTGCAGCTGCTGCAGGACCTGGGCCTGCCGGACGGCGTCGCCAACCTCGTGACCGGCCCCGGCGCGGAGGCGGGCGCACCGCTCTCGGAGCACCCCGGCGTCGACCTCGTCTCGTTTACCGGCGGGCTGGAGACCGGTAAGCGCGTTGCCGCGGCCGCCGCCGGGACGGTGAAGAAGGTGGCGCTGGAGCTCGGCGGCAAGAACCCCAACGTGGTGTTCGCCGACGCGGACTTCGACGCCGCCGTCGACAATGCGCTGAACGGGGCGTTTGTCCACTCCGGGCAGGTCTGCTCGGCCGGGGCGCGGCTGGTGGTCGAGGAATCGATCGCCGAGCGCTTCGTCGACGAGCTGGTCCGCCGCGCGCAGGGCATCCGCCTCGGCGGCCCGTTCGATGAGGCTGCCGAAACCGGGCCGCTGATTTCCGCGGCCCACCGCGAGAAGGTCCACGCCTACGTCCAGCGCGGAGTGGAGGAGGGTGCGCGGCTGCGGTGCGGTGGCGCGGCGCCTGACGGGCAGAGGTACGACGCCGGCTTCTACTACCAGCCAACCGTTCTGGACCGCGTGCACAAGGGAATGTCCGTCGTCGTGGACGAAGCCTTCGGCCCGGTCGTGACCGTCGAGACCTTCCGCACCGAAGACGAGGCCGTGGCGACCGCCAACGACACCCCCTACGGGCTGGCTGGCGCGGTCTGGACCCAGGACGCCGGCAAGGCACAGCGCGTGGCCAGCCGGCTGCGGCACGGCACAATCTGGATCAACGATTACCATCCCTACCTGCCGCAGGCCGAGTGGGGCGGCTTCGGCCAGTCCGGCGTCGGCCGCGAGCTCGGACCGACCGGCCTGGCCGAATATCAGGAAGCCAAGCACATCTACCAGAACACCAGCCCACAGGTGACCGGCTGGTTCGTTGACCACGGCAAGGAGAACTAGATGCATATCGACAACATCGAGAACCTCAACGACCGCGAGTTCGACTACATCGTCATCGGCGGCGGATCGGCCGGAGCTGCCGTCGCCGCCCGGCTGAGCGAGGACCCGGCCGTGTCCGTGGCGCTGGTGGAGGCCGGTCCGGATGACCGCGGTGTGCCAGAGGTACTGCAGCTTGACCGCTGGATGGAGCTGCTGGATTCCGGCTACGACTGGGACTACCCGATCGAATCGCAGGAGAACGGCAACTCCTTCATGCGCCACGCCCGTGCCAAGGTTATGGGTGGCTGCTCCAGCCACAACTCCTGCATCGCCTTCTGGGCCCCGCGCGAAGACCTGGACGAGTGGGAGTCAAAGTACGGCGCCGCCGGCTGGAACGCCAAGGCCGCCTGGCCCGTATACAAGCGGCTGGAGACCAACGAGGACGCCGGCCCGGACGCGCCGCACCACGGCGACTCAGGCCCCGTGCACCTGATGAACGTGCCCCCGGCGGACCCCACCGGCGTCGCGCTCCTGGATGCCTGCGAACAGGCCGGCATTCCGCGGGCGAAGTTCAACACCGGCACCACCGTGATCAACGGCGCCAACTTTTTCCAGATCAACCGCCGCGCGGACGGCACCCGCTCCTCCAGCTCGGTCTCCTACATCCACCCGGTAATCGAGCGTGAGAACTTCACGCTGATGACCGGCCTGCGCGCCCGCCAACTGGTGTTCGATGCGGATAAGCGCTGCACCGGCGTCGACGTCGTGGACTCGGCGTTCGGCCGGACCCACCGGCTCTCCGCGCGTTGCGAGGTCGTCCTGTCCACCGGCGCCATCGACTCGCCCAAGCTGCTCATGCTCTCCGGCATCGGCCCGGCCGCGCACCTCGCCGGGCACGGCATCGACGTCCTGGTCGACTCCCCCGGCGTCGGCGAGCACCTGCAGGACCACCCCGAAGGCGTCGTGCAGTTCGAGGCCAAGAAGCCGATGGTTGAGACTTCGACGCAGTGGTGGGAGATCGGCATCTTCACCCCCACCGAGAAGGGCCTGGACCGCCCGGACCTGATGATGCACTACGGCTCCGTCCCGTTCGACATGAACACGCTGCGGCACGGCTACCCGACCACGGAGAACGGCTTCAGCCTCACCCCGAACGTCACGCACGCCCGCTCTCGCGGCACCGTCCGGCTGCGCAGCCGGGACTTCCGCGACAAGCCCGCCGTCGACCCGCGGTACTTCACTGATCCGGAGGGCCACGACATGCGCGTCATGGTCGCCGGTATCCGCAAGGCCCGTGAAATCGCCGCACAGCCTGCCATGGCCGAATGGACCGGCCGCGAGCTCTCGCCCGGCATCGAGGCGCAGACCGACGAGGAACTGCAGGACTACATCCGCAAGACGCACAACACCGTTTACCACCCCGTCGGCACCGTCCGTATGGGACCGGCGGACGACGACCTGGCGCCGCTCGACCCCGAGCTGCGGGTCAAGGGCGTCACCGGCCTGCGCGTCGCCGATGCCTCTGTCATGCCTGAACAACTCACGGTCAACCCCAATATCACCGTCATGATGATCGGCGAGCGCTGTGCGGATTTCATCCGCGCCGGCCGAACCGGTGAAACAACGACGGCGGAGCCGGAGCTCAGCGCGTCCCTCGCCTGACCGGCGGCGCGCCCATCAATGCGCCCACCAATGCGGGAAATCGGCCGGGGCCCAAAAATTGGCGCCCGGCTGTTGATTTCACCCGCGTCCAATGGCGGCCGCGGGTCATCACCATCGTGCTTTTAGACATAGGAGCTCACATGCTAAAACCCAGCAAGGCAGGACCCGGCAAGAGCACAGACACCAGCGGAATGGACGAGTTCGGCTATGCCCAGACTCTGGACCGGAGCATCGGCAAGTTCGCCAGTTTCGCCGCAGGCGTCAGCTACATTTCCATCCTTACCGGTGTTTTTCAGCTGTTCTACTTTGGTTTCGCGATGGCAGGACCTGCCTACGCATGGTCGTGGCCGCTCGTTTTCGCCGGGCAGTTAATGGTGGCGCTGTGCTTCGCCGAACTGGCCGGCCGTTACCCGGTGGCCGGATCGGTGTATAACTGGGCCAAAAGGCTGTCCTCCGGCACGTTCGCCTGGCTTGCAGGCTGGCTGTTGCTGATCTCCTCGATCATGGCGCTGGGGGCTGTGGCCCTGGCCCTGCAACTTACGTTGCCGCAGATCTGGTCCGGGTTCCAGCTGGTCGGTGACGGGACAGGCCCGTACGATTTCGCGGTCAACGGCGTCCTGCTGGCCAGCATCATGATCGGCATCTCCACCCTCATCAACGCCTTCGGCGTGAAGCTCATGACCAAGATCAACAGCATCGGCGTGTTCGTGGAGCTGGTTGCGGCGGCGCTGCTCATCCTGGCCCTCGGCTGGCACGTAGTGCGGGGTCCCGAGGTCTTCTTCGACACCGCCGGTTACGGGGAGGGCCACGACCTCGGCTTCTTCGGAGTGTTCCTTATCGGTGCCATGGCGTCCGGCTACGTCATGTACGGCTTCGACACCGCCAGCTCCCTCGGTGAGGAAACAAAGGACCCGAAGCGTACTGCACCAAGGGCCATCCTGCGGGCCATCACCGCATCCTTCGTCCTCGGCGGGCTGATCCTGCTCGGCGGACTCCTCGCCGCCCCCGACCTGGGCGACCCGAAGCTCGGCGCTGCTGACGGCGGCCTGCATTACATCGTGCTCTCCGTGCTGGGTGGCCGGTTCGGCAAGGCGTTCCTGGTGTGCATCGTGGTGGCCGTGATCGTCTGCACCCTGGCCGTGCACGCCGCTGCCATCCGGATGATGTTTGCCATGGCCCGGGACAACAATCTGCCCTTCAGCCGCCAGCTCAGCAAGGTCCATCCGGGCCGGAAGACCCCCACGGTGGCGGCCATCGTCGTCGGCATCATCGCGGTCATTCCGTTGATCGTCAACGTTGCCCAGCCTGCCATCTTCACGATCCTCTCCAGCATCAGCATTGTCCTGATCTACCTGTCCTACCTGCTGGTCACGGTGCCCATGCTGCGGAAGCGCCTGGTCAGGGAGTGGCCGCTGCCCGACGACGACACCGAGCCCGGTTTCAGTCTGGGGAAGTGGGGACTGCCGGTGAACGTCCTCGCCGTCCTCTGGGGAGGCGCCATGACCCTGAACCTGGTCTGGCCGCGGCCGGAGATCTACAACTCGGTGCCGCCGTTCGAGTGGTACCTGCAGTGGGGCGGAGTTCTCTTCGTCGGCGCCGTCGTTGTCACAGGTGTCCTGATGTACCGCCTCAAGCTCAGGCACCAGACCGGCGTCCTCGCCGAGCACGCCGCGGCCGTGGCAGCACATCCGTCGTCGGGCTCCTCCCAAACCGTAACTTCGGCTGCCACCCAAAGGGTGCCGGATCTCGTCCAAGCCAGAACCGCGCGGCCTCTGGCAGGCATAGTCGGTGAGCGCCCTGATGCGCTGGCTGTCAATGGTGCCATGTCACAGAAGGGTCCGGGGTCGTAGGTAGGGTCCCTGCGGACAATGAGCACGGGGTCATTGCAGGCCCGAGGCCGTTCCGACACGGAAGGACGGAACCGCCTCGGGCTTTGCCGCTGAACGGGTTATAGCTGGCTGTGCGCGGCAACGGCAGGATCGGCGCCGGCGCGGGCGCCTGACTCCAGTGCCGTTATCTCCCCTATTTCGGCCGGGGTGAGCGCGAGCGTCGCCGCCCCCAGGTTTTCCCGCATGCGCGCGCCATCGGCAGACTTCGGGATGACGATCGTTCCTTGGGCGAGGTGCCAGGCGAGCACAACCTGGGCGGGTGTTCCACCGTGCCGGGCTGCCAGGGATTGCACTGCCGCTGCACCGAGGTCGGCGCCCTGTCCCAAGGGACTGTACGCCTCGACGGCAATGCCCAGCGACCGGCTCCTGGCCGCCAGGTCTCGCTGCTGGAAGGTGGGATGGATTTCGATTTGGTTGACCGCCGGGACGATATCCGAGGCCTGGAGAAGCGTGTCCAGATGCTCGGAGAGGAAGTTTGAGACGCCGATGGCGCGGACCTCGTCCCCGGCATAAAGCTTTTCCATGACCGTCCACGCCGTGGTGAACAGTCCTTGGGACGGCACGGGCCAGTGGATCAGGTACAGATCCACGTAGTCGACGCCGAGGGCCTTGCGGCTGTTCCGGAACGCCTCGAGCGCTGCGCCCTGTTCGCCGTTACGAAGTTTCGTGGTGATGAAGATTTCCTCGCGCGGAATTCCGGACGCGGCGATGGCGGCGCCGACGCCGGACTCATTCCGGTAGGCGGCGGCGGTGTCAATGTGCCGGTAACCGGCTTCCAGGGCATCCTCCACGATGCGCTGAGTCTCCTCCGCCGGGACCTGGAAAACGCCGAAGCCGAGTTGAGGGATCTGCACGCCATTGTTGAGGGTCACCGTGGGGATGGGGGTTTCACGAATGTCGGACATCGTCAGTTCTTCCTTGTGTGGTTTCCTGGAGGGGACGGTATGCACAGGCGGATCGTTCTGGGCCCGTTTCTTTAGGCTAAGCCGAAATGGTTTCGGGGGCATCGCGGCCCGCCGATGACGGCGTCAACGGCGGGAGCTGTCCCATTGCCCGCCACGGCGCGAGCCGCGGCCACCACCCCGGGACGTTGCGCCGGTAGTCAAGGTACTGCTCACCGTAGGTGCCGGTGAGGGTCGGCTCCTCGTAGCCCTTCACGAACGCGACCACCGCGGCGAGGACAATGACGGCGTAGAGCACGAGCCACGAGCTGCCGAACAGCAGCGACTGGCCGAGGATGACGGTGAGCACCGCGAGGTACATGGGATTGCGCACGAATCGGTAGGCCCCCGTCACAACCAGCGTCTCGGTCGGCACGACCGGTGCGGGCGTTCCGCGGTGCAGGGCGAACAGCGCGAAGGCGTGCAGGAGGACAGCCGTCCCGGAAGCGATCGCGATCCAGGCGATCGGCACAACGACCCAGGCCGCGCTGCCCCAGTCGTACCCCCGCCAGCCGGAGATGAGCCACGGGATGAGGCCCGCGACGACGCCGGGCGCGAGGAGGAGGAAGACAATTGTCCCGATCCACGCGCGCGCGGACGAGGCTGTCTGGGCCATGCGCGTCAGGCTAGCCCGATTCCCCCGGCGGGGCGAGGGGATAAGCGCCGGCCGCAGAAAATGCCTGGCTGGCCGAGACACCTTTTCCTCCAGCTGAGACAATGTCCCAATGGAAATCGCGCTGGGACTCCTGGTTCTCGTCGCGGTGGTCTGTGCCGGCAGCGCGCTGGGCCGGAAGCTCAACATTTCGGTTCCACTGCTGCTGGTGCTGGCCGGTGTTGCGGGCTCCTTCCTCCCCTTCGTTCCGCCCATTGAGCTGAACCCTGAAGTGGTCCTTGTGGGACTGTTGCCGCCGCTGCTGTACGCCGCGGCGCTGCGGACTTCGCTCTTCGATTTCAGCTCCAACCGCCGCGCCATCGGACTGCTCTCGGTGGGCTATGTCATCTTCGGAACCTTCGCAGTGGGCTTTGTGGTCGGGTGGTTGTTCCCGGAAATCCCGCTGGCTGCAGCTATCGCTCTCGGCGCGGTCGTGGCGCCCCCGGACGCTGTGGCGGCGACCGCCATCGCGAGGAAGGTGAGGATGCCACGCAGGATCGTCACCATCCTGGAGGGTGAATCCTTGGTCAACGACGCCACCGCCCTGATCTGCCTTCGCGCTGCCATCGCCGCCATCTCGGGGTCAGTGTCCGTGACGGGGATCGCCGCGGACTTCCTGCTCGCGGCCGGGGGCGGGGTGGTGGTGGGCATGGCAGCCGCCTACGTGCTGACCGAACTCCGCAAGCGGACCCGGAGCGTCGCCATTAACACGTCAACGTCGTTGATAGCCCCGCTCGTCGCATACCTTCCCGCGGAGGCGATCCACGCGTCCGGCGTCCTCGCCGTCGTCGTCACCGGGCTGGTGATGGGCACCAAGGCGCCATCCATGCCCAACGGCGCGGCCCGGCTGAGCCAGCGCAGCAATTGGAACACTGTGCAGTTTCTGCTGGAAAACGCGGTATTCCTGCTGATCGGGCTGCAGGTGCGTACCATCATCGACGGCGTCCAAGACGACTCCCTGGGCGCTGGGCGGATCTGGGCCGGATGCGGTCTGATCCTGCTGGCGGTGCTGGTGCTCCGGCCGGTATGGGTTTTCCCGGCCACGTACCTGCCCCGCCTGATTCCGGCCGTGCGGCGGAATGACCCGGCGCCGCCGTGGCAGTACGCGGCGATTGTCTCCTGGGCGGGCATGCGAGGAGTGGTCACCCTGGCCGCGGTGCTGGTACTGCCCGCAGATCTGGAGCACCGTTCGGTGCTGATTCTGGCCGCCCTGGTGGTGGTGGGCGGCACACTGACGCTGCAGGGGTTCACCCTTCCGGGGCTGGTCCGGCTCCTGAAGGTGCGAGGCCCAGACGAGCGCGAAGACGCGCTGAACCAGGCTTCGCTGATGCAGCTGGCCACGGTTGCGGGCGTGGCACGCCTGCAGGAGCTGCGGACGGAGAACGATCCGCCAGAGGTGGTGGCCATGCTGAAACGGCGCACCCAGGAGCGCGGGCTGGCTGCTTGGGAACGGCTCGGCCGCCCGTTGGCGGAAACGGCGACCCCCAGCGCACGTTACGCCTGGCTGCGGCTGGCCATGCTGGAAGCGGAACGGGCCAAGGTACTGGAACTGAGGCGAGGCGGCGAGTACGCGCACGAGGTCCTCACTGCTGTGCTGGACCGGCTGGATGTTGAGGAATCCATGTTGGACATGGCGTTGGACGAGGTGGACACCTCCGGCGAGGGCGGCGGGGAAGGGATAGCGAGGCCGGGCGGGGTATGTGCCCACCTCGAGTCGGCCCGGTCTCCGGAGGTGCCCGGTGACCCCTTCTGCGCGAACTGCCGGACGGAAGGCACGACGACGGTGCACCTGCGGATGTGCCTGGCGTGCGGCAAAGTGGGGTGCTGTGATTCCTCACCCGGAAGCCACGCCTCGAGGCATTTCGAAGCCACCGGGCACCCGGTCATGCGGAGCATCGAGCCGGGCGAAGACTGGCGCTGGTGCTATCAGGACGATCTGCTGGGATGACGGCAGGAGTCGGTTCACAAAGCAGCCGACGGCGGAGCTCCTCACCAGCGCGCGCCTGCGATTTAGTGCCGCTCACCTACAGTGCCGACCAGCCGCCGTCGGAGGCGAGGATGACGCCGTTGACGTTGGTGCCGTCGTCGCTGAGCAGGAACGTGATGGAGGCGAGCTGCGCCGCGGTGGCGGGCGTGGGGACGGTGGCCTGCATCAGCGGGCCGAGGCGTTCGGCCGCGAGCTGGGATCCCCAGGTGGCCACGTTGTTGGTGATCGTGGGGCCAGGCGCCACGGCGTTGAAGCGCAGGCCCCTGGGCCCGTACATCACCGCCGAGCTTGCGAGTTCCGGAGGCTTAGATGCTGCGAATCGGGGCAACCGCTTCGACTGGGCAGGCACTCAGGAACAAGCAACGGCCGATAGTGGACCCTTCGTCAATCCAGGTTGACACGTGTGTCGGGCCCCGAGTAGTCGCGCTCCGGCGGGACCGGTGTGCATCCGAAGAGACGCACGTGCCAGTCGAAGAGGCGGCGCCAGTCGCGTGCGATCAGATTCGTGTGCCTGTATCGGACGCCATCGATGGGCCCGCTTGCGTCACCAGTCGTGGACGCATCGTACTCACTGCAGGCCCCGGAATGAACCGGTAAAGACGGCCGCAGCGGTCCTCCCTGCCGGCACCGTGCGCCTTTCTACTCACGGCTTGAGGCATGCCTTACGACGTGAACGAGCCAGTTCCCGTAGCCCCCACCAAGCGCCAAGGTCAGCCCGTGACGTGGACTGCCGGAGCGCTGCTCATCGTGGGCCTGGTCGCCGGCACTGTCCTGTCCGTCGTCCCGGACGGGATGGTCAATGGCGCAGCGTGGCGAGGTCATCTCCGTACACGGGCACGACGACGGCGTATCCGTCGACCACCCCCCGACGCCGTCGAAAACGCCCAAGGCCACAAAAAAGACACCTGCTGCCGAGCCGACCCTGCGCTACCCGAGCTGCAACGACGTCTGGGCGGCGCGCTTCGTTGTGTGCCCAGACGGTTTCATCGATCCTGCCGACACCAGGGTTCCAGCTTGGCCAAATTGTCGGCGGTGCGCTCCAGAGAGCGAGCACGACTGTTGAGTCAGGGGTGTGGCGGGGGTGGGTCTGCAGGCTCCTTGGCGCGCCAGGGGGAGCGCCACTCTGCTGCATCCCAGCCATCCATGATGTAGATCCGCTCGTGAGCAACGTGGTCGCCCCTGAACTCCATCAGGCTGAGGGTGAACATCCATGGCGCTCCGTCGTAGCTGATCAGGTTTTCAACAACGACCAGGTCAGCACGATGAGTGATCCGTCGGGTGTGGAACTTGAGCTTCGCCGGGTACTGTCGTCGCCATTCGCGGAAGTTCTCCACGCCTTCGAACCGTTCGCCGGACTGAGGGAATTCAAGCACGGCGTCGTCGTGGTAGATCTCGTGGGCGATGTCCTCGTCGTTGCCTGAGTGTTCCCAGTGACGCCGCAGCGCCTGCAGGAGGTCCGTATCGTCGAGCATGACTCACTTCCTCGGGCACGATGATGTTGACTTCAAGCTGGATGGTAATCCCGGGAGCTCCGTGCCGCCAGAGAAAAGTGATTGGCAACATCTCGTCAGTGCCCTGCCCTCGATCCGTTTCGTGCTGGACTGAACGGGCGAGGAGGCAGGGGCACTGGGGAGGGTCAGGAGAGCAGTTCCAGCTCCCAGTCCTTGACGTCGGCCACCGGGGCAAACAGGCTCGCGTCCAGCTCATCAAGGGGTCGGCCGTTTTTGACCCGGTCGGGCCAGTCCCTGTTGCCCAGGGCCGCCTTGCCCAGGGCCACCACGTCGGCGGCATGGTCAACCAGCATTGATACGGCAGTCTCGGGGTCATCCAGATGGCCGTTGGCGATCACCGGCAGCCCGGAGTGCTGCTTGGCCAGCGCGGCCAGCGAGGGGCCATGGTCGCCGAAGGCCGGGGCGTAGGCCTTGTACTCGGTGGTGTGGAGGAAGTCGACGCCCGTGGCGGCCAGGGTGGAGAAGATGAGTTCCGCTTCCTCGGTCCCACCGGCCCACCGGTGGTTGTGGTCACTGACCTTGGACTGGGAAATCCGGATGCCGACCGTCATGTCCGGCCCGACGGCCTCGCGCACGGCGCGGGTGATTTCTGCGGGGAAGCGCACGCGGTTCTGTGCGGAGCCTCCGTACTCGTCGGTGCGGAGATTGAGGTAGTCCGTGAGGAACTGGTCCAGCAGGTAGCCGTTGGCTCCGTGGATTTCCACACCGTCGAACCCGGCCTCCTTGGCGCGCAGCGCGGCGGCTACGAAGCCCTGGCGAACTTCCTCCATCTGCTCCCGGGTGATTTCCGAGGGGACCCGGTAGGGGCCCTCGCCACGGTAGAAGTCCAGCTGCTCCCCCTTGGGGGCGACCGCGGAAGGACCGATCGTGCTGTCTTTGAAACGGTTGCCCTGCGCCTGGGACCCAGCGTGCATGAGCTGGGCGAATATCGTGGACCCGGCTGCATGGACGGCGCCGACAACCGTAGCCCAGGACCGGGCCTGTTCATCCGTGGCAAGGCCCGGCTGGTACAAGTAGCCCTGGCTGTAAGCGGTGTCGGGGTAGATCCCTTCAGTGATCAGCAGGGCAAAGCCGCCCCGGGCAAAAGCCTCGTAGTAGGAGACCATCTTCTCGGTCACCAGCCCATCCTCAGTTGCGCTGATGCGAGTCATCGGGGCCAAAGCCACGCGGCTGTGCAACTGTGTGGAACCGATCTGCAGGGGTGACCAGAGCGGGTTGAGGTTCGTCATGATAATTTCCTTAGATTCTGTTAAACGCGGCGGATCTCGATGCGCATACCCAATCGATTGGGTAAGTAGGAATAGCCCGGTCAACGAGTGGATTATGCGGACGTGACTGTGGCTATGGAACTACAGCGCACTGTTGGAGGTTAGGTTTCGCAGCTCGAGGATTTAGCTTGCTACCTCTCCTCCCGCAAAGGGCAAGTACGCCACCCTTCGTAGTACGACTTTTATCGTACAATGATTTGGAGTCAATCGGGCAAAACGAGGAGATCGATTTACAAGTGCGCACCCTTGCCCACCCCGGCCGGAGCGAGTTGCAGCTGGACGCGGTACTTTCCGCCTTGTCCGATCCAGTCCGACGACAGATCGTGAGTCAACTGGCGGACGTCACGGGCGAGCAAGCCTGCAGCGCCTTTCAGCTACCGGTCAGCAAATCAACGTCGACCCATCACTTCAGAGTCCTGCGGGAAGCCGGCGTGATCGAACAGCACTACAGAGGCACCGCCATCCTCAACTCGCTGCGAGCAGCCGACCTCGAAGCGCAGTTTCCGGGGCTGCTTCGGGCGGTCCTACAAGCCGCCATCAAGGACGCATCATCTTCCGGCGCCGCCGCCGGGCCGCAGGCCGGCCAGCCCAACGCGGAGGTATAGAGCCTGTCAAGGGTCGATGACCCCTTGAGACGTAGGGCTGGGCTTCTCATTTCACTAAGGAACGGGAGTTCTCGTAGCCACCTCTACTCCCGTACTTAAGAGCCGATTTTCGGTCTTTCGTCAACCTAGATTGACGTAATTCCTGCTCTCGGGACCCGTCCTGACGCCCGGAGTGCTGGGCGAAAGGCCCAGTCTTAATCCCAGATGCAGCCCCTTTCGCGGGCGCTCCCCCGCTTGTTTTTATGGCCCGATAAGGGCCGTTACTTCAGGTTAAACTGCTCAGAGGCGATCCGAACCTCTACGCCTCCAGCGGAACAAGAAACGTCTTGCATCCGTTAAACCTCCGCCACCGGAGCCGCGAACTGCGCGGCGTACAGCGCCGCATAGGCTCCTCCGGCAGCCAGCAGCTCGGCATGCGTCCCCTGTTCCACGATCTGCCCGGCTTCCATTACCAGGATGAGGTCGGCGTCGCGGATGGTGGAGAGCCGGTGGGCAATGACGAACGAAGTCCGGTCCGAGCGCAAAGCGCTCATCGCCTTCTGCACCAGCACCTCGGTGCGGGTGTCCACCGAGCTCGTCGCCTCGTCCAGAATCAGCACCGACGGCCGGGCCAGGAACGCCCGGGCAATCGTCAGCAGCTGCTTCTCCCCGGCGGAGACGTTGGAGCCCTCGTCCTCGAGCACCGTGTCGTAGCCCTCCGGCAGGGACCGGACGAACCGGTCCACGTACGTCGCCCGGGCCGCCTCCAGGATCTCGTCCTCGGTGGCGGCGGGCCGGCCGTAGGCGATGTTGTCCCGGATGGTCCCGCCGAACAGCCAGGTGTCCTGCAGCACCATGCCCATCCGCGAGCGCAGCTCGTCCCGGGTCATCGTGGTGACGTCCACGCCGTCGAGTGTGATCCTTCCGGCGTCCAGCTCGTAGAAGCGCATCATCAGGTTCACCAGCGTGGTCTTGCCCGCGCCGGTGGGCCCAACGATCGCCACGGTCTGCCCCGGCTCCGCCACCAGGCTCAGATCCGCAATCAGCGGCTTGTCCGGCGAATACGTGAAGGACACGTTCTCAAACACCAGCTTCCCCCGTGTCGCCGCGGGAGCCACCCCGGGAGAGGGATCCGGCGACTGCTCCTCGGTATCCAGCAGCTCGAACACCCGCTCGGAAGACGCCACCCCGGACTGCAGCAGGTTCGCCATCGACCCCAGCTGGGCCAGCGGCTGGGTGAACTGCCGCGAGTACTGGATGAACGCCTGCACGTCTCCCAGCTGCATGGCCCCGGCGGCCACCTGCAGCCCGCCCACCACGGCGATCCCCACATAGACCAGGTTCCCGATGAACGTCATGGCCGGCATGATCAGGCCGGACACGAACTGCGCGCCGAAGCTGGCCTCATACAGCTCCGCGTTCTTCTGCCGGAACCGCTCCTCCACCTCCCGCTGCCGTCCGAAGACCTTCACCAGCGCGTGCCCGGTGTAGGTCTCCTCGATCTGCCCGTTCAGCTCCCCGGTGTGCTTCCACTGCGCCACGAACAGCTTCTGCGAGCGCTTGGCGATCAGCGCCGTGGTCACCAGCGTCAGCGGCACGGTGACCAGCGCAATCAGCGCCAGCGTGGGCGAGAGGATGAACATCATCACCAGCACCCCCAGCACGGTCAGCAGCGAGGTGACCGCCTGGCTGATGGACTGCTGCAGGCTCTGCGAGATGTTGTCCACGTCATTGGTGACCCGGCTGAGCAGCTCGCCGCGCTGGACCGTGTCGAAATAGCGCAGCGGCAGCCGGTTGATCTTGGCTTCAATCCGCTCGCGCAGCCGGAACATGGTGCGCTGCACGATCCCGTTGAGGATATATGCCTGCATCCACATAAAGCCCGAGGCCAGCACGTACAGCACCAGCGCCCACAGCAGCACGGTAGCCAGCGCGGCGAAGTCGATCCCCTCGCCGGGCGTCAAGGTCATGGCGCTGAGCATGTCCGCCTGCTGGGTCTCGCCCGCGGCGCGCAGCTGGGCGATCACCTGCTCCTGGCTCATCCCGGCCGGCAGCTCCTTGGACACGACGCCGGCGAAGATCAGGTTGGTGCCCTCCCCCAGCAGCCGCGGCCCGATCACCGAGAACGCCACACTCACCACCGCGAGCATCAGGACCAGCACCAGCCAGAGCCGCTCGGGCCCGAGCTGGCCCAGCAGCCGTCTGGCCGACGGCCAGAAATTCATCGCCTTCTCCGCGGGGACGTTCATCCCGGCGAACGGCCCGCCGCGGCCCGGCCCGCCCGGCGGACGGGGGATGCGTTCGACGGCGGGAGCGGCACCGGGCGCCCCGGCTCCCCCGCCGCGCCCCGACCCGCCGGCCGGTGCGGCCGGCCCGGTGCGGTTCGTGGCGCTCATGCCGCCTCCTCCGCCGCGAGCTGGGAGTTCACAATCTCCTGGTACGTCTCCGAGGTCTCCAGCAGCTGCCCGTGCGTGCCGTGCGCGACGAGCCTGCCGCCGTCGAGCACCAAAATCTGGTCCGCGTCCATGATGCTGGAAACCCGCTGGGCGATGATCACCAGGGTGGCACCGGCGGTGTGCTGCCGGAGCGCGCGCCGCAGCCGGGCGTCCGTGGCGGTGTCCAGCGAGGAGAAGGAATCGTCGAAGATGTACAGCTCGGGGCGTTTCACCAGTGCCCGGGCGATCGCGAGCCGCTGCCGCTGCCCGCCGGAGACGTTGGTGCCGCCCTGCGAGATCGGCGCGTCCAGCCCGCCCTCCATCTCCCGGACGAAGTCCTCCGCCTGCGCGATGGTCAGCGCCTGCCAGAGTTCGTCCTCGGTGGCGTCGGGCTTGCCGTAGAGCAGGTTGCTGCGCACCGTGCCGGAGAACAGGTAGGGCCGCTGCGGGACCAGCCCGATGTGGCCCCAGAGCAGGTCCGGGTGCAGCTCGCGGACATCCACGCCGTCGATCCGCACCGAGCCGGCCGTGGCGTCGAAGAGCCGCGGCATCAGGTTCACCAGGGTGGTCTTGCCGGAGCCGGTGGCGCCGATGATCGCCGTCGTCCGCCCCGCCCTTGCGGTGAAGGTGACCCCGGACAGGACCGGCTGCTCAGCTCCCGGGTAGGCGAACCCGACGTCGCGCATTTCCAGCTCGCCGCGGCCGGTGCGGCCGGAGAAGTCCAGCGGGTGCTCCGGCGGCCTAACGCTGGACTCGGTGCCCAGCACCTGCCCGATCCGGTCCCCCGACACAGCGGCGCGCGGGATCATGATCGCCATGAACGTGGCCATCATGACGGACATCAGGATCTGCATGAGGTAGCTCAGGAACGCGATCATGGTGCCCACCTGCATGGAGCCGTCCTGGATCCGGAACGCCCCGAACCAGATCACGGCCACGGACGAGACGTTGAGCACCAGCATCACGGTGGGGAACGCGAGCGCCATCAGCCGGCCGGCGCCCAGCGCGGTGTCCGTGACGTCCTCGTTGGCCCGGGCGAAGCGGGCGGTCTCCACGTCCTCGCGGACGAAGGCGCGGACCACGCGGATGCCGGTGAGCTGTTCGCGGAGCACCCGGTTGACGGTGTCGATCCGGGCCTGCATGAGCCGGAACAGCGGCACCATCCGGATAATGATCGAGCCCACCCCGGCCAGGAGCACGGGCACGCTGACGGCGATCAGCCAGGACAGCTGCACGTCCTGCCGGATCGCCATCACCACCCCGCCGATGCAGAGCATGGGCGCGGCCACCATCAGGGTCGCGGACATCAGCACCAGCTGCTGGACCTGCTGGACGTCGTTGGTGGAGCGGGTGATCAGGCTCGGCGCGCCGAAGCGGGTGACCTCCTGCTCGGAGAAGGCCGCCACGCGGCTGAAGATCGCCCCGCGCACGTCCCGGCCCATCGCCATCGCCGCCTTCGCCCCGAAGTACACGGCCGCGATGGCGCAGGCGATCTGCAGCAGGGTCACCAGCAGCATCACGCCGCCGGTGCGCAGGATGTAGTCCGTGTCCCCCTTCGCCACGCCCTGGTCGATGATGTCCGCGTTCAGGGTGGGCAGGTACAGCGAGGCGATGGACTGCGCCAGCTGGAAGACGACGACGGCGAGCAGCAGCCGCTGCTGCGGCCGCAGGTATTCAACGAGCAGTTTCCAGAGCATCCGTACTCCCCGCCACGCGTCACGCCGAGTGATCCGAAGGTCAGTTTACGTCCGGAGGCCGGGAGCGCACCGGGTTCCTCTCAGGGCGAATCCGCTGTCCTCCGCGGCGAAAGTGGAGTGCGATCGAATCGAACCGCAATAGTTGGGTGTGAGCTGGTGTCGGTGAGCAAAGCTTGATGCGGAAGGAGAGAACCGTGATTGCAGTTCTGAACCGAGTCGTCGGTTTCATCGAGGAGCACCTCACCGAGGAGATCGACGTCGCCGGCCTGACGAGCGACCTGGGCACGACGGAGTATCACGTTCGCCGGATGTTCTCGTCACTGGCTGGCATGCCGTTGTCCGAGTACATCCGGCGACGGCGCATGACCGTCGCCGCGGCCGATGTCATAGGAGATCGCGACCTGCTGGGGACTGCGGTGCGCTTCGGCTACGGCTCCACCGAAGCATTCAGCCGGGCCTTCCGGGCGGTGCATGGCGTCAGTCCCGGCGATGCGCGCCGAGACGGTGGCCCGCTTCGCACACAACCACAGCTCAGGTTCCGCCTGACGATAGAAGGGAATACCCCGATGGATACCCGCATCGCAGATCGACCGGCCTTCCGGCTCGTCGGCCACACCGCTCGCGTGCCGCTCATTCACCACGGCCCCAACCCGCACATCCAAGCGCAAATCGCCTCGCTGCCGGAAGCGGAGCACCTTCGCCTCAAGGCACTGAGCAACACCGAACCGGCGGGACTGCTTCAAGTGAGCGCCGACGTTGACCCGGACTACATCGAAGGCAGCGAGCTGACTTACCTGCACGGCGTCGCTGTCAGCGAAGGAACGCCGGTGCCCGGGGACCTCGACGCGATCGACGTCCCAGCCGGTGCCTGGGCGGTGTTCCGCACCACCGGACCTTACCCAGCGGCCCTCCAGTCCACGTGGGCGGCGACGGCCACTGACTGGTTCCCCTCCAACCCCTGGCGGCTGCGGCCCGGCCCGTCGATCGTGGCGATTCTCGACCGCGCCGCCGACTTCAGCACCGCAACCTCCGAATTGTGGCTGCCGGTGGAACGCGCCTAGCCGGTCAGCGCCACGTTGATCGACGGTTCGCACCGATGGTGGAGCCCTGACGGCTGAAGGCCTCTTGCCCTGCCTCCGGAGTCTGCGCCATGATCGTGGCGGCACCGGTGCAGACCACAAGCGGAAGGCGTTTCATGCTGAAGCAAGTCGCTGAGGGCGTTTTCGTTCACGAGAGCGAGTTCATCCAGAGCAACTCCGTTGTCGTGCAGGGCCGGGCCGGTGTGTTGCTCATTGACCCCGGTATAACGAGCGGCGAAATGGCCGGCCTCGCGAACGACCTTCGCGAGTTGGGCCAGCCGGTCGTGGCAGGCTTCTCGACGCATCCTGATTGGGACCACGTGCTCTGGCACGCGGCCTTCGGCAACGTGCCCCGTTTCGGTACAGCCCGCTGCGCGGCCTCCATCCAGGATCTGCTGTCACACAAGGACTGGAAGACCCGCATAGCCGGGGTGCTCCCGCCGGAGTTCGCCGAGGAAATCCCGATGGATCTGCTCGGGCTCCTTACCGGCCTGTCCGCCGAAGCCGTGACGATTCCCTGGGATGGCCCCAAAGTCCGGATCATCGAGCATCAGGCCCATGCCCCCGGCCACGCGGCGCTGCTGCTCGAGGAGCGGGGCGTCCTCGTCGCCGGCGACATGCTTTCCGACATCCTGATGCCGTTCCTCGATCTGGAGGCCGCGAATCCGGTCGAGGACTACCTCGCCGCGCTGCTACTGCTCGAGAGTGCGGCGGACGACGTTGTTGCCGTCATTCCCGGCCACGGCTCAGTCGGCGGAACTGAGCAGCTACGCGCACGGATCAAACAGGATCGCGCGTACGCGGAGGCCCTGCGCGACGGCGCTGTTCCCGACGACCCGCGGGTCGGTCCCTCGGCCCCGCTGGATTGGCTGCCCGACGTGCATAGATGGCAAGTACAGCGGCTCGCCCAAAAAGAGCAGAACGAGACGCCCGCACCCTCCTCGGATCTCCCCTAGACGGGACCTCCCTACATGGGATCTGGCGGTATGGCGCTGCGAGCGAGGTGCCATGGGTGTGCCTGGCCGACCCGGAGGGCAACGAGGTCTGCGTCTTCACCCCTGGCTGACTTAGCCGCCCAGCACCACGTTGACCGGCGGTTCGCCCCCCAGCATGAGCTCGATCTGGCGCTGCAGCAGCTTCCCCATCCGCGGGCGCATCGCCGAACTCGCCCCGCCCACGTGCGGGCTGATGATGACGCCGGGCGTCCGCCACAGCGGATGGTCCTGCGGCAGCGGCTCGGGATCTGTGACGTCCAGGGCGGCACGGATCCGGCCGGAGCCGGTGTGCCGGACCAGGGCCTCGGTGTCCGCGACCGGCCCGCGGGCCACGTTGACGACCAGGGCGCCGTCGGGCATGGCTGCGAGGAAGGCGTCGTCGATGAGGTGGTGGGTGGCGTCGCTGAGCGGAACGCCCACGATCACGATGTCGTGCTCCGGCAGCAGGGTGTGCAGCTCCGCGATGCCGTGGACGTGGCCGCGCGGGTCCGTCCGTTCCCTGCTGGCCACTCTGGTGACGGTGGTTTCAAAGGGCAGCAGGCGGTCCTCGATCGCCTTGCCGACGCCGCCGTAGCCGACGATCAGTACCCGCCGGTCCGCGAGGCTGGCGGTGGGCCGGGTCTCCCAGCGGCCCTCACGCTGGTTCTGCAGCAGCCGCGGGAACTCACGCTGGCTGGCCAGGATCAGGGCCAGGGTCAGCTCGGCGGTGGAGGTCTCGTGGACGCCGGCGGCGTTGGCGAACACCCGGCCCGCGGGCAGCGAGTCCACGACGCCGTCGTAGCCGATTGACTGGCTCTGCACGAGCCCGGTGTCCACCGCTTCCAGGCCGCGCAGGACCTCCGTACCGCCCATATAGGGCTGGACCACGATGTCGAGGCGCGGCCGGGGCGGTTCCCCGGTCAGGTCCCACTCGAGGACGGCGACGTCGGGGTGGGGCGTCAGGTACTCCCGCAGGGTCGGGTCCGGCAGGCTCACGATTATTTTCCTCGGCATAGCTGCCAGCCTAATGGTCCAGGGGCTCTTGGATGGTGCTTGCGCCGTGCGCCGCGTCACACGTCCGGTCCCGATCCGGCCGGGAGTTTGCCCTCATCTTCGCACTGCCCCGCGCGGCATTTGGACATGCCCAGTGCCCGGGCATACATTGCAGGAAACCCCTCACTTACTGACCCGAAAGGTCCTGCACCATGAACACCTCGGGACCCTCCCGTCCGGCCGCCAAGTCCCTCACTCCCCGGGGGAAGCTGCTCCTGGTCTGGGCGGCCACGGCCCTGCTGCTGGTGGGCATGGCGACCCTCGCCGCCGTCCGCACCGGGCCGGTTCCCGGGACGGACTTCGTCGCCGGCCCGGAGAACACGTGGCACGACCAGTGGGAGGAACAGCCCGCGGCCGAGACCCCGGCGGCGGAGGCCCCGCAGGCCGCCGTCGACCTCGACGCCCTCGACGCCGAGGTGCGGCGGGTCCTGGCCGACAACTCCGGCTACCGGATCGGCGTCGTCCTCGCGGATACCCACGGCGGGGAGCCGCGCAGCTACGGCGACGAGTCCGAGTTTGTGGCCGCCAGCACCGCCAAGATCATCACGGCGGCTGCCTACTACCACCTCGTGGAGACCGGCGAGAAGACCTTGGACGTGGCGCTGGGGAGCTACAACGCCGCATTCCAGATCCAGGCGATGGTCAACGCGAGCAGCAACGACGCCTGGCTGCTGTTGATGCAGGACATCGGCTACCCCCAGCTGATCGAGTACGCCAAATCGATCGGGATCAGCTACGACCCGGAACAGAACCTGCTGACCCCGGCCGAGATGGCGGATCTGCTCAAGCAGCTGTCCACGGGCAAGCTGCTGACCGCGGAACACACGCAGGAACTGCTCGGCTACATGCAGCAGACGAACAACGAACGGCTCATTCCGGCTGCCGTCGGCCCGGGCATCACGGTGCAGCACAAGTACGGCCAGCTGGACGGTTACCTCCACGACGCGGCGATTCTGAGCTCCGGCGACCGGTCCTACGCGCTAACCATCTACAGCTGGGGCGAGGACGGCGGGAGCGAGCAGCGCCTGGCCATGATCCACGAGCTGACGGGTGTGGTCACGAAGGCTCTGCTGGAGTAGGGCGGCGGCTGGCGCGGGGTCCGGGTAAGCGCGGAGGGCGCTCACGCCGGGCCGTAAATACCCGGGCCGCTAACGCGCGGAGCCCCGCCGCACAATGCGCAACGGGTCCCTCCGTGCTGGAGAACCGGGTTAGCGGCCGAAGAGCCTGGCGAAGAAGCCGGTCCTGGCGCTGACTTCACCTTCGTGGCCCTTGCAGCGGTCGGCGCTCTTGACGCCCCGCCATCCTGCGGGAACACCCTGTTGTCTGTCGGCGTTGGTTCCGTACAGTGGCACCAGCACTGGGCCGCTCCTGCACGAACTGACTTCCGAACCGTACCGAGAGGACCGCTGACATGGCTTACATCAAGGCTGGAACCGAGAACAGCACCGACGTCGAGCTCTACTACGAGGACCACGGCAGCGGGCAGCCCGTGGTCCTGATCCACGGCTACCCGCTGGACGGATCGTCCTGGGAGAAGCAGACCACGGCCCTGCTGGGCGCCGGCTACCGGGTCATCACCTACGACCGCCGCGGCTTCGGCCAGTCCAGCAAGCCCACCGACGGCTACGACTACGACACCCTCTCCGCCGACCTCAACACCCTGCTCACCAGCCTGGACCTGAACGACACCGTGCTGGTCGGCTTCTCGATGGGAACCGGCGAGGTGGGCCGGTATCTCGGCACGTACGGCTCGGCCCGGGTGGCGAGGGCCGCGTTCCTCAGCTCGCTGGAGCCCTACCTCGTGCAGGCAGAGGACAACCCCGACGGCGTCCCCCAGGCCGTGTTCGACGGCCTAATGGAAGCTGTCACCACCGACCGCTACGCCTACTTCACCGAGTTCTTCAAGAACTTCTACAACAGCGACACGTTCCTCGGCACGCCCCGGCTCAGCGAGGAAGTTCTTCGCGCAGGCTGGAACCTTGCCACCTCGGGCGGGCCCACCGCGTCGTCAGCCGCGCAGCCCACCTGGCTCACCGACTTCCGCGCCGACATCCCCAAGATCGATGTCCCCACACTGATCGTCCACGGCACCGCGGACAGGATCCTGCCGATCGACGCCACGGGTCGCCTGTTCACCAAGGCCATGCCCAGCGCCGAGTACGTGGAGATCGAGGGCGCCCCGCACGGCATGCTCTGGACCCACGCCGCCGAGGTCAACGAGGTGCTGCTGGCGTTCCTGGCGAAGCCGCAGGCGTAGCGTGAGCCGGCCCGGGGCCCTCCGGGCGGCCGACTGAGGCAATCCGGACTCAGCCCTGAGGGAGCTTGTGCCGCCCGGGGGCACGTTGACACGAAACGCCGGGCTGGCGTCGTCCATTTCGACGCCGCCCGGCGTGCGGGGTTCAGCGCTTCGTGGCCGCCTTCTGCGGTGGTTCCACCGGCTTACGGAAGCGCTTGCGCGGCCGCGGAATGAATCGCCAATTCAGATTGCACAACTATCTAGTTAGTGACACTATCTATTAGTGGATGACATCGACTTTGATCAGGAGCTGACGCGTGCGGCGCTGCCGCAGGCAGTGCTCGCGGTGCTCAGCCACGGTGAAAATCATGGCTATGCCATCGCCGAGGTCCTCCGGCAGCACGGCTTCACCCGCATCAAGGGCGGAACGCTGTACCCCCTGCTGAAGAGGCTGGAGGACCAGGGCCTCGTGGAGCACACCTGGCAGCACGAGCAGGCAGGTCCGGGCCGCAAGCAGTTCACACTCACCGGGCAGGGCCGGCATGCACTGGAGCGCTCGGAAACAGCCTGGCACCGGATGGGCCAGGCGCTCACCAATATCCGGACGACCCGACAGGAACAGCCATGAGCTACGAGCGCAAACTGACTTTCAACCTGAGAGTGCGCGGGCTGTCCGAAGCCGAGATCGTCGAAGCACTCGATGAGGTGCGCTCACACGAGGCCGCTGCCGGGACTCCCGCGGAAGCCGAATTCGGTACAGCCGAGGAGTACGCGCAGCAGTTCCCCAAGAAGAGGAGGCGGACACGGGGGAAGAAGATCACAACGATCGGAACAGTATTGGCTGTGTCCTATGTTCTCATCGCGGTCATCCTGATGCTCCTCTTCAGAGTGGACATCCGCGACTTCGTCGGGCCGGTCACGCTCCTGCCGGCGCTCATTCTGGTCCTGGTCAGTAGCCTGGCGGGATTCCTGACTGACTACTTCCAGCCGGCGCAGCGCTCCAGCGCCTTCCTCTGAGGTCCCGTTCAAACCCCCAGGCCCGGCCCAAAGTGCCCCGGGACCGCCGAGGCAGAATCGCTGGTCCGTCCGGACCCGCCTATTGATCTTGGGTTGCGGCAGACGGTGGATTAATCCACAGGGTCCCTCACATCCACGAGTGGACGCCGCCTCGACTCCCCGCAGAGTACGGGCGAGCTAATTGAAACTGGAATGGAAGGCCGCCGCCTGATTTCAGAGGTACCGCGGAGAAATCAGGGCGGGCAGACGCCGTCCAAAGCAACAGAATCGCATCATCAGGCAGAAGAACCAAGAAAATGTCCATCACCAACTCACCGAAAAAGACCCGCTCCCGGGCGGCCAGGATCGCGCTGATCCCGGCTGTCGCCCTGGGGCTCATCGGGGGACCTATTGCAGCGGCCGGGCCGGCCGTTGCGTCAACCTCCGAACGCGGCTGCACAGTCGATCCGCTCAAGCCCGTCAAGCACGACAGCAAAGACCGAAGCAAAGTCAGAGTGGACTTCCGGATCTATGTGGACTGCAATGGCAACAAGAAGGTGGAGATCCGCCAGCTTCGCTTCGAAGATGACCGCGGCCGGAATGACGATTTCCTCGGGAAGTCCACGTTCTGGAAGTCATTCGATCACCGTGACGACTCCGTGACGATTCACAGCTACGACCGCGTGCCGAACCTGGACCGCCGGGGCAGTGAAGAGGCCTACGAACTCGTCTCTTTCCGCGTCCGCAGCGGCAACAGCGACAATTGGTCCGATTGGACCCGCTGGGAAAAGAGCGACGTGGCCAAGATCCACAGCTGGTAGTCCGGCAGCCCACGCGACTGCGCACCGAGAGCCAGGGGACGTGTCCCCTGGCTCCCTTCCTGCCCGAAACCGTGGCATGACGCCCGCCGCGGGTCCGTCCGGCGCTGTCCCCTGCCGTCCGGGGGCACTTCGACACGAAACGCCGGGTCGCCGTCGGCCAATTCGACGCCGGACGGCCGCAAAGTGCCCCCGGACCGCCGGACGCCGCCGACGCCGCCCCGGGCGGGCGACCCCTAGAACAGGGCGCCCGCCACGGCCGCCGTCACTTCGTGGATGACGTCGGTCAGCTCGGGGACGCTGCTCAGGTCATCACCCTTGGCGTAGGTCACGAGGGCGTAGGCGTGACCGTCCTGGGCGAGGATGCCGGCGTCGTGCAGCTCCCCGCCCAGCAGCCCGTATTTGTGGAAGACGGTGATCCCGGCCGGGACGGCGGCCGGGATGAGCGTTTCATAGTTAGCGTCCTGCATGTAGCCCAGCAGCTGCGCGGTGTTGCCGGGTTCCAGCAGCGTCCCGTTGTAGAGCCCGGCCAGGATGCGGGCCATCTCCGCGGGCGTAAGCGTGTTGCTGGTGGGGGCGTAGTCCACGCCCATCGCGGCCGCGTAGTCCGCCAGCCCCGCGTGGCCACGATGACTGCGCGGCCACGGCGGAACGCCCGGGAACGCCGCCGGGAGACCGTGCCGCCGGCGCGAGGGTAACCGGGCTGCCGCGGCTCGTGCTGTTCCATGGTTGCCACGCCAGCTATGCCGGACCTATGAATCAGCTGTCACGCAACGGCAGCGCCCAGGGTCTAGGTTTCGTCGTCCCACATGCCGGCGTCGGCTGCGTCTTCCGGCTTCTCCTCCGCCTCGGGGCTACCGGATCCGAGGTAGGCGGCGGGCACCGTTCCGGCGGCCTGGGTCAGTTGTTCCTCGCGGATGTTGCCGGCCTGGCCGGGCTCGGCGTGCGGCTGGTAAGCCTCGACGGCGTCTCGAGACTCGACGGCGTCCGGATCACCCGGGCCACGCAGGCCAGCCGGGTCGGTGCTGGGCTCTTTCGGTTCACTCACAACACTGCCTTTCATCCGCGGATTCGATGCTTCCCACACTAACGTGGGGAGCGGATCCGCGTCCGGGCCGCTTCGCCTGAACCCTGTGGCGCTCCGGATGCTCTCCGCGGTCGACCGCTGACCCGGAAGTTGACACCGGCACGCGGGTGCGGTTCACTTTTGCATATGCTGAAATAACAGTTCCATGATGCGGAATGTATTGTCCGCATAGCCCTACACCGTGGATGCCAGCATCACAACGCGAGGACTTGCCTCATGCACCTTGAACAGTTCAACGCGGCCAGCCGCACCGAGGCCGCCGATGCCCTCCGGCCCTGCCTGGACATCCAGCGCTGGATCGACAGACTGACCGACGCGCGGCCCTATCCCGGCCTCGAAGCACTTCTGGGAGCGGGCCGCGCCGCGGCCGACCCGTTCACGCCCGCGGAGATCGACGCTGCACTCGCCCACCACCCGCGGATCGGCGAGCGGGCCCGGGGCAACAGCACGGAGGCCAGGCTCTCCCAGTCGGAACAGGCCGGGCTCGGCGAGGCCGACGCGGCCGTCGCTGAAGCCCTGGCGGAAGGCAACCGGGTCTACGAAGAGAAGTTCGGGCAGGTGTTCCTGATCCGCGCCGCCGGCCGCAGCCGCGCGGAGATCCTGGCCGCGCTCAACACCAGGCTCGGCCACACGCCCGCGCAAGAACAGGCCATTATTGGCGAGCAGTTGCGGGAAATCGCAGTGCTCCGGCTCGAAGGACTGATGGAAAAATGAGCATGTCCCACGTCACCACCCATGTACTCGACACCGGCTCCGGCAAGCCTGCGGCGGACGTCCCGGTCACCCTCCACATGCTCGACGGCGAACGCTGGGTCCAGATCGCCGAGGGCGCCACGGACGCGGACGGGCGCATCAAAGAACTGGGAGCGGACCGGCTTCCGACGGGGACTTACCGCCTGGCCTTCGACACGGGAAGGTACTTCGCCGCGAGCGGCACGGAAACGTTCTTCCCCGAGGTCACCCTCACCTTTGGCGTGGTGGAGTCGGAGGCGCACTACCATGTGCCGCTCCTGCTGAGCCCGTTCGCGTATTCCACCTACCGGGGCAGCTGACCTGGCCTGAAACGGCCACAACAGGACGGGCCCGCGGCGATGCCGCGGGCCTTTCCGCGCGTCCGGCAGCCCGCTAGATGGGGCTGCCGAACTCGCGGATTCTGATTCCGGTGAAGTCCGCCGGGCCGCCGTCGGCGTAAAACGATATACCGGTGGCGACGTCGGCGAAGTGCACTTGCTGCGAAAGCACCGTGTGCCCGGCGTTCACGAACACTTCTACGCTCTGTGTATCGACAAAGATGCGCAGGTGCACTGATCGCGTGTTGGCGTCGATAGGCGCGGCAGCACGCGAGTAAGGCGCGAGCGAGTATCCGCTCTGGTCCGAGGGCGCACGGTCGACGTAAAGCTCGGCGCCGTACTTGCCAATGTTCGTATGACGCAATCCGTCTGATGATCGGCCGACCGAGACCCCGACGTTCGTAGCCGCGTCCCATGAGATGTCGAGCTCGAGCTCATAGGCGCGCCCACTCCACGGCAGCACGGAGCTGCCGTTGACCGTGCGATCGGGGAGCGTGGTGGTCGCGGTGACGTAGCCCGAAAGCGCCTCAACGGGGGTACTTAGCAAGCTGTACCAGCCGCCCGATTGGTGCTCGAGCCGCAGTTCCCGCACGATCGAGTTCTGCCCGTTGTACCCGTCGGATGCATCGGTGGGTACGTCGCGGGCCGCGTATTTCCAGTTGTTCATCCAGGCGATTGCCAGACGTTTTGTCTCCGGCGCATCGACCGAGGGCCATGTGACAGCGGCGTACCAGTCCCATCCCCAGTCGAGCCACTGCGGCGTGAGGTTGTCGGCGATAAACACCGTGCCGTTCCAGGCCCCCGTCCAATACGCATAGGTCATCGGCAGGTCGATACTGTAGGCATCCATGCTCGCGCCGAGCACCCAGTGCCGCGTGCCGTCGCCAGCGGTCATCTCGAACAGATCGGGGCACTCGATCCCGCCGAGCGCCGGGTTCGGGTAGTCGAAGTTGGATTTCCATTGCCAATTCCGCAGGTTCGGCGAAGTGTAAAAGGCGGCAAAGCGCGCCCGCCCAATCACGCACACCCATTCGCTGCGTACCCCGTCCCAGTGGATCTTGGGGTCGCGGAACCACTCTGCGTTCTCGACCTCGGCTGGTGTCGTGGCGGTGCGGCCGTCGGTGTTGACGATCACCGGTTCGGGGAGGGCTGTGAACGTGAAGCCGCCGTCGGTCGACCAATAGAGGTACTGCTCCTGGTACTTGCGGATCCCGTCGGTCGGCTGGGTCGCGAGTGCGATCACCGCTCCTGCGCCGAAGCCAGCGGTGTTGGCGGTGTCGACGACGGCCGATCCCGACCACACCGGGAAATCGGGCTGCAAGGGCATCACCACGCCGTGGTGGGTGAAAGACACGCCATCACTGGTCGTCGCATGGTCCCATCCGCCAGGACCATTATTTTGCCCGGAATGCAGGTAGTAAACCTGGTAAGCGCCGGCGGCACAAACGGGGCGCTGCGGGTCGCACAGCCAGCCCGAGGGCGGAGTCATATGATAGACCGCCCTAAGGGAAGACTGGGCGTGTGCTGCAACGGGTGCGGCGCTGCTAGCGAAAAGAGTAAGAGCCCCGACGCCCGTACCTTGCAGGACAGTGCGTCGTGAGATGTCGTGCCTCATAAATTGGTTTCCTCTCAAGTTTTCGGCGGGCGCCCTTGCCAGCTGAACGTGGTGGTAGCGAAGACGCATCGGGGGTGGGCCATGGCGAGGTCCCGGGCAGCCACGCTGCGCGCTTTTCGGGCTAGAGAAACGTCGACCGGTGATCGTGAAAATGTCGTGCCGCTGACATGTAGATGCGGTGGTCAAGAGGCATGGACTCATCGGTTACGCAGGACGATAGTCGGATTCGCAGGCCATGGTCAAGCGTTTAATCAAAAGAGTTTGTCGCTAGCCCAGAGGGTCACGGTCCAGCCAGGGTGTCCTTAGACTGAGATCACCGAAGCAAATGAAAACTTTCTGCTAAAACGCTTGATCAGCAAGACTATTTACGCTAATTTTCAGTGATCAAACGCTTTAGCAGAATGGACATCAGCGCAGATGAAACGCTCACTCTTCTTCCAGCCCAACGATGGATGGGTTGGAGATCTTATCCCTTTCGAGAGGGACGGAGAGTTCTGGCTCTTCTACCTTCACGAAGACCGCTCGGATCCTAAACCCGGCACCTCATGGCACCTTGTCACCACAAAGGACCTCACGCAGTTTGAGGACCATGGCGTTTCTTTGCATCACGGCAGCGAAACCGATCTGGACTTCAACGCCTATACGGGCAGCATCGTCGTCGACGATACCGGCATGCACCATCTGTTCTACACAGGCCAGAACCCCCTGAATCTCGGCCCTGACGGTACGCCCGTGCAGCTGGTCATGCACGCCTCGAGCACTGACGGTATGCAGACGTGGGTGAAGCACCCGGAACTCACGTTTGGTGCTCCGGACGGATATGAGTCGGGGGACTGGCGGGATCCTTTCGTGTTCCGGGATGAAAGCAAGAACCAGTGGCGGATGCTGTTGGCGGCACGGCATTCCGACGGGCCGGAACGGCGTCGGGGTGTCATTGCCCAGTGTGTGTCCAGAGACCTGATGACCTGGCAGCACACCGACCCCTTCTGGGATCCGCGCCGTTACATTACGCATGAATGCCCGGACGTTTTCGCTTGGGGCGACTGGTGGTACATGGTGTACTCCGAGTTCTCGGAATCGTTCACTACCCGGTACCGCATGGCCAAGAGCCCCGACGGGCCCTGGACCGTGCCGAACCTTGACAGCATCGACGGCCGCGCGTTCTACGCATCCAAGACAGCAGAGCGCGAGGGGCGCCGCTTCTTCTTCGGGTGGATCGCCAGCAAGGAAGGCAATACCGATCAGGGACCTTGGCAGTGGGCCGGCACGATGGCCATTCTGGAAGCCCGCCAAAACCCGGACGGAACCCTGGGATTTTCTTTCGCCGATGAACTCGTGGACAGCTTCTGGGAAGACATCCCGGTATCCCTTACCAATGACCTGCCCACACGACTGGACGTACCGGACGGGTACACCGCTGTCATATCCGACGAAGAACTGCCCGGCCAGTTCTATGCCAAGGCCGTGCTGGACATCGCCCCCAACACGACCGAATGCGGGCTGTTGCTGCGCTCCAGCCAAGACGGGGACCAATCCTACATTCTGCGCTTGGAACCGAGACGCGGCCGGCTCGTCTTCGACCGCTGGCCACGCGCGACCACAGGAAACGCCCAATGGCACGTGTCCGGAGACGTTCCGTTCGACATCGAGCTGGAGCGCCCATGCGACTTGGCTCCGGGCGAGCACACCCTGGAGGTCATCGTCGACGGAGACCTGTGCGTCGCCGTCGTCGACCGGCAGGTAGCGCTCAGCACCCGAGTCTACGACCTGCCCGCGGGCCGGATCGGCCTTTTCACGGGCGAAGGATCCGTCACCGTCACCAATCTTGAGATACGTAAGCGCACCGACAACTAAATATCCCCACCCCACCTCTGTTCCAATCAAGGGAGATTGCCGAAATGAATAAACTATTCCGTGCTGCCGCCGTCGCAGCCGTCGCTGCCTTGGCCTTGACAGCCTGCGGCGGCGGAGGTGCCAGCGACCCTTCCAACGTCAGCCCCACCGGGGAGGTCAAAGCCCGTGAAATCTCGTGGCTGCTCTCCCGGCCGGCTGACGGGGCCGTCATCAACATCATGAAGAAGCTCGCCGACGAGTACGCCAACGACCACCAGGGCTTCGCCCTGAACCTCATCACCACCCCCGACAGGCCCTCCTACATCCAAAAGCTTGAGACCCTGGCCGCCGCGAACAAGCTGCCCGAGCTCTTCGACACCGACGCCACACCGTTCGCCCAGCAGCTGGCCAAGCAAGGGAAAATGGTCGACGCCGAAAAGCTGCTCAAATCCCTTGGCGTCTACGACAGCTACCGGCCCAGCGCGCTGGACTACCAGCGCTTCGACGACGGGTCCCTGCACATGATTCCATTCCAGTTCGAGCTGGAGTTCATCTGGTACAACAAGGCCCTGCTGCAGAAGGCAGGAGTGTCCGCCCCGAAATCCCTCGATGACATTCCCGCCATGTGCACCGCCCTGCGCGAAGCCGGCATCACCCCGATCGCCATCGATGGCCAGGACCAGTGGCCTCTGGAGCGGTATGTCGCCTACCAGCCGTTCCGTGAAGCCGGGCCGGATTTCATCCAGAAGCTCAAAAAGGGCGAAGCGAAGTTCTCTGACCCCGCAGGCCAGAAGACCGTCGAATGGCTGGCTTCGCTCGGCAAGGCCAAGTGCTTCCAGGACGGATTCTCGTCACAGGGCTACTCCGACGCCCAGAACCAGTTCACCTCCGGCCAGGCAGCGATGTACAACATCGGCACCTGGGAACTGCCCAGCCTGGCAACAGACAAGCTGAACCCGACAGTGCGCGATGACATCGACTTCTTCACCCTCCCGACCGCTGAAGGATCAGTCACTGCGGCCAACGAATTCGTCTCCCCTTCCGGCATCGGAATGGCGGTCAACTCCAAGACGTACGACCCGCTCGTGAGCGACTTCCTGAAGTTCGCGCTGGAGAAGTACCCGTCCGAATACGCGGCCACCGGTGCACTCTCGCCCACGACCAACGTCGAGACAGCCGTACCGGCCAACGCCACCCCCCTGTACAAGAAGGCGCTGGAAATGGCCGACGATCTCGGGGACGAACAGGCAATGCCGTGGGATACCCAGCTCGATCCGACAACCAACGGCAGGCTGCAGCAGGAGCTCGTGCTCCTTGTCCAGGGCAACATCACGCCCGAACAGTTCACCAGCACGATGGACAGCACCATCGCGCAGAACGCCCCGAAGTTCTTCAAATAACCACAGCGGTGGGGGCTACGGCCCCCACCCGAAAGGCCTAGCCATGCTCCCCAATAGGTCACGACTCTCTGTCCTGGTCTTCCTGCTCCCACCCCTGCTGCTTTACTGCGCCGCAGTGCTGTTCCCCATCATGCAGTCCCTGTTCCTCAGTTTCTTCTCCTGGAACGGCATCAGCGACATGGAGTTCGTGGGGCTGGCCAACTATGTGCGGATGCTCACCGGAGACGACATCTTCTGGCGCTCCTTTTTCAACGCCCTCGGATATCTCGCAATCTGCCTGGTCCTGCAGCTCGGCGGCGCCCTGCTCGTCGCCAGCCTCCTCACCTCAATGCGACGCGGCCGCGAGCTAATTAAAACTCTCTACCTCCTGCCGGCAGTGATCTCCACCGTGGCCATCGCATTCCTCTTCGCGCGCATCTACTCGATCGAACCGGCCGGCCTTCTCAACCAGTTCCTGCACTGGATCGGCCTCGGCTCCCTCGAACGCCCCTGGCTCTCTGACATCAGCACCGTCCTCGCCGCCGTATCGGCCCCAGAGGGCTGGCGCTTCACCGGCCTCTACATGCTCATCATCTATGCGGCACTGCTGTCCGTCCCGCAGGAACTTGAGGAAGCCGCCCGCCTCGACGGCGCGTCGCGGTGGCAACTGTTCACCAAGATCCGCTTCCCCCACATCATGCCCGTCTGGATCACCACCACGATCATGGCAACAACGTACGGCCTGCGCGGATTCGACATCCCGTACCTCATGACGAACGGCGGCCCCGGACAGTCCTCGGAACTGCTGACGACCTATATGTACAAGACGGCATTCACGAGCACCGACTTCGGCTACGCCAGTACCATCGCCGTATTCATCGTCGTCGAGTGCCTGGTCGCCGTCGGACTCATCCTCTTCATGCTCAAACGAAAGGCGGACGCATGACGGCGACAGCAGCTCCGGCTACCAGTTCCATCACGGCCCCAGACCCCTCTCCCTCAGACAACCCGCCGCCGCTGCGCAGGCGACGCAACCCCAGCCTCCACGGCACGCTAACAAAGGTGATCATTGCCCTCATCGTGATCGTCCAGGTCTACCCTCTGGCCTGGCTGTTCATCACCAGCCTCCGCACCGAACTCGACTTCGCAACCGGTGACCCTTTCGCACTCCCCAAGGCGATCACGTTTGAAAACTATGCCCGGGCATTCGAAACCGGCAATCTCGGAATGAACATCCTCAACAGTTTCATCGTCACGATGGGTGCGAACTTCCTGATTGTGCTCCTGGGAATGATGGCCGCCTATGCTCTCCAGGTCCTGGGCTTCCGGTTCAGCAGGTTCGTCAGGGGACTGTTCCTGATCGGCATCATCGTGCCCGTCCAGATCGCGCTCGTACCGCTCTTCATCGACTACGCCGCGATCAACCTGCTCGACACCTACCCGTCGATGATCATCCCCCTGGCTGGCTTCGCCCTTCCGATGTCGATCTACCTCTTTTGCTCCTTCTTTGAGTACATCCCGCGGGAAACCTACGAGGCGGCCTCCCTTGACGGCGCAGGACCCTACCGAATCTTCGGGCTGATTACTCTCCCCCTGTCGGTGAACACCGTCGTGACAGTTGTGCTGGTGAACAGCATCTTCATCTGGAACGACTTCATCTTCGCCAACACCTTCGTCCTCTCGGAGGAGCTGAAGACGATCCCGCTCGGCCTGCAGAACTACATCGGGGCCATGGGCAAGACCGACTGGACGGCCACGTTCGCCGCCGTCTGCATCACCATCACCCCGCTGCTGCTGGTGTTCCTCGTGCTGAACAAAGCAATGATCCAGGGCCTGGAAGGCGGCGGGACGAAGGGATGACGGCCACGGCAGACGGATATACTCCTGATGGAGGGCACATGATTTCGCAGGAGAAAAGTCCAGGCAACGCGGCCACGCCCGACGTTCCTGTCAAGATAGGCCGCGCCCATCCTGTTACCCTCCGCGAGGTTGCTGAAGCAGCCGGCGTGTCCACCGCCACCGTCTCGCTGGTCATCAACAAGAAGAAAAACGCCCGCATTGCCGATGAGACGCGCCTGCGCGTCAACGACGCGATACGGCAGCTCGGTTACCGCCCCAACGCGATGGCCAAGACCCTGGTCAGCGGCACCTCACGGTTCATCGGGCTGGTCGCAGACGGCGTCGCCACCACCCCCTTCGCCGGCCAGATCATCCACGGCGCCCAGGACGAAGCCTGGAAACACGGGTACGCCCTCCTCATCGCCAACACCGAAGGCAACCGCGAACTGGAACAGGACGCCATCGCCATGATGCTCGAATACAAGGTCCGCGGCATCATCTACTCCACCTGGTTCCACCGGCCCACCGACATCCCGGAGACACTGCGCGAAGCGGACTTCGTCCTCGTCAACTGTTTCTCTCCAGAGTCCGGGACGGCGCGCGCTGTCGTACCCGACGAAGTACAGGGTGGGCAGTCCGCCACGGAAATCCTGCTCCGCGGCGGCCACACGCGCATCGCCTTCATCAACGCCACGACCCCCGCCCCGGCCAAGGACGGACGGCTCCAGGGGTATAAGGAAGCACTGGGGGCTGCCGGAATTCCGTTCGACCCCCATCTGGTCATGGAAGCCTATCCGGACCAGGAAGGCGGATACGGCGCGACCGAAGAACTGCTCAAACGTAACGTCACCGCCGTGTACTGCTACAACGACCGAATGGCCATGGGCCTCTACGACGGCCTGCGGGAAAACGGGCTGTCCATCCCGGACGACATGGCCGTCGTCGGTTTCGACAACCAGGAAGTCATAGCAGCCCACCTTCGGCCCCCACTGTCCACGGTGTCACTGCCCCACTACGAACTCGGGGCGGCAGGAGTACGAATGCTGCTGGGCCTGGACGAAGCTCCCAACGACACCCTAGTGAAGATCACGTGCCCCACCATTGAACGCGCATCCGTGGCTGCGCACCGGGCAGTCTAGGTTCTAAGCACCCGCCTAGACTCCCGGGCCGGCAGTGCGGCACTGCGCTGCGCTCTCCGGCGCCCCTGCCGGTGGCGCCCTTCCAGATCCCGTCGGCGCGCTGGCCGACGGGTCCTTCCACCCGATTATGACTGCCGGACCCGCGGCGCCTCGGCGCCGATGTTGACGCGCCCCGGCCAGCGTCGATAATCTCGAGCTGCAAGAAAGTTCTCTCACAGAATGAAAACTTGTGCCGACCATTCAACGACGAAAAGAGGTTGGACGTGGCTGCAGGAGAAGAGACCTCCCATATCCTCAGCGGGTTGACTAACCAGCTGCCTGATCGTGATCCGGAAGAGACCGCCGAGTGGCTGGA